>JBNMNB010000045.1:0-37269 GCA_051270635.1 Verrucomicrobiales bacterium | reverse complement strand
ACATTATCTCAAATTTTCGCCGCCGTTTAAGCTGCTTGATGAGGCGATCACCATCCTCGGTTGAAAACACACCAGCAACGTGATTCTTGCTTGTGTTCTTGAGTAATTCGAAGTCGTCAGGAGCGGAGAAGAACGTGCATTCGAATAACAGAATATCATGTTTTCCAACGAGAGCTGGAGGATGAGCAGGGGCATCCTCCAACAGGGACTGCGTCGAATGGCACGACATAGAAAGGAGCGCCAGCGAGGCAGCGAACGATTTTGACAGCATGTTGAGCACGATGGAAAAAGTTGGTAGTTTGATTAGCGACGACGAGATTGACTGATCATTACCAACGCACACTCGGTGATTTCATTAGGTGAATCTGAACTTCCGTTGCATCCCGGCGGATCGGAAATCTCGCAACCGATGCTGGGATCAATCGATACCCGGACTGTGGTTTTGGAAAGCGAGACTTTAGCCCATCCATCTTTGATCGTGATTGACACGAGTTCGCAGCAAGAATCGAGAATAGGTTGACGCATGCTCACGAATTTCATAAAAATTTGTTCAATGAGAAGGTTGTCAGTATTCAGGAGAAAGGAGCGAACATGGGCCCAATAGGAGGACCCGAGTTAATATTGATCGTTTTCGTGGTGATCCTAGTTTTCGTGGTGATCCTAGTCATGGCATTCATTTTGGTCAAGGTGGTCGCTCGTCGGCAATGTGGTGCCGCATCGGGAGCACAGCTATTAACCACAGCTGAGCGCATAGGTAAGCTGGACAAACTGCTTGCGGACAAAGTCATCACAGAATCTGAATATCAAGAGCGCCGTAGCGCAATCTTGAGCGAGATTTAGAGTGTTCGAGTGCATTCATCGAAAAATTGAAGCAAGACTAGAAAAATCAGATGATCAAAGCTCTACCGAGCAATTGTTACCGCGCGCAGGTACGGAAGCCGGTGAAGACATCGTGCCGGTCTGGATGGTAGGCCTGGCGATAGGTGCTGCGGATCAGGCAGGATGAGGTAGCGCATGAACCGCCACGGGCCACTTTGTGATCGCCAAATTGGAGGGTCGACATGAATGGATACATGTCGACGCAAAAACCATCGTAGGGCAAGAACTGGCTAGTCGTCCATTCCCATGCGGTGCCAAGCATCTGCAGGCACCCCGCTTCACTTGCGCCTTCCGGCAAACTGGTGACAGGAAGTTTCCCGAGATGGGTGGCGTCCATGTCGACACGTGAAGCGTCGAGCGAATCGCCCCACGGGAAAAGGTGTGCATCGCTTCCGCGCGCCGCAGCTTCCCACTCAATTTCTGTCGGCAGGCGACGGCCCGCCCAGTTACAGAAGGCTTCGGCTTCCCAGAAAGTGACATGGATGATGGGAGCATCGTGCTGCAGCTTTTGCCAGGAATCGAAGAATCGCTGCTGCCAAGTGCCCGATTTGCCTTCCAGTTGCCTCCAATAGGCTGGGTGCTGCCGTCCGCAGTTTTCCTGCCAGCGTCGACCGCCGAAGCTCCACAAGTTCGGCGTCGAATATCCTGCGTTCTCGACAAACTCCAGATACTCACTATTTGATACCAGTGTCTTCGAGATTGCGAATGGTTCGACACTTCGTTCAAATTCCGGCTTCTCGTTGTCGAATCCGAACAGGGTAGTCGCAAAGTCATTCGAGTGTGCTGATTTTGCCGGCAGGCCAATGCGATAAAGCCCGCCCGGAATCTGAGCATCTTCAAGATCACAAGCGGGCGCACTTTCGGCTAGTCTCGCACCTGCAATGGCACCGGGTGGCGGTGGGTAGCCGAGTGTTTGCCGACACCAGACCAGCGATTCGATATGCATGTGCTGGTGAAAAATGGCATATTTATAAAGGTAGTGATCTTCCTGATTGAGGTCGCGTGTGACGATGCGCTGACGCACGGCGCCAATGATACGGCGGTAGTAGTCAAGGGTGATGGTTTTGTCAGGAACGACGCCTTCTTTCCAGCGCTCGCGGTGTTGGATTTCAAACGAATCCCAGATCTTATCATAGCCGGGCATTGCTGGGCCAGCATGATCCAGGGCGCGCAGGACAAAGAACTCATAGAAGAACGCGGCGTGCCCCAGTTCCCATATCGGTGGGTTGATGCCAGGTTGGTAGGGGACATTCAATTGCCCATCTTCAAGGCTTTCGAGCAACGCCATGGTGCGTCGATCGGTGCGATCAAGCTCATCTAAAAGTCCGGCTTTCGTATTCATGGTCAATTTGCAGGTGCCCCCAGTTGGTCCACTTGAACCAATTGATTGATCAATCGATGCCATGCATCGCGTTCGAGATCGGGGGCAAATTCCGGTGCCAGCCGGTTGACTTCGCTGTGCAGCAAAGTCATGAACGCCGCATCGGTCTCCAGCTTTTCAAGTAGCATTGCAAGTTCAGTCGTGTTTCCCGCTGTGAACAATCCAGGATAGTCATCGCCAACGAGGCCGGTGACGCCATCGATGCGTGTGGCCAGTATCGGGGTGCCTTCGACAATCGATTCGCCGATGACCCGGGCACCGCCTTCTGCATGGGAAGACAAAATCGAGGCCTGGCTGCGGTGCATGAGTTCCTGCACCTGTGCGCAAGTTCGTTCTCCCAGAAAAACGTAACGTGGATTCTCTTCCTGCTCGCGCATGACAAGCGCATCATACTTCCGATCAAGGACGGCTCCGACATGTTCGATGCGAATGTTAGAGCTGGCGGGAAGCTTGCGCGCGGCTTGCGCTGCGCGGAGCGGATCCTTCACATCGCGCAGATGTCCTGCAACGCAAATCAGGAATGGATCTCTACTCTTTTCCGTATGCTCGGGAGGCGTCACAAACTTTTGCACCGATTGCACAATGACGTGGGATTTGTGAAGGTGCTGTGCGGGGATTCGATCCAGTGCCTTCGCCTGCAACACGACCAACGCATCGGCCAGCTGCATTGCATCGAGTGCCAGGGCAGCAGGGGCAGGGTAAATATCGGTCCCAGTCAACGCCAGAATTACCGGCAATCCTGGATTTTGAGATTTCAGGTTCTCAATGATTCCGTGGCTTTTCTCCGCGTGAAGTGCCACTAAAAGATCACAGGATTCGCCAACTGGGGAATCGTGGAAAGTGACGTCATGTCCAATTGACGCGATAATCGCGGCCCACTGCTGTGCTGTACAGTGGTTGCCAGTAGGAACATTGGCTACTTTAGGGCCGACAATCAGAATCCTCAAGCTGTCAGCCTACTGTGTGGCGGTCCCGGCGGGAAGCATTCATCTTGATCACTGCACGATGTTCTCAAACACCCAGACAGCATAGACGATGGCGCAGGCAAGAACCAGACTGCTCGCCAATGTCGCAATAGCAGCACGTTTGCCAAGATCTTTGCGAATGCCGAAGCCGTAAATTAAGGGAGTGATCGGGAAAAGGAGTAAATTAAAAACGCCCCAGAGAACACTACCCCGGAACCCGACTGCTACCGCCCAGACCCACGCGATGACATTCAGAAGCAGAGCGATGGCACAGATGGCCAGCACTGGAATCATCTTCTTAAAGTCCGGCAGACCTCCCATTTTAAGCACTCGACCAGCGGATTCACCAGCCAGCTGCTTTTTCAACGAAGCATGGCGCCGGGCGACGAAGAGATTCAAGGCATGATGTTCACTGCCCGATGGATCGGCGGCGACGATCCTGTCAAACTTGCGCAATGAATCCCTGCCGCGCTCAGTTTTTGCCACCACTGGACGGAGAAAAGCCGCCGTTTCCGCAATCTGCTTTCCCAGTTTTTCCTGAGCGAACACTGTGACCAAATAGTCTTCGAGAATTTGATGGTATGCTTCCTTGTAACGGGGAATAGCGAGCATCCGCTCTATCAATCGATTGGAGCCCCAGTGAGGAGCATGAATACTGAGGTCGCGGCGCGATTCTGGATTTCCCACCAGATCGAACGAACCGAATGAGTGATCGAGATCCCACGGCAGCAACTGAAATTGATCCGTGCCAGGATCAAGATACGCATAGTAATTCTGCGTGCCCCCCAGGAAGCTGTCGAGGTTGCTCAGCAGCACATTGATGGCCAGAAATCGCAGGAACTGATCGGTATCGAGGAAGCTCTCGATCCTCTGATCAAATTCCTGATCGTTCGATTCCTGAAGCAGACGAGAGAAGTCGATCAGTTTGCGCTTTTGCTCGTCCGAGCCTTTGGTTTTTGGAAAGTAGGCCGCCTCGTAAGGTTCCCACTCATTGCCGAAGTGGCGAAATGTGCCGAACGTGCTCGGTTTTAATAGAAGTCCTTTCGACGAGCCGTAGCGATCTTTGAGGAAGCGCTTGCCTACTTGTTCGACCAGGCCGTAGACGCCCAGTTCCTCGTCATCTATCACGCCGGGCACCGTCAGCGTCACCCGTGCCCAACCCAATCGCGGACAGTGGATGCCCGCCTCGCGAAAGATCTCATAAGACAGGGCTTCGCGCAGGAACGACGGATCCGAAACATTGTTCTGCAAATTGATCTTTGTGAGGCCGCGAAACTCCTGATCATCATCAAATTCATTGAAGTCGATCTTGAACGAATACTTTCCGTGTTCCCGCCCTTCCAGAAAAGTGCCATTGCCTTTGTAACGAATTCCCACGTCATCGACGCTCTCATCATCAATGGTGATTTTCCCTTTTCCGTATGCGTGATCAACGCCTAGATAACCAGCGAGGCCTGGACGCGACGATCGATCACTGTGATAATGTCGCCCAGCTTTAGCATCTTTATCAATCCTCCCAAATGCCTTGTAAATGTCCCAGTCTGTGTCCTCTGCCGGTTGAAGTTTAGCCCATTCCTCCGACTCAATCACTAGATGAATGTCGACAACGGAATCGAGCCCGAATAGCGACTCCTGACCAGGCTCAGGCTCATTCTGAGCAGAGACATTCAGGGCTGCTGTGAGAAAGCCAATTGCAATTGAGATCTTTTTGATAATCTGGAAATTCAAAGCAGGGGCAGGCTGTGTTCGTTTTGAATCAGTTGCAAGAAATTGAACAGTTGCGTGCTGGCCAGGCTCAATCATGGAGTGATATTGTTGTCGTTGAAAGACGTGTTCGATAAGAATAAAAGGGTGAAAGGCTGACTATCGCTGATCCAACTAAATACCAGACGTGGAAACACAGGCTCGCGGCAGTAGCCTTTGGCCTTCTCGTGGTTGCTGCGGCGGAGGGGATCTGTCGGCTCGCTGGATGGGGGAAAGTGGACCCAATGATTGATCCGTATGTGAGTTTCAGTGAGGTTGAACCTTTGTTTGAGATGAATCCGGATGCGACTCGGTATGAGATCCGCAAGGAACGTCAGCCAATTTTTGTGGCTGATCACTTTGCTGCACGGAAAAGCGACGGAGCTTTTCGCATTTTTTGCTTTGGCGGATCGACGGTGCAGGGCAGGCCCTATTCAACACCAACTGCCTTTTCTACCTGGCTCCGCCTGAGTCTCGAGTCTGCTTATCCTGAGCGGACATTTGAAGTGGTGAACTGCGGAGGCATTTCTTACGCCAGTTATCGTCTAGTGCCGATCGTGAGCGAATGCCTTGACTACCAGCCAGATTTGTTCGTGCTCTGCACTGGCCACAATGAGTTCCTTGAAGATCGCACCTATGCCTCGGTGCGGAAATGGAACGGTACCTTTGGCAAGATCATGCGATCGGTGTCCAGGCTGCACCTTTATCGCAGTATGGCCGGGCTGGTGACGAATCGTGATCAAGTTGAGGCATCGCGCCCGATCTTAAAACGTGAGGTGGACGCGCTGCTCGACTACCAGCGCGGCCTGGAAGTCTACCATCGGGATGAATCCTGGAGAGTCGGCGTCGTTGCTCACTTCAAAGAGAATGTGCGCCGCATGATTCAGATCGCTGATGGTGCCGACGTGCCTCTGTTAGTGTTGGCACCGCCTTCCAATCTCAAGGACTGCCCACCATTCAAAAGCGAACCAACGGCAAACTTATCCAGCGACGGGGAAACAAAGCGTGACACTCTGCTCTCTCAGGCGGAGCGCAGAAGAAAGTCTGCCCCATGGGAAGTGACTCAGTTGCTGGCGCAGGCATCTGCGATCGATCCAGACAATGCGGGAATTCACTTTGCCCTTGGTCACAGCCAGCTGGCAATTGGCGACCTGTCCGCAGCGCGCGAATCATTGGAACTGGCATTGGAAACGGACATCTGCCCACTGCGCATGTTGGCCGCGATGCGTGTGCAGATGCAAACGGCCTGCGATGAAACAGCGACTCGCTTCATTGATCTGAAGGCATCGTTCGAAGAATCGCAGAAGACACGGATCCTCGGCACCGGAATTTTAGTGGATCACATTCATCCATCGCTTCGTGGTCACCAGTTGATCGCAGATCAGATCACTGATGCGCTAAGTGGATGGGTGCTTGCAGATCCGGCAGCTGAGAATGACTGGAAATTAGCGCGATCGCGGGCCTATGCCAACCACCTGAGAACACTCGATGATCTCTACTACGCGCACGGTCGCCAGCGACTGGAGAATCTGCAGCACTGGACGGAGGGCCGCGCGGATGGATTGCCTATTGAGACGCACTCGCCGAAAGGGGAGGGGACGAGCGCGCGTCTGCCACAGTGACCAGGGATCTCGATCAATGTTTGACCAGCGTCCGGAATGTTGACCTTCCAGCCTGCTCCGTGTAGTCTCATGGCCATGAAAGCAATCTTTTCTCAAGTCCTTACTCAGGTGACACTGATCGGCGCAATTTTCGGCAGTCTGGCTACCAATGCCAGCGCGCGATTGGGAGAGTCTCGTGAGCAACTGATTGAACGTTACGGAGAACCAAAAAGTGAGGGCAAAGTAGAGTTGCCCGCCAGCGACAGTGCCGTCCTCTTCCTTGTGGACAACGTCGAAATCCACGTCGAGTTCAAGTCAAACAAAGCATGGCTGGTTTCCTACCGAACCCACAAACTGACTTCTGAAATGGAAGCACAGTTCCGCGATGCCAATGATGGCGAAGGGGGAGTGGGCGACTGGGATGAACCTGTTGAGCATTTGCTGCGCACCTACTGGCAAACATCAGACCGAGAGGTCACCGGCGTTACCTTCCTTGCAGGTAACTCAAAATTCTTCCGATTTTGCACGAGTGCCTGCAAGCTGGCACTCTTCGATGCCCGCGTGGAAAATATCGACAATGCGAACGCAGGCGTTACGCCAGCGAGCAACGCTGATGCCGAAACCGGCACCGACGAAGGCGACACTGAAGAGAAAGCGGATGACGAGAACCCATTTTAGTCATCATCTATTTCGAGAGACGCTCGATTTCAACAATCGCTGCCACTACCGCCACTACTGCCACTGCCACACTCTGCTGATATGAAACATGTCTCCACTCGCATTCTTGCCCTCACAATGGCGGTTTGTTCGCTCATTCCCGCCCATGCCCAGGCAAAGACGAAAATCGATGCGGACGTCATTTATGGACGCAAGATGGGCATGGCGCTGACGATGGATGTGCTCACACCGAATAGGCCGAACAAGGCAGGCGTTCTATTCATGGTAAGTGGCGGCTGGGTGTCTGGCTGGTTCGATCCGGCGACCGTGGTCAATCGACCAAATCCGTTTAAGAAACTGCTGGATGAAGGATTCATCGTGTTCCTGGTTCGCCATGGCAGCAGTCCGGTGTTCAAGGTTCCCGATGCGGTGGACGATGCGCGGCTTGCTGTGCGATTCATTCGTTCGCACGCAAAGGATTACCGATTGAATCCTGATCGCATTGGCGTTTGTGGCGCCAGTGCTGGCGGACATTTGTCCCTGATGCTGGGAACTACGGGCGACGAAGGCGACGCCCAGGCCGCCGATCCAGTCGAAAAGACATCAAGCCGCGTCGGGGCAGTCGTAGCCTATTTTCCGCCGACAGAGTTGAAGCCTTTTTTGAATGACAAGCGATTTCCAGCGACGCATTTTGGTGCCGATTTGGTCGATTCGGTTTCACCAATGCAACACGTTACGGAGGATGACGCGCCTTCACTTTTCGTGGTCGGACTGAAGGACGATCTGGTGCCGCCCTCGCACAGTCAGACGATGCACAATGCGCTTCGTGCCCTTTCTGTTCCCACACAGTTCATGGGATTTCCTGATGCTGGTCATGGCTTCGAAGGAGAAGATGATGACAAGGCAGCACAGGCTATGGTCGAATGGTTTAATCGCTACCTCATTGATGAAGATCCCGGTGAACGCATGACGAAATCAATCGAAGAACGTCGCAAAAATGCGCTGCCTACATTGAGCTTGCTCGGCGATTGGAAGATGCTGCTTACAGTCAATGGCGATGCCGTGGATTACACGCTGAGCATCGATCGCAAAGATGACGTTTTGAGTGCCAGGTTGATTAGTCCGCGCAGCGGTGAGTATCCGGCTGAGACGGTTACTTATGACGCTGGGGCCTTCAAAATGCGCGTGCGCCGCAGCTATGAAGAACAGGAATTCGATTTCGTCTATGATTACAGTGGAACATTGAGTGAGGCCAATGGATTGCGCGGCACGGTTTCTGTGACCGAAGATGGTGGAGATCGCACGGGAGTAGGCACCTTCAACGCGACGCAGCAGTAACCACCCCAGCTAGTTCCTCCCGACAGAACGGAGTCTGATGATCAATGGCAAAACAATTCTAGCGGCGATCGCTCTAGCGGCAGCTGGCCTGGTAGCTGTTCTGGCACTGTTAGAGAAAAATGGTGAACGAGGAACCACCGAGCCGCTGTTGCTTCATTGTGCCGCTGGCTTGCGCTTGCCCGTCAGTGCCATTGTCGCCGCTTACGAAAAAGAAACAGGACGTTCCGTGCAGCTCAATTTCGGCCCGTCAGGGACCTTGGAAGCAACGCTGGAAGTCGCTGGTGGCGATCTGTATCTGCCAGCCGATCGCAGCTACATTGACTCTGCGAAAGGCAAAGGATTAATCGATGAAGCGATTCCGGCGGCCTATCTTACAGGCGGACTAGCAGTGAAAAGCGGTAACCCGTTGCAAATTGATACACTGCAGGATCTGACTGTTGCCGGAATGAAAATCGTCCTGGCCAACCCGGAAGCTGCGGTGGGGAAATTCACCCGCAAAGTTCTTCGCTCGACGGGAATTCTGGATGAAATTGAGAAGAATGTGATCGTTACCAAGCCGACGGTCAATGAAGTCGCAGAGACAGTGGAGTTAGGACTGGCTGATGCCGGAATCATCTGGGATGCCCTGGCCAGGCAATACGCAAATGTCGAATTTGTCCACGTGCCCGAATTTGATGCCCAACGCAAGGAGGCGACCGTTGGGGTTTTGCGTTCGACGAAGAATGCCACGGCTGCATTGCAGTTCGCCCGTTTTCTGACCGCCAGAGATCGCGGGCAGAAGATATTCAAGGATCACGGCTATGAAGTTCCAGAGGGTGACCCATGGGCAACCGTGCCGCGCATTACTTTTTTCTCGGGATCGATGCTGCGACCAGCGATCGAAGAATCACTGGCCAACTTTGAGAAACGGGAAGGTGTCGAAATTTCTACCGTCTACGAAGGCTGCGGGACACTAGTCGCGCAAATGAAAAGTGGCGCGAAGCCAGACGCCTACTTTTCCTGCGATGTGAAATTTCTCGATATGGTGCAGGATCGGTTTGAGAAAGGAACGGTCGTCGCGCGCAATGATATCGTCATTCTCGTGCCAAAGGACGGCGCAGAAAATGTGCAATCGCTGGATGACCTTACGAAGCCAGGTATCAAACTGGGCATCGCCCATCCTGAGAAATCTGCCCTGGGCGATCTGACCGTCACGTTACTGAAGCGCACACAGAAATGGGATGCCATTCAGTCGTCTGGCAACATTGTGCTCAATGCCTCAAAGGGAGACGAGTTGGTGAATCAAGTGCAAGTGGGGGCGCTCGACGCCGCGCTGGTTTATCGCAGCAATGCCTTGGCCAGTAAAATGATCGAAGACACCTGTGAGCTCATCGAGATCAGCGACGCCAATGCCTTTGCCACCCAGCCATATGCAGTGAGTCGAAGGGCCGGCTATCCACAGATGATGAACCGCCTGCGAGAGGCGCTTACCGCCGCACAGGGAAAGTCATCATTTCTCAAGTTTGGATTCTACTGGGAGCTGGACTGAGGAACGATGCTGGCGCTCGCACCTGCGATCGCTGATACTGCCACTGTCCGCTGGGATGTTTCAGCTGTCTCGCGTTCCATCTTACCAGTCGCAAGTTCGGTTGATGCGCTCGCATCATCGCGGCTCAAGCCAGGCAAAAGGAAGGGGGTGGAAATCAGAAAAACAGCCATCGCGAGGCTCTTCGGAATAGAGGGAATTTGTTTCACGTAGCAGAATAATCAATAGTGACAAAGTTGTCCCGGCCGCAGCGGCCAGCAACCTTTTGACTAGCTGACTGCCGCAGGAGTCACAAAAAAACGCTCGCTGACTAAATCAAGCAACAGCCGTCGATTCCTCGCGCCGGAAGCGGAGTCGAATGATCCGGCGGCCATCCGTTTGTTCCGTCGTTACCAGGTAATCCTCAATCGTTACAGCTTCGCCCTTCGTTGGCAGATGACCGAGCAAATTGGTCACGTATCCGCCAACCGTCGCAACGTCGGGATGCTCCAGCTTGAGGTCACAGAATGCTGACAATTCGTACAGCGGGAAGGTGCCGTCGACAAAGAATTCGTCATCATTGACACGGTTGAATCCGCTCTCGTCTGTATCAAATTCATCCTGGATATCACCGATCAGTTCTTCGATGACATTGTCGAGCGTGACGATGCCGACAGAGCCACCAAATTCGTCAACTACAAGTGCCATATGCGCATGCTTGCGCAGGAAAACCTGGAGCAATTTGTCCAGCGGCATCATCTCCGGGACGCGCACTGCCTGGCGTTTGATACGACTGAGATCTGCCTGCTCGTCATTGACGATTCCCAGCATGTCTTTGACATGAATGATGCCCTCCGGCGTGTCGAGGTGCCCGTCGACCAGAGGAAAGCGTGTGTGCTTTGACTCCAGGGCAATCTTGAGATTTTCCTCAAAAGTAGCACTGGAATCCAGCACGACCACACTGCTGCGCGGCGTCATCACCTCACGCGTCTGACGATCATTCAGTTCCAGCGCATTGACGAAAATATCACGCTCAGTTTCTGTCACATTGTTGTTCAGCGAGCTCTCATGCACCAGCAGGCGCAGCTCTTCTTCACTATGCCCCGTTTCACCTTCATCGCTGATAGGATCAATGCGGAACAGCAACTTCAACAGCTGATTCGCGGTGCCATTGAGAAACCAGATCGCCGGGCGAAACAGCCAACGGAACGCTCCAAGCGGTCGGCTCACAAACAACGCAGTCGGTAGCGCTTTGCGGATGGCTATCGACTTCGGCAGCAACTCACCTAGAACAATGTGAAGAAAAGTGATCAGTCCAAAAGCGATGGGAAAGGCGATGATAGTAACGACATTTTTATCCAATTCCATTCCACTCCAGTACAGGAGGGCACGGATAAAATGTTCCACGTAGCGCTCACCTAACATTCCCAGTCCAATGCTGGCCAGCGTGATGCCCAATTGGGTCGCAGAAAGGTAGACGTCAAGGTTACTGACCACATGGCTGGCGGCCTGCGCACGCTTTCCTTTGCCGCCACCCTTTGCCAGCAACTCTTCCAGCTGACTGGAACGCACTTTCACGATCGCGAACTCAGCCGCGACAAAGAATCCGTTCAACAAAACGAAAAACAGAATCAGGAGAATCTGCCAAGTGGCCTCGAAGGCCGACAATTCCACTACTGGACTGGCTTGAGCAATCAAACCGAATGCGCTGTTCATTATACTGGCTGTAATGACCAGGAAAGCGCGAACTTGGCAATCTCGCCTCCAATCGAGCCGTACGACTCCAATTCTCTAAAAATCATGTTGTTGCTGAATGTAATTCACTGCTTTCCTCCGATCGACTGCCGATTGGAAGCGCACGAATTTAGACAGCTTGCTCAAGATTGTCAAAGATTCGCCGCAAAAGTCTGATTTGGCACACACCTGGGCAGCATTTGACGAGGCACAATCAAAGCAGGATTTATTAAGTTGCTTGAAATATCAGAAATTCCTAATATTTAACAGGAAGCCATCATCCTCTGTGCCCCACTCGCTTGCCCATTTCGTTCGATCGATCTCCCTCCACCACTCCTCCGTGGCTGCCAGGCTGATCCTCAGTCTGGCGCTCATTCTGACCGGATGCAGGGAGCAGGCGAATACCGCCGATCGAGCACCATCGGCATCAGGAACCCATGACCAAGTTCAGGCTCAGGGTGAAGCTTCAGATTCTGGTAAGGCTGCACTCCCACCTGCGCCTGAATCGCAAATTCTCGATGACGGGCACGTATTCGCGCTGGTGCCAGATGAACTGGCCAAGCTGGCGAAATTTCTCAAAGATTTGCACCAGAACAATGGCATTCAAATCTATGTCGCAATGTATGGCTTCCTTGACGGTGAGACTGTCGAGGAACGTGCCCATCGATTGAGAAAAGCATGGGCTAACCACAACACTGGAGTCGTCGTCGTCTATGAAAGCGGCAGCGGTGGCCTGTCATTTGTCGCCACCGATGAAATCGACGTCATGCTCACTGAGCACGACATCAACGTGATCCTCCAGAGTGCTGGAACGGCCGCCCAGAATGAAGAAGGTTCTGAAAATCAAATTCTTGCTGCGGTTCACACATTGGCAGACTCACTGGTTTCCAAACTTGATCGCCGCAAGCAGGCCAATGCACTGACAGCGCAGAAGCGTTTCATGGTTGTGGCATCGACCATTGCCTGCATCGTCCTGCTCACACTCATCGGAATGCTAGTGGCCAGGTGGGTTAACAGAAATGATCGCCGCGCCAGCGAATTCTACTACTTCCCCAGCGCCCGCGTCGGAACGCGGTTTGGAGCGATGTTCAGCGGTGGAACAGGTGCGGAGATTCGGTTCAAGTAACTTGCATTAGTGTTACTGGCGTTTGGCTAAGGGGCGGATTTGCTTCAACATGACGACGTCCTTCTTGCCGTCATCGGGAGCATCGGGATTCACAGGCAGCTCAAGGATTTTGAATTCGACGTCAATGCCCGGGATTTCCTGATCGGGATAAAGTTCCTTGAATTTGGGCAGCGCTGTCTCGAGGAGTCCCATGAGTTGGGCGTGATCTTTGTTGCTGAGAATCCTCTTCTCGCTCAAGATGA
The DNA here is from genome assembly GCA_051270635.1 of Verrucomicrobiales bacterium. Classification (GTDB taxonomy): domain Bacteria; phylum Verrucomicrobiota; class Verrucomicrobiia; order Verrucomicrobiales; family DEV007; genus JAGROY01. Next base: position 24,099 of record JBNMNB010000045.1, on the reverse strand, counting down.
AGCGGCTGCTGAAGTCAACATGGTGGGTGCCATTGTGAATGCGATGCAGCTCCGGCGTCAGCCCGGCAATGTTCGGGTTCTGCACGTTCTCGTTGCCATCGTTGATGACGATTTCAATGTCATCCGGCGAATAATGGAACACGACGCCAGTGGATTCTTCCTTGCGATAACTGGGATGGACGAGGATGCCCATCGCTACCGTTTCCTGAACGATGCCAGCCCGCTCTCTGGCGAAATAGGCTTCTGGCTTCCACAGCGATGCCCAGACGCTCTTCACTGCGGCTGCGATGTGCTGTTCGTTCTCCTCATAGCTGCGGCCATTGCTGGAGCGACCGCTTGCGTAAGTGTAGTAGGCGAAGTGGCTTTCGTAGAGGCCGGCGCCGCTGAAATCTTTGTTGTCTTCGGCATTCGAGGAACTCCTGAAACGCAGTTTGACGCTGCCATCACGATTGCTGCGATGCGCCTGCATGCGCCGCTCCAGTTGTGCCTGCATCAGGTCGAACAAGTTCGAGTCGAGCGTTGCGTCAAGAATTTGCGCCTGAATCGACTGCAGCGCATCGCGTATCTCATGGGATTTATAGGAGTCGCCGAGCCGGGCAATATCTCGGTTAGCCCGGCACTTTGCGATGTGTTGCTGATAAAAGTGAAACGGAATGGCAAACCCAGGGTAAATGTGTTCCTCATTAGTCGCGGGATCGCGCGGCAGGACGCTGCGAAGTAAGGCATAGTTCGCAGCCTTCGAACCAGCAGCCATCTGCAAGGCACGAATTTCATCGTTGCTGCGGGTCGAGTCGATCTCAAACAGTTGTGCGGATCCAGCTGACGTGGCAAGGTGGATACGTGGTGCTGCTGTTATCACACTGTGTGACGATGACGAATCTGTCACTGTCAGGGTAACATTCTCGTGCGGGCTCCGAATTGCTTCCAGCTTTGCATGCTTGCCATTCAGGTGCGCATAGGCATCAGTCGCACCCGGTACTTGCAGCAGCGGAATCGGCGGCTGTTTGCTTCGCGCATAGCCGTCGTAGTGGGACGCCTTCATGATCGGATCTTCCAGAATAATGGCGGCAAAGGATGCCTCGTTGGGCATGGTCAATCCGCTCTTCAAGATCCAGATCGTGTCCTCACCATTGCGTGGATCGCCGCGCAGGTAGCTGGTAATGTCGCTCTGCGATTGGAACACTTTCACCAGACCTCGGGCCGTGCCACTCAAATGAATATCTTTCTTGCCAGCCAGGAGACTTCGGTGTGCATCGTGGAGCTCTATCTGCAATTGCCCCAGCCCCTGCAGCGAGCTCTTCCTCGCTTGAATCTCAAGATAATTCTCCGCTTCCCTGGTGATAACGGAATAGGCCCGCGCGGCCTCACCCAGTGCCTCATCCATTCTCGAATATGCCAGGCCACTCATGAAATTGAGGAACGTGTAAAGCGCTTTGATTTTCTGATCGTTCTTCAGTGCTGACGGATCGAGCGCACTGAGTTCCTTGCGCAGAGCCTTGCGGTTCTTCTTACTGTAGAGGCCTTCGAGATACAAGATGTCGACCAGTGTTTCCGCCTGAGTCAGTGGTTCCAAATGATGCCGTTCCGCTGCGAATAATCCCGTCAGCGTTGCCACGATTTCGTTGAGCTTCTTCAGCTGATTGACTTCTTCATCGTCCACCCTGCTATTCGGTCTGCGACTGTCCCGCAGCTCGCTCAGATGCGCCCGCAACTCCAGTCCCAGCTGAATGAAGCCATCGGTCAGTTCTTTTGAAGTTATCGAGGAATGACGGTGAGCGAGATGGTTCAGAGTATCACTTTGAAAGGTTCCTTGATCGGAGAAAATCACTTCGAACGATGATGCCTCACCGGACTCTGCGCCCACTCGCTCACCGTAGTATTCGCGTAGATCCCGCAGCAGCACCTTCATTGCGTAAACTTCCCTGGCGAGGTCATCTCGATATCGCGCACCCGTATTGGCGATGCCGCGTTCGCTGTCGAATGCCGTCCCCAGCGAATCAACATATTCCTTAAAATCCCCCGGCACATCTGAGGAAATATCGCGACGCTTCATTTTCTCCTCAAGCTTCTTGATGTAATCGTCGATCATCACGACGACATAAGGGGAAAAGCGATGGGCTTCCTCACGAATGGGAGTGAACTGCGGATCCATGCCGCCGCGTCCTTTCTCGCCACCCAGAAGCACGGCGACGAGTCGCAACCTGTTGATAAGTACCGCGCGGTTGGTCTGGCCAAAGGTCTCGACCAGCTTGCGACGCAGGTAATAATTTGAATTCTCTGCGACGCCCCGTTTTACATAAGCAAAGATCAGTGCATTGCAGCGGTCGATGTCGAGTTGCCGATACGCCAGTCGTCTATCTTTTTTGATTAACTCATTTTGAAGAATCAGCGAGCTAAGATCATGATCCGCACAGCCTCGGCCGCTCAGGCTGTAAAGATTTGAAACAGGGGCAAAATTGCGTGCGGATGTTCCATTGAGATCATTGGAAGAATGGCGTTGCTGCTGCTGGCGTTCGGCGCGCATCACCTGTGATTGCAGTTGATCCACCAATTGCCGCGAAGCTGATTGAGAATCTCTCTTTGAACGAAAAATGAAAAATCCAACAGGAACCGACAGAAACAACAGGAAGAAAGCGAGCGCGCAAACCAGGAGAATTTTGAATCGTGTGGACATCGTCTTAATTATTGCTCATCACTGCAGCGGAAGCGACCTCCCGGCCAACGAATCAATACTCATAACGGGATTCTCCGGCAATTCCAGAATTGATCGTGCCACGGAAACTTGTCCGTGTCAGTCTGAAAATGTCATGGCGAGCGCAGGGCTACGTATTCCGCATCTCCCAAAAACTTCGGGCCTCGTCCCACACTTGTGTCGAAAACTGCGGCCACGCGGGCAAGGGTTTCGCGCACCCGGACTCGGATACGGGATGTGCTGCTGAGTGGATCATCTGCGACATAGCCAATCGCTTGAATGTCGCAGGCATCGGCGAGATAGAGAGCACGCTCTACATGAAATTTCTGACTGACAATCGTAAGCTTGCTCTGACCGAACACTTCTTTTGCCCTGATGATCGAATCCAGAGTTCGAAATCCGGCATAGTCGAGGGTAATAAATTCGGCAGGAACTCCTTCTTGTATGAGGTCTCTGCGCATGTCCTCAGGCTCGTTATAGTCAGGCCGACCATGGTCACCGCTGATAAGAATTCCGCGCACCTTACCGGAATGGTAGAGTTCAGCCGCTGCGTGGATGCGTCGAGTATAGAAGGCATTCTGGTATCCCTGATAGGTTTTTGCCGTTCCCAGCAGCAAGGCCACCGGAGTTTCAGGAATAGCGTGGGTGGAAGTATAGACGGCATTGTCAGCAACGCGCGCAATGTGCCAGTCACATCCCAGGATGACCCCCAGAAAGACCACGCCCGCACAGATCAACCAACGCAACGGATGACGCCGAATCGTTGTGACCAGTCGATTGCAAAATGGAGAGATGACCATTCCCAAGAGAGAACGCACCAACGACGGCAAATATTTCAACGAAATTCAATTATCAATTAGCGGCAGCAGAGAAGTATGCAACACGGCTCCACTAGTCCTCTCAAACTCAAATGGAAGCCTCGGCTGGCAATTGACGCTGATATTGCGCAACTAAAGCAGTTGATCCCGCGATCGGTCAGAGAATTGCAGGCACCCTGCTATTCTACCGAGCAGAGAGAAGCCGCGCTGGGGTCAGTGTTCGCCGTCGACAGGCAATTGATCGTGGATAGAACCTACTTCGTGGTGGAGAATTCTGCAGACAGGGTCATCGGCTGCGGCGGGTGGAGCCGCAGGCGCTCGCTTTACGGCGGCGACAGCCAACGCACGGAACCTGATCCAGAACTTGATCCCAAAGGCGATCCTGCGCGTGTCCGTGCATTCTTTGTCGATCCCGAATGGGCGCGCCAGGGAATCGGACGCAGCATCATGCAAGCCTGCGAGGAAGCAATAGTCGCCGCACAATTTCGCAGTGCCGAGATCGTCGCAACACTGGCCGGAGAACCACTTTACGCTTCGTTCGGGTACAGCGTCACCGAACGATTTGACATCGTACTCGAAAACGGAATACGGCTCCCGGCAGTGCGCATGTTTCGACGCCTTGACGGAGAGTCAAGATGAACGATTGCCATCCGCGAAATCTCGACAGTATGTTGATCCATGGCAATTCCCATTGAAGGCTACTGCGTCGTCGCGCAGCAGGATCGAATTCTGCATTTGTTAGACGGTGATACTTTTCAAATTCCGAACTCGACTGCGATAGGCGATACGCACATCTGGAGGTGTAGCTTCATGGCCGAGACTGACGCACGGAAATTTCTCCAGACATTGGAGGACGAGGGAATGAATGTTTCGCAGGGGCCGGACTCGGACGCCGTGTTGGTCAATGAATTTGATCGATCGATCGATCCCTGCTGCGAATGGCTGCAGACTGGCGTGTGGGATAAGGCAGTGATCGCATGGACGGAAGGGACGCAACCGGATTCGGTGACAGCGCAAAAAGGCTGGGATCCAAAAATCGGGTCAGGGTTGGTGTTTCATGACCCGTCGAAAATGGAGCATTTGAAGTTCCTCCGACTGGAGGACAATGTGGAGGTATTCTTGAATAAAGAAACGGGGAAAGAAGTATTCATTGGCCGCACATCCACTCCGATTGACGCCCTGTTCGCCGAGGCATCAAAGCTGATTCAGCAACACTTTGTTTCAGCCGGGGAGCCAGCCCTTACCGGTGAGTCTGCCACTGCAGTTTCTGATGCTGTCCAGAAGCTTGAAAAAGTGATCGCGGAGGCGCCTGACTTGTGGAATGCCCAATGGTATTACGGCAAGGGCCAACTGGCATTGGGCAACCATGAGGTTGCTTATCAGGCATTCAGCCGCGCTTATGATCTGGACAAGACGACAGAGATCATTCCCAGAGAACTGGCCGGCGTGTGCCTCGAACTGAAAAAATTTGACGAAGCAGTGACGGCGTCAGAAGCTGCCGTCGCACTTGATCCCAGCAATGCAGAATCACTCGGCAACCTCGCCCTTTCCTATCTGATGGCTGGGCGGATTGAGCACGCGCAGAAGGCGATCGACGCGGCCATCAAAATGGCTCCCGATGACAAGATCAACCACTCGATTTCGCGCATTCTTTCCGAAGTTATCGAGAACCGAAGACCGCAGCCGGAATCGCTCCGCGACCTGAGCACACCTGCGAAACGCAAGAAGAAGAAATTCCTTGGGGTTTCGTGGTAGTGCGCAACAACTGAATCGAATGATCGACGCGAACTTTGACATCGGAATCGACTGGCTGCGATCACTTCCCGACGGGCCCTCATTCGATCAAGTGCAGGGAATCGAATAGTTCATTGGCATCTCCCTGTTCGATCGGGAAATGCGTAGCCAGGAGTTCGCCGCAAAGTAGGATACCTTTACGCATTCCCAATTCAGGATTTCCGCTCTTGAAGCCAGAAATGATGGTATCGCAAACCGATTGGAAGTCACTTTGCGAAAGTTTGCCTGCGATCGTGTCGTCACCTTCGACGTGAACCATATGTTCATAGAGTGAGACGTAGATGAGAATACCAGTGGCATTTTCTGTATTGCGGATCTTGAGGCGCTTAAATGTTTCATGTGCTCGACGCTCAACTTCTTCCTGCATTTCCCGCTTGGCGATCAATGGCAATCGTAGCGCCGGGAACCGGCTTGCCAGTGCAATGCCTGCGAAAAACGTTGCAACTAGAATCGCCAGCACGATGGGCAGACTCATTACGGATGTTGGCTTTCCGCCCCATGTTTCAGTTGCGGGTATGGCATCTTGGAGCAAGACCCACGTGCATCCGAGCGACACTAACGAGAACAGGAAAGCGAATAAATCTTCAGCCCTGTCGTAGCGTCCCGAGACTTTCGCGACAACCGGAACAATCTCGGCTGACGTCGTCTCCTCTGCCTGTCTGATGGCGGTTTCGATTGCGGTGATCTGTTCCGCCGTAAAGAGTTTGGTAGGAGTTTTCATAAGTGTTACCAGGATCCAGTTGCTCCCCCTCCGCCGGACGATCCGCCTCCAAAGCCTCCGCCGCTGCCCGAGTTCGACATCGCGTTTCGAATGATGAAAAACAGTAAGATACCCAGTCCAGCCAGCAGCGCCCAGCCCCATCCGCTCCTTCCAGATTTAAACAAGTTGATGATCACTGCGATCACCAGAATGAGACTGCCGATTACAACAGGCCAGAACCACCACGGACTCTTTGGTTTGGGTAGAGCCAGTCCGCGGGCCAGTGCATCAAGACCACGCACCCCATCCGAAATTCCGGTCGTAAAATCCTGCCGCTTGAACGCTGGAACGATGAGTTCGTTCATCACTTGGGTAGCCTGGTAATCATAATTCCGCTCCCAGCCGGCACCTAACTCGATACGCGCCTTGCGATCGCCCTTTGATATGAGCAGTAAGATGCCGTAATTGCGATCTTGTGACCCGATGCCCCAATGATCAAACAGTTCCGTAGCATACTGTTCGATGCTGTAGGTTACGGCATCTTGACCGGCTAGTGAACCAATCGTAACTACGAACAACGGAATTCTTTCTTCCGTCAGCAGTGCAGCTGCCTTGCTGTCAATTTGCTCGCCAGTGCTCGGATCAATGATTCCGGCTCCATCTACATAGTAGTGCTCCGAAGCCGGCTTTTCAGGAAACGTCACAGCGAACGCCCACGCTGGCGTCAGCACCATTGCCAGCACGAGGAGAGATGACAATGCGTGGCACATTCTTCGATTCATGGTGGTAGTGTCGGCTACTTTTTATATTTATTCAAGCTCGGCAGACCTCGGCAATATCGATGCTGCATATCCAACGAACCTCTATAAGACCAGCTTTCTCAATAGAGACGAACGAATCGATTGATTGCCTGCAAGGGCCGATGTCGCGTATCTTCTATTGTATGCATTCTTCCCTGTCAGAGACCGCGCATCGTCCGTGGCCGATCCTTGAATCCCGTTGGACCTGGCGTCAGTCGTGGAGCGATCTGTTATTTGCGCACTGGCCGGTGTCTGTCGAATTGCTCAGAGAGCAAATTCCGCAGGCGCTGGAGATTGATACATTCGATGGTACGGCGTGGATCGCAGTGGTGCCATTTCGGATGCGCGATGTAATGCTGCGCGGACTCCCGGCGATGCCTGCGGTCTCGGCATTTGAGGAAATGAATGTCCGCACCTATGTCACGATCGACGGCAAGCCGGGCGTATGGTTCTTCAGCCTTGACGCGGCGAGTCGCATGGCCGTCTGGGCAGCACGAACGTTCTTTCATTTGCCCTACTTCCATGCCGACATGGAACTGAAAACCAACGGTGAAAATGTGCACTACCAGTCACAACGGCACAGCGAAGGCGGCGAAAGTTTTCGTGGCAAATACCAACCGGAAGGATCCGTCTACACGGCGCAGCCCGGCAGTCTGGAGCACTGGCTGACAGAACGCTACTGCCTCTACTGCGAGACTCCAGATGGCACAATAAAAAGAGGGCACGTGCACCATCGCCAGTGGCAGTTACAGAAGGCCGCAGCGGAGATTTCCACCAACACATTGCTGCACCCGTTTCAAATTGCAGAATCAGCACCACCGCACTTACTACATTTCAGTCGTAACATCGACGTCATTATCTGGCCGCTGGAAGAAGTTGTTCCTTAGGCGATCTTGGACATTCTGTCCTTATTCGAACGGATTGACTAAGCTTACGCCGGATCTGCTCACCTCTCTAACGTTGCGGGTGACGAGCGTAAGTGTGTGCTCAAGTGCTGCCGCGCATAGATGTCCGTTCTTTGCAGGAACGCCCATCAAGCACTTCTCTTAGAATTAAGCGGTGTTCCTCCTCCGTTGAATGCCCATGAGCAGCTGCTCTTCTTTTAAGGAGGGAAACGAGATCATCATCAAGCTGTCTCACGAGTAGCTGTGCCATTCAGTATCTTGCTATCAATGACCTGCGGACGCTCACCGCCGCTAACTCTCGCTCCTTGAGGTAAAGATGTCGGACTCCTGCCACTTGGACACGCCCATCATGGTCGCGATTTAAATGGGGTGAAATCCTCCTGAAGGAAAACCAGAACATGAAAAATGAAATATTACTCGAGCCGAGGTACTGAAAGAAGCCCGTTTAAACTAAGAAACAAAAAAGTTATTCGCCTTGCAGCCACTCGGCGGCCTGCCTGGCGAAGTAGGTCAGGATGATATCGGCTCCGGCGCGGCGGATGCTGGTCAGCGTTTCCAGGACGATTCTTTTTTCGTCCAGCCAGCCGGCTTCGGCGGCGGATTTGATCATGAGGTATTCGCCACTGACCTGATAGGCGGCGATGGGCAGGTCACTGTGTTCGCGCAGGCGGTGAATGATATCGAGGTACGCTCCGGCAGGCTTTACCATGAGCATGTCTGCACCTTCCATCGCATCCAGATCCGCCTCGCGCAGGGCTTCGCGTGCATTTGCCGGATCCATCTGGTAAGTCTTCTTGTCTCCCGATTTGGGGGCAGAATTAAGGGCACCACGAAACGGCCCATAGAACGCCGAGGCATACTTTGCCGTGTAGGAAAGGATCGAGACATCCGTGAACGCGTCCATGTCGAGCGCCTCGCGGATCGCTCCGATGCGTCCATCCATCATATCGCTGGGCGAGACAATGTCAGCACCGGCGCGCGCATGACACAGCGCCTGCTGGCATAGGATCTCGACTGTCTCGTCATTCAGAATGCGCCCGTCTTTGACTACGCCATCGTGACCATCGCTATTGTAAGGATCCAGCGCCACGTCGGTGATCACCACAAGCTCGGGAAACTTTGTTTTCAGGGCACGAATGGCACGCGGCACCAGTCCGTCATCGTTGGCGCATTCCTCTGCCCGTGGTGTCTTCAGCAGATCATCAATCGCCGGAAACAACACGACGGCATTGACGCCCAGTGCATGTGCAGATGCCACTTCCTCGAGCAACCCATCGAGACTCCAGCGTCTGCATCCAGGCATGGACGCGATGTCTTCGCTCTTGTCCCCTTCTTGAATAAAGAGCGGGTAGACGAAGTGCGCGGGAGTCAGTTCCGTCTCACGCACCATGCCACGGATAGCAGCACATTTACGATTTCGTCTTGGGCGATGCGGGAGGTCGAAGGCTGCGGGCTCTGGCATGGGAACGAGTAGTGAAAATGTTAGTCAAACTTGTTGGCCTGAAGGTATTCACCTTCGCCGCTCAGGAAATTGATCAAATTTTCAGTCGCGCGCATGGCCTGACGCGGCACACTTTCATATGTGCGCGAGCCAATGTGCGGCGTGACCAACACCTTCGGATGCTTGATCAATGGATGATCTGGCTCAGGCGGCTCGACGTCCAGGACATCGGTGCCGTATCCCGCCAGTCGTCCAGAATCCAGAGCTGCGATGATCGCATCGTTCTCAACCAATTCACCCCGCGCCGTATTGAGCACGATTGCGTCCTTCGGCATCTTCGCCAGGCGCTCAGCATTGACCAGTCCCCGAGTTTCCTCACTGAGATTGGTATGCAGACTGAGCACGTCTGAGGTTTCGAACAATTCATCCATAGAAGCCGCGCGCTTGAACCCGTGTTCATTTGCAAATTCCTCCGGCCAGTAAATATCGAATGCCGTGACGTCCATCTCGAATGCCTTGGCACGCAATGCCACTTCGCGACCGATGCGGCCAAAGCCAGCGATGCCGATCCGCTTTTTCCAAATCTCATGCCCGGTCATGCGCTTCCATTCGCCCGCCCGCACCCAGTTTACATGTTCCACCAGCTGCTTGCTAATCGCCAGCAGCAGCATGAAATTGTGCTCGGCAACCGTGGTGTGATTGACCCCTGGCGTGAAAAGCACCGGCAGTTTATTTTCGTTGCAGGTATCGAGGTCGATTTTGTCCAGACCGATGCCGTACTTGCTGATCACCTGCAGGCGAGGCAGCGATTTCTCAATCACTTCGCGACTGATGGCATCGTCGCCGCACAGAAAGGCGTCAAAATCTCCCGCCAGTTCGAGCATGCGTTCCTCTGTCAGCGGCCCCCGCTCCCGAACGACTTCAAAATCCTGCCCCTCCAGCAGCGCGTGATGATCGCCCGGGGTGTCTTGATAGGAAGTGGTGGTCAACAATACTCGTTTCATGTGTTGGATATAAGAAGGCAAGAGGCGAACTGCAACGGAAAAGACTGTGTTTCCGCATTGACAGGAAGTTGTAAGGCTCACACTCCACCGATTAAACATTTACCCATTAGCGAGTCGAAGTGGCGGGCTGAACCGCGAGACCACAGGCCAGGCCTTCAGGTCTGGGTCTATGATGTTCTTAGAATGTGGCCTGAAAAGTCACTGGCGGGTAAGTGCGTGCCTGGTAGGGCCCCGGGCACAACGAGAGAGCGTAATTCTCTGTCGTGAAGCGACAACTCACCATTAGCCGGGCAGCTTTAGCGCCCGGCCCGCATCCCGGTCATTTTTCCGTCGCGATGCGACGGTTCAAACGGGCAAGTGAGATCGCGTATGCCAACGATTGATCACGCTCGAATTCACAACACTGGCCAGCGGAATTGAATCGTCGCATCGCGACGAACAGCTCTTTTCCCTTGGGGGAACGGGGGCTGAAGCACCCCGCCTAAGATGAACGGTCGCGCTGCGACCATGCGACCAGTTGTGCAAAATTCGACCGGCAGACGATTTAGTACAGAACGTCTGGAAGGTCGAATTCACGCGCCACTTTCAGGGCGCAATTCTTCCTTTCTACTTTTCCAAGGCCTAAAGGCGCTAGGCTTTGCTCTTAAAGATTTTCAGCCCCTCAAGCAACCAGAATTCGTCAGTGTAATGTGAGGTGTAAGACTCACATTTAAAGCGCCAAAGCACCGCTGACAACCGGCTACACTTAGTATACTGAACGCATGAACTGGGAACAAGTAATGGAGAGAAAAGAGCTTCACTCTACTGGCATCAACCGAATTTTGCGGATGTCCATGACAGCGACTTTTGCTTTGTTCACTGGTCGCACTTCGAGCTGGTAGCTGCCTGCTTCTTTCAGAGTCACTTCTCCCAGATCTCTGACTCTCCAATTCTGGAATCCGCCGGTCTCTTCAACGGTAAAGTCGATAGTCTGGTCTGCAATGTGAATGGCGACTTCACTACCGCCGTGCCCGGAGCCGCAGCCTTGGGTAAGCAGGACTTTAAACTTCCCGGGCTTGTTCGCTGGAAATGTCCATGATGCCCAGTCATTTGGATTCGCCCAGTAGCCGAGGCAGAGCTTCTGCGGCTTGCGCTCGTATTGCAAAAGGACGCCGTGCACGGTGGCATCGTGCGCATCCAGTTCGATCGTCCCATCATCCGCCTGCGTGATTTCTTTTCCTTCGGGTGCAGGCCTCAAAGTGAGAGCTTTCAGATTCATCACTGCTCCGCCCATGATCTTCACTCCGCGCACCTTCACCGGAAGCATGCCTGATTTCTCGATGTAGACTCGGCCAATCGGGACGGTGGTGTAATGGTACCAGCTTCCGGTATTCACAAGTTTGCTACGGAGTGTCTTGCCACCGAACGTACACTCGATTTCATTGAGTTCGCCATTCGCGACGGAATACGTTAACTCGACATCATACATTCCGGGACGCGTCGCTTTGTAGTCCCAGTGCACGGAGTCCTGAATGTTCGACCAGAACCCGATGCGGTGATTTCCCGGATGCGTTTCCAACTTTGCCCGATCGCCCTCCACGCGTGCATCCAGCGCAGACAACACGATACGTCCATCTGGAAACTGGGTTGTGTTCTCTGCCACCTCAAGGATGACACTTCCTCCGTCGCCCTCGGGTACCTGCAGCGTCACCTTTGTTGCATCTTCATTGAATCCGACGGTCAATGGTTCGCGCTTTGGATCATTGGCAAAGTAAGCCGCCGTGATGTTGCGCTCCAATTGCGGCAATACGACTTCCTCACCACCTTCCACTTCCCCCAACAGCCACTGCCCACTTGCAGTCACCGGAGTCACAATCTGCGCAAGGTCTACGAAAACGATCGCTGAAGGGTTGCCTACCGGAGTGTATTGCTCAGTAAAGGTGAGCCTGCCTGATGCCTTATCGACACGAAACGTCGCCAGGTTGTCCGCCCTCTGGTTGCACGAATAGAGGAAGTTGCCAGTGGGATCGAAGTTGAAACTCCGAGGGTAATCGCCACGTGTCCATTCCTCAGTAACAAAGGACAGTTCACCTGTTTCGCCAACGGCAAAGACAGCGATTCCATCATGCAGTCGATTGCCAGCATACACAAATCGACCATCTGCAGAGACGAGAATTTCCGAGCAAAAATTGCTGCCCGCATAGCCCGGAGGCAAACTGGAAATTGTCTGGCGCGGAGTCAGCTGCCCTTTTTCAGAATCATAGTCGAACAGCACAACCGTCGAACCTTCTTCCTGTAGGGAATAGAACCACTTGCCATTCGGGTGAAAGGCGAAGTGACGCGGCCCGTCACCCGGCGGCAATGAAACGAATGCCGGCTCGTTAGCAGTAAGGACACCACTCTTTTGGTCCAGCTTCCAGATGAAAATTTTGTCGAGCCCCAGATTCACATGCAGCACAAATCGGCCTGACGGATCGGTCTGAATCATGTGCGCGTGTGGCACATCGTGGCCGCTGATGGCGAAGCTGCCCGGCGGCGCATGCGTTGCCTTTGTCGGGCCTACTTCGCCTTCGTCTTTCTTCACGTCCGTCGCTTTCCCCAGACTTCCATCGGGCAGAATTGGCAAAACGGAAATGGAGCCACCGAAGTAATTTGCAACCAGCAGATACTTTCCGGACGGAGGGATGCTGGCATAGGTCGGTCCGGCGCCACCGGAGCTTACAGAATTGATCAATGTAAGTGCTCCATTTTCTGGATCGATCGCAAAAGCACTGACTGATCCGGACTCGCCGCCATCAACTCTGTCGGTTTCATTGGTCGAATACATGCGTGTCCCTGCGACATTGGCAACCAGGCAACTTGGACTCGTCCCCAGTTCGAAGACACTGCTCGGCGAAAGGGCACCGCTCGCACGATCGACGCGAAAGGCATGAATGCCGCGACCATTGCCAGGCGGCAGATCGACCTGCGTCGGCAGCACATCACCCAGAGGCGAGCTGAAGGTGCCCACATAAGCCATCAGTGCCGGGTTGTCGATTTTCTCTGATTGTGCGTGAAGGGATGAGATGAGCATCATCCCACCACCGATCAGTCGCAGTGTGGAGCGAAGTACAGAAGGATGCATAAATGTTAGAGGGATCATATTCGCGAAGTGCAAGCTGGTTCGTTTCGACGATCCTGCGCGGTTTGAGCAAGAAGAGCAAGTCAGAGCTGGGCATCTCCGCGACCCTTAATTTCACAGAATCGACTCTCGCCCGTTCTCATGTATCTCGACAGGCTCATATTCGAGGGCATCCGGCATTCGTGCGGCAGCGAACTAAAGAGATAAGGGAAACAACGAGACTTCCGTAATCGTGGAGGCAGCTGCGGTATCCACAAGGGAACAATCGCTGCTGCAGCTGAGTTGGTGTTGACGTAAATATATTGGAGACATAGGCTAACGTGGCCTCTGAACCCCATTATCGATGCTCACATTAAATGGCTTACCGAAATCCAACTGCGGCGGACTTTCTCGCAGGGAACTGCTGCAGATCGGTGGTGCAGGATTACTGGGATTGAGTTTACCTCGAGTGCTGGCGGCTGAGCAGGCAGGAGGCGAGCCCTTCGCGGGTGGACGGGCAAAATCGGTCATCTTTCTCTTTCTGTTTGGTGGGCCTAGCCAGTTGGAGACATTCGATATGAAACCGGAGGCACCGCAGGAAATCCGCGGACCTTACAGGCCGATCAAATGTCGCACGCCAGATCTGCTGATCAGCGAGCATTTGAGCCGCCTGGCAAATATTTCCGATAAGTTCGGGGTGATCCGAACGATGTCCCACACCTTCAATGATCACAGTGGTGGGGCGCATTACATTCAGACCGGCAAACGCTGGCATCTCCCAGTAGGCGGTGGATTCTCCGCGACTCCGCAGGATTGGCCTTCGATGGGATCGGTGGTCGAGTACTTAACGCAGCAGTCGCCGGGTAATAGAGCGCGCACGATGCCCGCCTATGCGGCATTGCCGAATTGGCTGGGTCGTCTCCAGGATAAAGGACAGTACCGTCGACCAGGACATTATGGAGGCTGGCTCGGAAGTAGCTACGATCCACTTACGACGGCCATTGATAAGCGCAACGACGCCGACAACCCCTATTGGCGAGACTGCACTGATCAGGAATTGACGTTTCAAATGGAAGGGCTGGCACCGGAGTTGGACGTGGGAAGGATTCGAGAACGCGTGACGTTACTGAAGCAATTTGAGCGTGTGCAGAGGCAACTCGATGCAGGTGGAGCTGATGCGCTCGATCATCATCGCAAACGAGCTTTGTCATTGGTCGCTTCAGGTGAGGCCAGTCGAGCATTGGATATCCGCAAGGAACCCGACAGCATGCGCGATCGCTACGGCAGGCATTTGTTTGGCCAGTCATGCTTGATGGCTCGCAGACTGATCGAAGCAGGTGTACGATTTACCACTGTTCACTACGATTGTGTGGATGGTTACAGTTGGGACTCGCACCGCGACAGCAACGATGTTAAACGTCACCTTCTGCCAACGTTTGATCAGGGATGTTCAGCATTGTTGTCAGATCTCGATGAACGTGGATTGCTTGATGAGACGTTAGTGGTAGCGCTCGGTGAGATGGGACGCACACCAAAAGCGAATGCTGTATGGGGGCGCGACCACTGGAGCAATTGTTTTCCGTGCCTGATTGCGGGCGCCGGCGTCCGTGGCGGCATCGTCTACGGCAAGACTGACGCGCATGCCGCTTATCCAGAATCGAATGCAGTCTCTCCAGAAGATCTCGCGAAAACAATTTACTGGGCGCTGGGCATTGATCCTGAGCTCATGATTCCTGATCGCGAAGGCCGCCCAAGGCCCATCGTTGAAAGCGGACAACCACTGACAAGTCTGTTCGGCTAGGGCCAGGGGAACACCCGAAGACGGCACTTACACTCTGACGGCAGAACTCAGCTTATAGGGAGCTCCACATAAACTGAGTTCTGGACGGAGACGAATCCTTCGAACATCTGGGCCTCTCTTCGCCCGGTGCTGCGATCTGCAAAAATGCTCACCGTACGTCCGCTGGCATCGCAGAATGGCTCGCTGGAGTTGAGCAACAGATTGGATTTACGAAATCACAAACCTGGTCATTGTCGAAGAGCTGGAACGTTGAGACTATACATGCGATGAATACGTCAGTGGATTCCTGCAAACATTGGAGCATACGGTCCAACTTTGGGTCTTACTTTCAGGTTTTCAACGATAATCATTATCGTATACGCCTTCAAATAAACGACTTACTTAAAATACAGAGATGGAACTGATAGAACTATCCTGCAAGAATTGTGGATCTCAGCTGAAGCCTGAGAGTATTTCTACAGAGCTGAATGCGGCCCGGTGCACGCATTGCAATGCGCTTTTCGCTATTGCGCTGCCGCAGCGTCAGGATTCGGATACTCCGCGTAATGGTCCACGAGCGAAGGTGCCGATGCCTAAGGGATTCGAAGTGTCGGACCTGGGGCACGAATTTATCCTGAAGCGACGCTGGTTCAGCCCTGCATTGTTCTTCCTGCTGTTCTTCTGCATCTTCTGGAATGGTTTCATGATTGTCTGGCACACGATCTCGCTCACCACTGGCGCGTGGTTCATGTCGCTATTTGGGCTCATTCATACAGCCGTGGGGATCGGACTTGCCTATGGGACACTGGCGGGATTCATGAACACAACAGAGATCAAAGTAGGCCGCGGAAACTTGACCCTGCGTCACGGCCCAATTCCCTGGAAGGGCAACAAAGACATCGCCTCACATTCAGTTCGACAACTTTATTGCAAGGAGAAGATCTCGCATGGGAAGAACGGACCGCACTCACGCTACACCGTAGAAATTGTCCTGGATTCCGATAAACGCGAGACGCTGGTCAAGAACCTGAACGAAGCTGAGCAGGCGCTCTTTATTGAGCAGCAAATCGAAGGCCACCTGGGAATTCAAGATCAGGCGACACCCGGTGAGATCTCCAGATAGATTGTGAACAGCTGGACCGCTGAAGAACTGGACTACTCACCAGCTGCCGTAGCAAGCAACTTTTGGAGTGCGTCCGGGCTCGACGGCGCTTTTTTGCCGGACAAATAATCGCTTGTGCAAAAAAGCTCAGTCAAGCCTGAGCACTCCAAATCTGTGCAGGGATTCACTCGGTCATTTCGTTTTCGTGCACTGTTTGTTTTAATGCAACATGGGAAGCATCACTCCCAGTTCAGCCCCTCCTGGAGAGTCCCAAGTATCAACGACGATGAACCGGTGACCCGCACCATGTCTTCGACCCGCACGCCCCCAAGTGTCGACGAATAGAGTCCGGGCTCGACGGTAAACACTTCTTCAGAAAGAATTTCTCCTCCGCCATCGTCGAGCAGAATCGGCTCATGCACATCGAGACCGATTCCATGTCCGGTGCCGTGGCGCATCACTGGCACAGCAGCATCATCACCACTGCAGGAGCCGCGCTTGAAAGCAAAACCCTGCGACTTAATGACGTCAACGGTTGCGCGATGCACCGCCTCCCCCGTCGTTCCCGCTCTCAGGGCAGCGCAGCCCGCCTGCTTCGCCTGCACGACGGCTTCGTGCATGCGCTTCACCTCTTCGCTCACCTCGCCATGCACAACTGTTCGCGTGCAGTCGCCATTGTAACCCGTCGAATCGTCCCTGGGGAAAATGTCGACGATCACCGGAATTCCGGAATGCAGTGGACCCGCACCACAGTGATGGCAATCGGCAACATGTGGCACGGTTGCGACAATCGAATCATGAGGATTGCTGAAGCCCTGCTCGATCAGAAATTGCGTGATCCTGCGACGGACGCGTTCGGAGGTTAGGACATCTCCCTCCTGGAATAGTGTCCCTGAGCGATCGGCCGTGGCGGTCGCAATCCAGTGGCAAGCCATTTGCATCGCCCGCATAGTCATTTCCTGTGCTTTTGTTAGGGCGGCAATTTCATCAGCATTCTTCACACGGCGATCGAGCACGCCAAGGTCGGCATCATATTGCACATCGATTCCCGCCTGCTGCAGATGCCAGGCAAAGAGAAACGGCAATGTGCGATCGGTCACAACCGAGGCGACACTAGATCGGCGCAAACATTCGGTCGCCGCTTGTGCCAAAGCAGTATCTCGATCACCCGACAATCCACCCTCTGGCACAAAATCAGCCGCACATCCCACACGATCAGCGCAGGCTGACTCCCGGGCGCGGGCCATTTCAATGTCTCGCACCAGCAGCAACGACTCACCAGGGTCACCCAAATTTCCAATCCACGCCACAGAGTCGCCGACAGAAAACCGAATCCGATGATAAAGTGTCATGTTCACTTCAGGAACACCAGCAAGCAAAATAGCAGGAGAAGACATGCCACACCACTAGAACACACAGCTGGAAATTTCCACTCCAACACCAGCGAAACCTGCGAAATTGCACAGAGTGATCTTACACCACTGTAGCAACAGCAACACTGTCAATCACTCTGCGGATCTCCTTGGCTAGAACGTCGACTTGATACGGCTTCTGCACCACGCCTTCAGGCACCGAGCCCGAGTCCTCTTCGAAACTAATCAGCTCGACCAGGTAACCGCTGCAAATCACCACTGGAATATGAGGATACTTTCCGGATCGCAGTTCTTTAAATGTTTCACGGCCAGACATGCGAGGCATGGTCAAGTCGAGCATGATCGCACTGACCGAATTACCGCACCGAGCGACGACCTCAAGTGCTTCTCTACCATCAGAGGCAGTCTCCACTTTGTATCCCTGTCGCTGCAGGACATTCTCCGCCACCGTGCGGACGATCAATTCATCATCGACAATTAAAATGGTTTCTGTGCCGCCAACGACGGGTGTCGATTTCCCTTCTTCTTTTGACTGGGCAGGCTTGTCACATTGAGGAATGTAAACCGTAAACGTCGTGCCTTTTCCTACCTCTGATTCACAGTTAATCCAGCCACTGTGATCTTGGACGATTCCATAAGAAGTCGCCAGCCCTAGCCCCGTGCCCTTGCCTTGCTCCTTGGTCGTAAAGAACGGCTCAAATATTTTCTCGCGCACTTCTTCAGGCATTCCGGTTCCGTCATCCTGCACCGAGATCGCTACATAGTTCCCTGGCTTACAGTTCGTCTGACGCGGTAGCGCATCGAGATTAATATTCACTCTTGAAGTTGTAACCGTGATCGATCCTCCGTCAGGCAATGCATCCCTGGCATTCACACAAAAGTTCATAAGAACCTGATCGATCTGATTTCCATCGGCGATCACATAAGGTTCATCATCATCAAGATTCACGTGCAACTGAATCGAAGGATCCAATCCAGGCGTAAGAATCTCCTGCACTTCACGTATAAGTTTGTTTGCACAACACGGCTGGAGCGAAATTTGGTTCTGGCGCGAGAATGCCAGCAGCTGCTTGACGATCCCAGCAGCACGCTCCGCAGCACGCTTCGCGGCAAGCACCAGATCTCCATTCTCCTTCGGCATGTCCCCCATAAGTTCACTGAGAGAAAGGTTACCGATGATTCCTGTAAGTAAGTTGTTGAAATCGTGCGCCACACCACCCGACAAACGCCCAATGGCCTCCATCTTTGTCGACTGCTGCAGTCCCAGTTCAAGTCGACGCTGCTCAGTCATGTCCCTGAACATCCACAACCGAGCAAACGTGTTTCCAGCCGAATTCATCACAGGAGCACTGTAGACAGACAACTGCATATCCGCTTCGCCATGCACCTTCCACTCACCTTTGTGGACAAGACCGGAACTATCCGTATGCCGACGCCACACTTGCTCGAAATCATCAGCGTCCTCGAAACACTTCACTAGATCCGCCCTGGAGCTCGTCCCTTCTGCCAAACCATCTTTAAGCAGCCTTGCCCCATCAAGCCCAAAGAAATCGCGAACACGCTTATTCGCCGCCAGAACCTCCCCAGTGGGACGCACAACCATGATCGCCTCAGGCGTCGACTCATAAGTCGCTCGTAACTGCGCTGTAAGATCCTGCAAATCAGCCTGAGACTCGAGCAGACTCTGTGTCCGCGACTGTACCAATGATTCCAAATGTGCTCGGTGTCCTTTTAGCTCAACAACCATTTTGTTGAAGGAGGTTGCTAAGCCGCGCATTTCCTTGCCACCCGATTCAGGCATAACCGACTCCAATTCGCCGCGGGAGACCTTCAGTGCGACCTTGGAAGCTTCGATTACTGGAGAAGCTAAACCCTTCGCAAGGAACAATCCGACTAGCGCAGCAACAACGAACGCAGATAGTGCCGCTCCAAGAGTATAATTTACAATTCGGTAGGCCAGCGAGTGGACTTCCGATTCCGGCTGGAAGCAAATCAGAGTCCATTCCTTCTCATTATCTTTATTGTGTGGCTGGAGAACTGTGCTCAGATAGACTTGGCTCACTCCTTCGTCATCAACATATACCCCTTCGGGGTGATTCGCCCAATGACTTGTAGCTGTTTGATCGTCAAAGGCGTATTGGATACGACTTCTATCTTTGTGAGCGAGGGTATTTCCCAGGGAGTTGATTAAAACGAAATATCCTTTTTCTCCTACACTTGTAGAGTCAATTACCTCCCAAAACTGATCAAATCTGATATCGGCACGAACGACATTGTGGGGCTTCGATTCTCCTGGCTGGAAAATTGGGAGATAGATCTGAATTAGAAACGTGAAATCTTCGCCAATGGTACCGTGCTCACCGATGCCGCGCTCAATTGGGATATCGGGCTCTGGCACGACAACTTCACCAGCCAGAGCCCTCTTGAAGAACTTCGATTGATCTTTTCGCGTTGGATCCGCAGCACCAGGCATGACTGGCCAACCTTTGGTGTCCAGAAGTGTAATCGACGAAAGATAATCGTAATGTTGCTTAAGACGATCAAAACTCTCCTTTTTTACCTTATCAGAATTTGCAGCATTGGTTAAATTTGGATTCGATCTGAGCACTTCCAGATCATTCCACGCTGACTCCATGATTCCCGTTAGCTGACGCGCTACCGCACCGCTCAGCTCCTTAATCTTCTGCTTTTCGGAAATAATCATTGCGTCACGAACAACAGTCAGGTTCACCAGCAACATGACCGCAACGGGAACAAGTCCCGCTGTGATCAGTGCCATGAAAACCTTCTGTTTGATCGATCCCATTTGAAGTCGCTTCCGAGATTAGTTGTGCTATTTCGCGCCCACTACTTCCACACGATCGTCGACCGCTTTCTCAACATTCCTCCAGCTGAGGTTCATGAGTCGCTCCTGAGTTGGCCCTTGGGAGATGACCGTGCATCGAGCCTGCACTTCTTTGTCAGGATAGATGGTCTTATCGTCACGTAGCTCTGCGTCCAGGAACGGGCCCGCTTTCTCATTGGCAGTTGCGTACCAAAGGAAGTTAGATAGTTCTGCCGCTACCTCAGCCTCCATCATGTAGTTTAGAAATTTTTCCGCCAGTTCAGGTTTTTGAGAATCCTTTGCCACTGCGAAGTTGTCAACCCAGAGACACGCACCTTCCTGCGGTATGAAAAACGAAATATTCTCGTCCTCATTTGTTTCTGGATCGGCAATCAATGCAGCATCTCCGCTGTACATCAGAGCCACCCAGCTATCCCCACTCAGGAGATGCTCCTTCATCTCATTGTCAGTTCCGAATCGAGCGCGGTTTTTGGTAACCAAGTCGATCATTTTGGTCTCGGCTTTTGCATAATCCTCTTCATTTTTGGAGTTAGGATCCAGCCCAAGAGAGAGCAATGTAGTTGGAAGGCAGTCGTTTCTTTCCTGGAGGATAGAGACCTTGCCTGCATAGGCAGGATCGAACAATAGCGACCAACTCTCGGGCGGGTTCTCTATCTTGTCGTTGCGATAGGCAAGCAAAGTCGTGCCCCACATGTAAGGGATCGAGAAACGATTACCCGGATCAAAAACACGTTCTGTGTACGGCTTATCGATGTTGGAAAAATTTGATAGCCGGGAGTGATCTAACTCCTTAAGAAGCCGGGCATCCTTGAGCATGCTAATGTAAGGTCCGTCAATCACCACCACGTCATACTTTCCTGGATAAGAACGGAGGTTCTCGATCATCTCTTCAGCATCGTTGAAGGTCTCATAGATCACTTTTGCTCCAGTCAATTCCTCAAAGCCAGCAAAAGATTCTTCGCTGAAGTACTCATCCCATGAATACAGAGTCAGTGTCTTTTCTCCTACTTCGGCGGTAGAGCTTGCATCGCTCTTTGCTGAATCATTCTCTTCACCTTTCGCCTGCTCGGCAGTAGGTTTGTCAGTACACCCGAACCCAAAGAGAGTAGCGGTGAGGGCCGCAAACGATAGTCGCAGGGCCTTTGATCTTAATATGGTTTTCATTTGTTCTAGCTTGTTTGTTAGTGCTCACTCATTCTTTTGTTATCAAAATCACCACTCGTCTTTGAGCGTTCTAGATCCTCTGACTTCCGGGCATATTCGAGACTTTCCATCGCATCCCACCAACTGGATCCAATCAGGGAGAAACACTCCTTGGCCTGCGATGAAAGGAATTGACTGCGTTGCAGGATCTCGGGTGTTGGAAAGATGGTCGAATCTTCTCTCAGCTTCGACGGAACGAGACTTAGGGCCTCGAGATTTGCAGTGGCGGAGAAAAGGTCAATGCAGGTCGCCGCGGCAGTTTCGGGCTCCATCATGTAGTTAAGGAATGCGTGAGCCAATCCCGGATTCAGAGAGTCCCGTGCGATTGCAAGGCAGTCCAACCAAAGCAGTGATCCCTCCTCGGGCACGTATGTGGCAATGTCTGGGAAATCAGCTTCAACACCTTTGGCGTCGCAATTGTACATCATGGCAAACCACCGCTCACCCGATCTCAATGACTGTGCAGCTTTCTCCATACCAGCAAACTCTGCGACACCACTTGAGACGGATTCAAGAATCCTGTCGACGGCACCTCGGACTTGACTCCTGTCTACTTGGGACAATTCAATTCCCTGATAGAACAGCATACTTGCAACGCAGTCAGTTTTCTCTGGTAAGAAGGTGACCTTACCAGCATAGTCTGATTCAAATAATGAGGACCAGCTCTTAGGCGGCTTCGGCACCTTATCCTGCCGATAGGCAACCAATGTTGTTCCCCACAAGTAAGGCACAGAATGTCGGTTTTGTGGGTCGAATTCTTGATTGAGGAACTGCGGATCTATGGACGAGATGTTTGAAAGACGGTTGTGCTCGAGTTCACGCAGTAGCCTTGTTTGCCTCAGAGTGAACATATTGGCATCATCAACCACTACGACATCGTGCTTTCCAGGCTCAGCCTTCAGTCTTTCAATCAGTTCGTCGGCAGTTTCGAAATTTTCTACCGTAACCTCGGCTCCGTAGCGTCGCTCAAAACCCCTCAGGACAGCTTCGCTAAACGAATTTTCCCAAGCAAGCAGCTGAATCTGTCTAGGCCTGTCCCAGCCCCCATTGCCGATGATCTGCTTGTCCTTATACGAACGTTCATCACATCCGTTTAGGAACGATGTAGCTAGCAGCAGACTAAAACAGGCCCAAATCCGGTGTATTCTTGTCATCCTCATGTCACAGCCGTAGGAATAAGAAAAACGTTCCCACTGGTGTATTGATATTACATTGAATATGGAAATTATCAACATGAAAGATAGATCTTCTGAGATTTTCTTCGCTGTGATTCCTCAGCACAACTGAATCCGGCAGCCATGAGCGCACGCAACCTACGCAAGTCCCATGCCTCTCCAGGAAAGTTACTGAAGGCTTCTTACCCGCTCATAATCAGCCAGTCGACGCTGGCAGTGATGCAAATGACCGACCTGCTGCTTCTATCTAATCTTGGAGGTGACGTGATCGCCGCTATCAGCCCGGCAGGAATGCTTCTCCTGGTTCTCTCCCAGTTTGGAAGTGGTTATATAGAGGCGGGCATGGCATTCATTTCGCAATCATATGGCGGTGAACACTTTGCAAGATGCATAAGATATACCTTCCAGGCGGTCTACTTCTCGGTAGCTCTGGGAGTTACGATGTTAGCTACCTGGTTCATGGCGCCCAGTCTGATCGGTGTAATTGAACTGGATTTACCTGTATTTGAAATCGCAGTTGACTACTTTCAAGTGTCAGTATTCAGCCTCAGTGCACTTTTCGTCTCTGCATCGCTTGAAGCGTTCTTCCTCGGTGCGGGGCGCCCCAAGATCACGATGTTCACCAGCCTGGTGACAATGACAGTTAATATTCCGTTGTCCTATTGCCTAATCAATGGCGCACTGGGATTGCCGATGATGGGCGCAACCGGTGCTGCCCTTGGAACTTTATTGGCAGCACTTCTCAATACCCTTTTACTGGTCGTCTTATTCGTTTCTTCAACTCGCCATCGCGCATATTTCCGATCGGCTTGGCGATTCGATCGGCTGATCCAAAAACGGATGGCCAGTGTAGGAATCGCTTCCGGAATCCAATGTACGATTGACGTCTTTTCATGGGGAGTTCTACTCATCGCGCTCATCAGCCGTTTCGGAATGCCTCATCTCACGGCTGGCACAGTAATGCTCAGGTGCATGCATCTCTCTTTTTTACCCGTGGATGGCATCGCTCGCACGCTGAACTCCTTCACGGGACAAGCGATTGGAGCCGGTCGCTACCGACTCGCCTGTTCGCAAGTTTCTGCTGTCGCTAAAATATCAACCGTATACATGGGAGCAATGGCACTGCTGTTCCTGTTGTTTCGCCAGCAAATAATGGAATTTTTTTCCGATGATCCGCTCGTTATTCAGATCGGTTCGACCGCGATGATTTTTGTCGCCCTATTCCAAATATTTGACGCCCTTAACATTACATACGTCAATGCTTTACAAGGCGCCGGCGACACGGTTTGGGCGTCGATGGCCAACCTCATTCTTTCGCTCGTAATATTGTTGGGTGGCGGGTTACTAGTCAGCTACCTGAGACCTGAGTGGGGATCTTCCGGTGTATG
>JBNMNB010000044.1:0-37378 GCA_051270635.1 Verrucomicrobiales bacterium | reverse complement strand
CGGCAGGCTGCCTTGACCGCCTGCCGTAGTCTTGTCTCAGTGATCAGATCGAAGGCTTTTGCCTCAATAATCCGGTCAACGTAGAGCTGTAAGTGCCCTGGGTGATGTAGCAAAGCGGTGACATTTCCCCCCCTGATTTCACTGGCTGGAATTCCGACTCCAGAAAGCGGCCAGGTATCGGCAAGTTTCTGCAACTCGGTTACTAAAGGGTCTGCTGAGGCGCGGGCTGCGGCAAGTTTGTACAAAGAAGGAAGATAGCGGAACGTGAGATCTACTGAGTAACTTGCTTCAATCGTGTTTGATGCGAGCGGGCACGGTGTGGATAAGTCAGCATAAACCGCCTCTGCAGGAAGGTCGCGAGCTGAGAAAAACTGCGCCGCCCTATACACAATGCCTGCGGCCCAGTAACTGGCATCCAGCGAAAATCCGGGTGCAGCGCCAGGGAAATCGTTGCGCCAGGCAGTTTCTTCCTCTTTCAGACGATCAATGGCCGCCGTCTCTGCAGTCTGCAATGGCCGAGACGTGGCTAACTGAATCCGTCCAGACTCAAACAATTGATCAAGAAATGGCGCAAGCACTTGAAAGTCATTGCCCCGACAATTCTTGCCGTCAATGTATATAAGGTTGGGATACTGAAGTTGCTCGATTTATCATTCTTGATTCGAATAGTTGACGTTTTTTATAAAAACTGGTATTGTTTCCATTCTTGCACCTCCCGTGCATTGGAAACATGTCATCGGTCACTCGCATCCTCATCATTGTTCTCGTCCTGTCTGGACTTTTTGTGGGAATTGGTTCCTTGCGCAAAGGTCAGATCGAAGGTGCGTTGACGCTGAAATCCACTGCGGCGCTCATCCGGGCAGTGCCGGAACTGCGCAATGAGGCGGATTGGAAGGTCTCTTTTGTTGGCACCGAAGGCATCGTCCACGGCAGAATCGAATCGCGGCTGCTGCTCGAGAAAATTGAGCGAGCGATCGACAAAATTGAGCGGGCTGAAATTGCAGGCTTAGAAGCTGTAGGAAATCTTTACAATGGACTCCAATTTAAAGAACCCGCGAGTCTGTCGGTGTCGACATTGCGTTCTGGCTCAGTGAGGGTCGAGGGGAAGTTGACTGCGTCATTGATTGATCAACTACGGCCCGCAATCGCCAAAGCGCTGCCAGAACATGCTGCGATCGATGATTATCTTGAGGTGCGTCGCGAGCTCAACGAGATCTACTG
Source organism: Verrucomicrobiales bacterium (assembly GCA_051270635.1). Classification (GTDB taxonomy): domain Bacteria; phylum Verrucomicrobiota; class Verrucomicrobiia; order Verrucomicrobiales; family DEV007; genus JAGROY01. The sequence continues at coordinate 36,157 of JBNMNB010000044.1, read as the reverse complement.
GGGCGACGAATTGATCGGTTACTTGCCTGAGTTTTTGCGTGAAGGTGAAGGCTGCCGACTGATGATTGAAGACAACAGAGTCATTCTTGGTGGCATCGTGCTCAATCAAGCCAAGAAAGAGAGCTTGGGAGCGCTGACAGTCTCTCATTTGGGAAATGTTTTTTCCGTATTCGAGAACCGCCTTGGAATTGCAGCTGATCGGAAGCCGGCATTCATGACAGTGTACTTCGTTGCTCCAGATTCCCTTCGCCTTTCTGGAGCGCTACCAAGTGCCGCCGTAAAACAGGCTTTTCTGAGTCACCTGAAGTCAGTTGTGCCGTCCAACTGCAGGATCAGCGACGAAATTCAAGTGGATGGGACATTGAGTGAGAGCTCCTGGTATGATCGGCTTCCTGATGTGACGCCCAAGCTCTTCCAATATGCGATGACTGGCAAGTTGGAGATCGAAGGGGATACCGTGCGCGCGCATGTCGATGCAGTCTCCGATCGTGGACGGAAAGAGATCGAGCAGGTGATCGGCAGCCTGTTTCCCGTAGGTGACTTCCAGTTGTCCAGTAACGTTCAAGTCAAGAATGGTGGAGCTATGCACGCTGAGGCTGCTGTGGTTAAACCGATGCCAGCAGCCCGCAAGATTCCAGTATCTATTCCTGCATTGAGAGAGAGCAGACGCGATCCTGTTCTACGCCAACTCGTCGAGGATACCATCATTTACTTCAAGATCAATAGTGCAATGTTAGGTGATAAGAACATCAGCACACTGAGAAAAGTGGGCAAAGCTCTGGCAGCGTCGCCGACTCACGGCGTGCTACTGCGCGGCTTCACGGATTCTGGAGGAAACGCGAAAATGAACCGGGAACTGGCGCAATTGCGTTGTCGTTCCGTACGGAAACTGCTTATGCTGGGCGGAGCAATAGATGCGCAAATTCGTGTTGAACCCTGGTCAGAATCACTGGTGCTTTCAGATGCCGATGAGCCGATCTGGAAGAAGCGCAGAGTCAAGATGCACTTGGAAGGATCGCCAGCATCAAAGCCGCTCGCGACCAGCTATGAACTTCGAAGGGCAGATCTGGTATCCGCACCGATTGCTACAAAAGAGGTTGAGTTAGCGCAGCAGGAAGCGCTGCAAAAATCCATTGTCTATTTCGGAATGAACAGTTATGCCCTGCGACGCTCTGAGCGCTCGAAGCTCCGCAAGGCACTCGGAATCTTATTGAATCATCCTGACAAAGTAGTCGTCATCTCTGGCTTCTGTGACCGATGGGGGAACGTCGAATACAATCAGTTCCTGAGCAGGAAACGCTGTGAAACCGTAAAGTCTTACATGATCGGCCTGGGCATGGCAGGAGCAAAGTTAGTGATCGAAGAAAACGGCAACAGCATCGCTGAATCTGAAGAAGGTCCCAGCTGGAAAAAACGCAGAGTAGAATTCCGTCTCCGTGATCGACAGCAAATGGGAGCGCTGTAAGGGCCACGGAAGCCTGTTGGCTATTTTTTCGCTTCAGTGGTGCGGTCGGGTGCGTACGAAGCCTTTCGTGTCCTCCGTCCGGGCGGCGTCTTTGTATTGAATACATCAAGTCCTGAGCAACAACAGAACGGATTCTGGTGGGCATCTCTTATTCCCGAGGCGATTGAGAAACTCGGGACTCGCTTTCCTGAGATTGAAATGATGTTTGAGATGCTGGCTAAGGCTGGTTTCGAGATCGGGGAAACGGAAGTGATGAAGGGCGAAGTCCTGCAGGGCGACAACTATCTGGATCCAAAGGGCCCACTCAGTGCGAACTGGAGGAATGGCGATTCCGCATGGTCACTAGTAGAACCAGGGGAATTATTAAGTGCAATGGAATTGGTCACTGAAATGAACGCTGAAGGCAGCATGCAGAGCTACCAGGATGATCGTGAAGCCCTGCGGCGGGAAATCGGTCAGACCACGTCAATTTCAGCGTTTAGACCAGCGTAGGGCCGGCCCATTTGGCGGCGACCTCAATTTACCACTGATTAGGATTTGAGTTCCTAGTCACCTCCAGCTCATTGCTGCACCCGATAGAAGATACTGGTATCCATGCTCTCTCGCGAGATCCTCAATGGACTCTGCGCACCCGTGGTGTCGTCCCAGTGGATAAAATTTGTGCTCTGTTGAAGCGTTCCAGTTTGCCAGTGGATTTCAACTGAAGCTGCGCCCTCAATTTCGAACGAGAGCACAGGTGTTTCCGCAAGAAGCAGGTAATGCCACACAGCACGGAACAGGGGCTCTCCACTTTCGAGATTTCTCGGAGTGTGAGGATCTACAACAACCGAGTTGTGGAAATTTTCCGCCTCGGTATTGGTAGTTAAGATGTGCCGGTTGCGAAACGGTCTGACTTTGTTCGAGCTCTTCGGCATCTGATCGATATTCATTGGTTCGCCAAACCGGTCAAGACCGCAGGTTCGAGCAAATGTCAATGTTTATGGTGCTTTCGCTATCCCACGAACTCACGAACTGGGCGCTATTTCGTGCGGAAAGCTTTCTTGAAAATCTGCCCGAAGAGAAGCGCTAAAACCTGTCTTCGTTGCCTGAGCACAAAAATGCCGAATCGATGGTAAGACCGCAACTGAGGACCTCGGAGCGAACGATGGGCTACACATGATGGAAGCCAGATGTTATCGCACCGTGAATATTACAATAGTCTCTGCTCAACGATTCGACAGGAGTAATAGTTGCACAGATATAGCCGTTGGAAAGGTGAAAAATCGTCTGCGCGCACGATTGCGCTTTCGAATTTCCGCGACCTGAATTTGCGATTCTCTTCAACTGCCGGCAGGGTAGGGACGAGATCGTCATTGCGTTGGTGAAACGTCGAAAATGATAGCAAAAGCGTCGTCTGTCATTGGCAGCCACGTGCAACTAAGTGAATGGCGAACGCTGCCCAGCTCACCGAAATTTGGAGTGAAGCGGTGGATACTGAAATCCCATCGGGAAGCCTGGAAGGCTGATTCCCGATACACAGATATGCTGCATTCCACTTTTAACACTATCAGTATTTGATCATCATGAGCCGGACAATCGTTTCTTTCGCAACAGGTTTTCCCCACTTCTGCCGCATAGCCATTACTGTTTCTTGATGGTGCTTTCTCAATCTGCTTTGGTCACTTATCATGTGGTTTGAACCAATGCTGTGATTCGTGCGAATAAATTCGCTCTCGTGTTGAATTTCGACATTTTCGAACTGGTCGGCTATAAGATGAACGCCAGTGTGGTCAGCGTGACGAATCACCGCGATTGCGATGGTTTTGCCGGTGCATTTACGATTGGTGGCAAAACCCTCATAGATGACGTCACAGCAGAGGTTGAGATCAAGATCCTTGCCTTTCAGATCGAGAAGAGGCTTTAGCCACTCTGGAATATGCTTAACCAATTCTCCACGAAGTTCAATCGAACTCATGCGATTCGGGAATTCCGCCCGCTGGGTTTCGAGCCGTTCAGGCTTCTGCGTGACGACTAACCCAGCATCCTGTTCAAGGTGATTAATCACCCGAAACCGATCCTTTTCGCGCTCCTTGAATGTCTTTGTTCTTATATTGGTGAAACCTTCTCCAAGAGCGACGATCGCCGGATCGCAGACTCTAGCGTCCAATCCGTTTGCTGCTGCCCATGCGACAGAATCATCTCGTGCCGACTTTTCGAGTAGCGAAAACACGGCGATGCGAAAGTCGTTGGAATATCCCTGGCTCTTTCTTCTTACTTTCATCGCACGGGTGATTCTACTAACAATGTCATACCGAAGACTTACTTGCAGTTGGTCAAAATCTTGGTCGAGCCGACGGATCGCTGCCGGGTCGTTGCATGTTGCAAGAAAGTCGAGAAAACCTGAAAAACTATTCGTGTCGATGGGCTGTCCAGTCTCGGTCAACCATTGATCTCGATCATTCCAAGTGCTCATCATGGCTTCGACCGCAAGTGACGGGTGGCGCTTGAAGAGTTGCCGGGCGCAGTAGACGCGGCAACTTAGGCTCGCGCCAGAGCGTGCTTCGCGGATGAACAATTCATCTACCTTGAAATCTGGCAGATTTGCCAATTGTGAGAGCAGGCGCTCACGGGCGTAGTGATCATCCTGAGTTTTTTCGAGCCCCTCAATGATGGCCGTGACGGCCCGCTTTGGGAAGCGCCTGGCTAACAGATCCGCTTTGTCGGCGGCTGACGCTCCACCACGTGAAACTGCGTCAGCGAGGATTTTTTCCTCTCCTTCCTTCTGCAGTCTATTCCACCAAGCCAGCGCTTTCTGCTTTGCCGCAGCTGTCCTCAGAGCACCGGCTTCAGGTGATTGGCTTGGTGGTAGTGAGGCAAAGAACTGCTCTCGTGAAATGGCCGCCAGCGCAGCCGCCGCCACATCACCGACACGGACAATGCGTCTTCCTGCGCTTGCCTCGTGCCATGCCATTATCTGGGAGCGTAATCCACGAGTAAAGCGAAGGTCATCCATGGCGTCTATAAGGTACGGCACAGCAGAATAACTGAGAGCAACGAGTTCCTCCCCATTGACATAGCAATTACCATCTGATGACAATTCGCCTCGTTCATCGCGCAACCTGTAGAGCAACTCTTCAACCTGCTTCCCGATCGGGAGCTTTTTTAGTTCAGCATCAGAGATCGTTACGTGCGTTCTGTCTTCGTCAATCATCTGCTTCAATATCTCGATCGCACTAGCGAAGAAAGGAGCTTCGCTTGAGCGAGGAAAATTCCGCAGAAGTTCTTCGAACTTGTCGAGCAGTTCTTCTCTTGTCGCATCGCCAATTTCGCGAGTAGCGTAGGGATGTCTGAATCCTTCGATGGCTCGGGTGGTCAAAGTATCGCCTACTTCCTTCTCCAGACTTTGGCGGAATGTCAGGTTCTCAATTGGTGCGCTGGAAGTGAAATTGCCAATTTCCGTGCTTGGCATCTTTTTCGCATGTTCATACAGGGTTGCGGCAAGATCTTGAAAGCCGTGCTTTTGGGCAAGCCAGGCAACGATGGTTGAATGAGCGCGCATTGGAAAGAAACCACTTCCAAAGAAAGGGAAGAGCTCGCCATTTCTCATTCTCTCGAGTTCATCTTCCTCCAAAATCAGGACCGCACACTCTTCGAATGTCGCATCTACTGTCGGCTTGAGTTCGTTTTTATCTAGAACTTCTGTGGTGAGATGCATGGAGAGGAGCTTGATTCTTTCATTATCCTCTTCGATGACGAATCCGTAGTAGAACAGCGGGTAGCGCTCTGTGATCACCCGATCGCCTAGCTTCACTCCAACGCCTCGGACCTTTGTCTTCGTCTCCGCTTTCTTCAACTGCATCCCCCTGGTTTCCGCCAAGCCAAGAGTCTCAAGCCAGGCGAAATCTTTCTCCATCGTCTGGGCGCTGACGCAGGTAATGGAGATCACTATCGATTTCAAAAAATACAGCAATTTCATTGACCTGACACTAATAAACCAAGCCCCTGATGCACCACTGAATTAATGTAAAGAATCTGTAAATCAGCGCATCCAGCATCTTCTTCAGCACAGGCGTTCTACTTCTACCGGGCCTGGCCGCGATATTGCTGACGATTGGCGTTCACGGTCAAGAAATAAGAAATTGCCCCTGACAATGAAATCTAAAATTTCCCGCCTGATGCTGCTAACACTTTCCTGCGATCGAATGCCAGTGCGGCTTGCAGATCCAGTCGCAGCCCGGGAAAGTGCCGACTCGTTAGCAATCCATGTTCGTCGGGACTAATCGCCACGTATTCCTCGTTTTCCAACGACCACCAATCAATCACCTGATCTTGAACTCGCCAAAGCACATACTCCTGAACGCCTGCTCGACGGTAGACGACCCGCTTTTCTCGTGCGTCGAGCGAAGCCGTGCTGGCCGCGATTTCCACAACGAGATCGACCGCACCTGTGAGATATCCTTTCTGATCGAAATCGGCCTTGCTGCCTCGCTCCGGGTGCCGCGTCAGAATACCGTCAGGTTGAAACACATCGTCTCGACCAAATCTGACAGTAGTGTTGATGTAATGCTCCAAATCATGCGTGGCAGCGTAAATTCCCAACCAAGTCTGGATGATTCCATCAGGTTTCCCGTGTTGTTCGGCGCGGACTGGAGATGCCATATATACGATTCCCTGGATGAGTTCAGCCTTCTTGACATCCGGCATCTGCTCGTAGACACGCAGAAACTCGGTGGCAGACAAATGATCGCCACTCTCCATGAAGGGAGCAGTTTCCACTTCGACAGTTGAGGTCATGATGGACACATCGACAGACTATACCATTTCTCGTTCTATTTCAATCACTCAGCTTTTCCTGAAATGGTAGTATCTGAATTTTCGAGTGCGAGCCACCGTATCTCAAGCTTATTGAGTAAGCGACGACGGCTAAAGCCAGCTAGTTCTACTTTTTGCCAATGGTAGTCCAGGCGGGAAGGAGGAAGACAGAGACTAGCATCGTGGTGATGATTCCCACAGCACACACAAGCCCCAGGGTGGACAGGCCATTGTTGCTGGAGAACGCCAGAGATCCGAAGCCGACGGCGGTGGACACGCCACAGAGCAGGAGCGCACGACCGAGAGACTGCTGGGAGAATTTTGCGTTGCCTGTGCGGCGGATGGCCAATTGCATATGGATACTGTAATCGAGCCCTGCACCGAGCAGTAGGGGAATGGCGACAATGTTGATGATGTTCCACTCCGTCCCCATGATGGACATGAAACTCAGGTGCAGCAGGCCGCTGACACCTAGCGTTGCGAGTGACAGCAGGGTGCCTCGGGCATCGCGGAAGACGATGATCAACATGATGACGATCATCACTGAAATGGGCAATATGGTGTAATAGAAATCGTGTCGAATGAGTCGACCGATCGCGGGACTGAGGTGGTTCCAGTTTGCAAGATAGATGCCCGCGACGTCTTCCTCCTCGCCGACGGTCAGACGTTGGATAATTGCTTCTGCCTGTGCATCTGTGCAGTCACTGGAAAGTTGAATGCTTCCCGCTGCTGCCAATTCTTCTCCTTCGAACGAAAACACTTTGTCGGTGATCCATTGACTCACTGCATTGTCAGGAAATGCAGCGCTGCCGGCTTCAGCGAACCTGCCCCAGGAATCGAAAACTTCATTGGTGAATTGCATCGATCGGGCGTCGAAAAAGGAGGCATCGGCTTCCTTTTTCAGACGCTCTTTCATCTGAGAAAGTGTGCGTGCAAACTCTCGGTTTTTTTCCAGTCGATCTGGATGTGGCCAAAGAGCGGTAGGCAGTAGCCAGTCGTCGATGGCATATCCCGACTGATGCATCGCAGCGATTTCCTTCTCCAATCCTTCCAGCCGATTGGCCACCTGTTGCTTGCTGTCACCAGCTGCGATGACCATGATCGAATCGCTGCGGCTGCTCAAGCGGTTCATCACTTCTTGATAGCCGTCCCAGATTTTGCTGGATTTCGGACGGACGGCTTTGGGAGATTTTGAGATGATCGGCAGGCCATTGATCATCAACACAGACGAGGCCCCCAGAATGATAGCCAGGGTTACCAGCACGATGCGACGATTGCCCGGCCATGGAGAATCACCGCCTTCTTTTGATCCTTTGGCAATGGCGGGTGCGTGCGCCGGGGGGCGTCTGCAGAACTTTGTGATCAGCCAGGTAAAAAGGAGCAGCATCGTTGTGGCCCCGACAGTGATGCCGATTGCCACCATCGTCCCCAGTTGTGCAGCCCCTGGCAGGCTACTGAGATTCAGACCAAAAAAGACAACGACGGTGGTGAGTGCCGCCCATGCGATGGGCCGAAACAAGCGTTTTCTGAGGCCGTTACAGCAGACTTCCTCACCTTCAAGTGAATCCTGAAAGATGACAAATCCGTAGTCGACGGCGAGGCCAATGAGGATCGCGGCGAAGCCAACACTCATCGCACTCATTTCTTCGAACACCAGCCCTCCCAGACCTAACGTTACCACAAAAGTGACGAACAACCCGACCATGAGATACACCAGCGGTAGTATGCGCCGATACATGATCCAGAACAAAGCGAGGATGATTCCGGCCGTGACGAATATAGACGAATTCATCTCACGCACCATCGCCTGTGCTACTTCTGCTATGTAAGGAGCTCTTCCCGTGACCTCGACCGCGATCGTATCCTTGAAGGGAGAATTCTCATGCCACTTCAGCACCGCTTCCTTGATTCTGTCAGCCCATGCACTGGTCTGATCATAGTCGAACATGTTGCTCCCGGCAGCTTCGATCAAAATCGCTCGGAGCGAGCCGTCATCAGTCGAAAACTGAATCCGATTACTATTTCCATCCTCGAATCGAATATCTTTCAGTCCCGGTGGCTGCAGTAATCCCAGTGGATCATAGCCATACCCGGCCGCTTTCAAGTCGTCGGCGGATATCGCATTTTCCAGGGCATCCAGGTTCTTTTCAAAAATGGCGGCAGACGATCCTTCCGTCAGGCGTGCAGTAAGATTCTGCAGCGACTCGTCATCCTGATTCATCCAGACGAACGCGATGAGTTCGCCTGCATCCGGGTTTAATTCTTCTGCCGGTTCGTCGATCGATTCCAAGGTCGGATCCAGTGTAGGGTCGAGATCCTCCTGTGCTGGCTCCGCGTCGGTGAAAAACGGCTGTCGCCAGGAAACTCGACGGATATCTGTCGGCACCAGCGGCTCAAGCGCCTCGGCCAGCGAACGCGCTGCGGCTTCGCCATCAGCGGGATCGTCTGGCCGCAGCGCAACGATGATGTCGTGCTGGGACGCGAACGATTCTTGATAGATTTTTAGACCAGCAACTTCCGGCAAGTTGTTCGGCAGCAAGTCCAACGGGTTGGCGTTAAACTTCAGCCGATGCACGACTCCGTACGTCAAAAGCGCAAGCAATGTGCTAACGCTTAGGAGTATAAGAATTCTGGGTAGTAGCGGTCTTGGCGGCATTAGGAGAGGCCGGATCTGCTGTAGAAATGGCGGGTTCCCACGATTTCGCAAGGAATTAGGTTGTAGATCCTGAAATTGAGCGTTCCGGTCTCTTGAAGATGCCCGATTCTACTGAGTCACAAGTGCCCCCGAAGGCGACGCTCTCGGAGCTGTTTTCGAACCGTCTGTTCGTCCGGCTTTTCATTGCGCACACTGGTAGTCTGCTGGGGACGACGCTGACGATGGCGGCGCTGGCACTGCTGGCTGAGGAAATGCTGGGAAAGGGAAACGGCGCAGCGTTGTTCGGCATGGCACTGGCAATTCGCATCGCCGTGTTCGTGTTTCTGGCTCCGCTAGCTGGAAATGTGGCACAAAAATTTGGCCGCAGGCGAGTGATGATCGGCACTGATCTGGTGCGCGCGCTGGTGGTAGTGGGATTCTTCTTTGCCAGCGCGACCTGGCAGATTTACGTGCTGGTGTTGCTCCTGAATGCAGGAGCCGCCTTGTTTACCCCCATCTACAAATCAGCAATTCCAGGAATCGTGGGCGAGCGGCAGTATCCGCGCGCGCTGGCGCTGGGATCGATCGCCTACAAATTGTCAGACGTGCTGGGGCCGGTAATCGCATCTGGAGTGATTGTGATGGCCGGGTATCGCTCCAATTTTCTGATCGACGTGCTGACCTTTGTCGGCAGCGCACTACTGTTGCTCACAATACGGATTCCTGAAGCAACAACGCCTGCGAAAAATTCTGGAGACGTTCTCTTTGGCATGAAACAGATGCTGAAACGTGCGGGACTACGACGATCACTGGCGCTGTCACTGTGTGAAAGTGTTGTTGGTGCATTCGTCATTATTGCGACTGCCAGCTATGTCATCGGCGAGTTGGGACTGGCAATATCGATGTATCCGATTGCTGCCAGTGCCTCTGGAATCGGGGCGATGATCGTCGCCATTGCCTTCAGCGTGTGGGATCGTGAGCACGTTGTGCCCAGGTTTTTCGCTGCCACTTCCCTAACCTGGCTGGTGGCAGCACTAGTGCTAGCAGCAACATTGCCGTTTTTTGCTGGCTTGTTCGTTGCCTGGTTGTGTGCTGGTGTCGGCATTGCTGTGCTGGGAATTCGATCGAACGAGGAATTGGCGGCTCATAGCGAAGAAAGTGAGCGATCGCACATTTTCGCGGCTCATTTTTCCCTCAGCCATGCCGGTTGGGGGATTTTCTATCCTCTGGCGGGGTTTTTGAGCGTCCGAGTCGGCTTTCAAGATGCGGCATGGATCTTTTTAGGGATTCTTGCAATTGTGAGTTTGACACTGCGAGTGGGTCGCGACTCCACTGGTCAGGCATCCAGTTGACGGTCGGCGACGTTCGAGACAGGCAAGGATTCTGATTGCGCCGGAGAGGGGATGGGAATATTCTCCGCCCATGTCGACATCTGCATCTTCAAGGGTTCCGCGCAAACCAAGGGTCATTGGCCCAAGGAGCACGTTTGCTATTGTGGCAAGCATGTACAATCAGCGCTATGTGGGTGGCTTACTTGAGGCGGCGAAGAATGAGATCCTTGGGATCATGCCCAATGCCTCGGTTCCACTCTACCGTGTTCCTGGTGCTTATGAGATCCCCGTCTGCTGCGAATATATTACACAGTACACCAAGGCAGACGTCATAATTGCCCTCGGCGTCGTGATGCGGGGCGAAACAGCCCACGCGGACCTTGTCGCCCGCACGGTCACTGATTCCCTGCAGCATCTGGCCTGTAAGAACCTTGTCCCAATAATCAACGAAGTCCTGCTGCTCGACAATGAAGAGCAGGCTGAAGCCCGCTGCCTGGGAACCGAAATCAACCGCGGCGCTGAAGCTGCGCGTGCTGCATTGAACATGGCTGAATTGTGGCAGAAATTGCACACCGCCTATCCTGACAAAGTAGATCGCGTAGCGGAGGCCGCTAAGATCCGAGCCACATGAGTAAACGGCGGGAAGGTAGGGAAGCCGCAGTCCAGTTCCTCTTCAGCTCTGACTTGAACTCTGAGGCCGACGAGTCGGACTGGAGCGCATTCTGGAAGCTGCACAATGCGAACGGTTTCGTGCGCAAATTTTGCACCCAGCTCGTCGACGGTGTCGATCGCAATCGGGAGGCAATCGATGCGCGCATCTGCGACTCTGCAGAAAACTATGCGCTGGACCGCTTGTCGACAGTTGATCGAAATATCCTTCGAGTTGCTGTTTACGAGATGTTTCACTGCGAGGACGTGCCGCCCATTGTTGCCATCAACGAAGCAATTGAGATCGCAAAACGCTTTGGGTCCGAGGAATCGGGGCGATTCGTCAATGGCGTGCTCGATCGCCTGAAGCGCGATCTGAACCGGCCACTCAGGCAGGCCGCTCCTAAATCTGGCCCAACTACTGCCCCCAGCTCGCCAGCTGAGCCTTAGAGGCGCTTATCCAGTTCAAATTTTACCATGGCAGGTTTTTTCAAATCGCTTCTCAGTCGATTCTCGCGCGACACGATAGATTGGGATGATCTTGAGCATTCGCTCATTTCTGGTGACATGGGCATTCGTCTAACCACTGAGGTTATTGACGAACTCCGTGGCATGGGGAAAGAGCTTGACGCCGATGACATCGTAACCGTTTGCCGCAAGCACATCATCGGCATCTTACCTCCTGAAGTGGTGAAAATGGAACCACTGGAAGGACGACCAAAAGTGGTATTGGTTGTGGGCGTCAATGGCACCGGAAAAACGACGTCGACAGCAAAACTGGCGAACTACCTGCGCTTTCAAGGACACTCGGTCATGCTGGCGGCCGCCGATACGTTTCGCGCCGCTGCGATCGAACAGCTGGACGTGTGGTCACAGCGCATTGGAGTTCCTATCGTCAAAGGTGTCTATAAGTCTGATCCTTCGTCGGTGTGTTTCGATGCCTATGCACGAGCGGTTAAAGAAGGTGTCGACTTTTTGCTGGTAGATACCGCTGGTCGTCTGCACACACGGCATAATTTGATGCAGGAACTGGGCAAAGTGCAGCGCACACTGGGCAAGAACGACGCCGAAGCACCGCACGAAATTTTTCTTGTTGTCGATGCCACTACAGGTTCGAACGCAATGGCACAGGCCAAGGAATTTCATGCCGCAGTCGGTGGACTCACTGGACTGATCATCACCAAGCTGGATGGCAGTGGTAAGGGCGGAGTGGCAGTCAGCATTATGAACGAGTTGGGGATTCCGCCGCGGTTCATTGGCTACGGCGAAGAGGTCGATCAGTTTTACCATTTTGATCTCGAGTGGTTTTCTGAGAACATCCTGTAAAGTGTCGAAGCTGCCATCGCTGCCGTGTCGCTGATCAAGATTCAGTTCTTCGTTTCGTATGCCGTAATGGGCAGCATGATGCCCTTGCTGACGGTATTCCTTGGTCATGCCAAAGGGTTCAGCAAATCTGAGATTGGCGTTGTGATGGCTGCGTCAGGATTCTCAATGATCATCTCCCCAGTGTTGATGACATTGCTGGCAGACATGCGCGTCGAGTCGCGGCGGATTCTTGCTGCGGCGCTGGGGACAAGCACTCTTTTTATCCTCGGGATGCACTACGCATCGGGTGTGTGGCTGGTGGGTGCCTGCTATGTAATCTACCACTTGAGCTACGTTTCAGTACCGTCGCTGCAGGACGGAATGTATTTCCGCATGGAAGCTGAGCATGACCCGGAGAGTGGGCCGCTGGTTCCATACAGTGCTGTGAGGGTATGGGGAACTGCCGGTTTTATCGTTCCCAGTGCATTACTTTGGGCAGTTGCAGCAGTGTTGCCGTCGGGAAAGGAAGCGATCACCGGTGTGATGATGTTCTGCGCCGCAGGATTCGCCATCATTGCCGCCTTGCATAGTCTACGCCTGCCTCCCAACCCACCGCGTGCACAAAATGCCAACCGCTTACCTACTGTTGCCGCAGCCCGAGTTATCTTCGGCCCTGAATGCCGCTGGATGTGTCTGCCTCTCATTATCGCTTACCTTTGTGCTCCGGCCTATCATGCGTTCTTTCCGCTCTATCTCAAAGAAGTAGCAGGTTACTCCGAAAGCGTGATCGGCCTGATTATTTGCATTGGTGTCGTGTTAGAAATTTTCGTTATCCTCAATCTCGAGCGTTTGCGCAAGCGTTTCGGACTCAAGCGACTCATGGTGACTGGTTTGCTCTGCATGGCCCTGCGCTTTACGTTTCTTGCGGCATTTCCCAATGCGTGGACGCCTATCATTGTGCAATTGTTTCACGGCCCGGAGATCGTCGCCTTATTTGTGCTGCCCATCATGTACATCAATCGGCTGGCCGGTGCCGAGTTCCGAAACTCGATCCAGGGAGTCTACGCAATGCTCGTGGCTGGTGGGCCGCGCATCGTCGGCAGTTTCCTTAGCGGTCGACTGGCAGAAGGCAGCATCACTCATTTGTTTATCATCGCAGCCGCGCTCGTTTTTGCAGCGGCCCTGCTGTTGACATGGAAGTTCAATCCTGTCCGAGCAGAAGAACTCGCCAACAGAAGTTAGCGGCCTGGATTTACTACCGTTAGCGCACCGGACAGTTCCGGGATTCCACTTGCGATTACGAAACGAACCGCGAGGAGATCCATCCGGCACAGGCGATGACGCTTAGAACCAGAACAATCACGAACAGGCGCAGAAAAATGACAGATGAAGTGATTTCCTTGTCGCCAGTGGTGAGGGACTGTCTAGAAAAAATAAAGGATTGGACGCGGAAGAAACGGTCCACGGATGCCATCATCAAGGTAGGTTTTCCCAACTCTTCCCAGAGGATGCGGTGCCGCCAGCGCAGCGTCGTCAGCAGCTTTGCATGGAAGTGAATGCCGAGCGCGAGCGCAACGACCATAGTGATGGAAATGGAGAGAGCGGGAGTCATTGAAGATCAGAGTTCCCGAAAAAAGCGTAATATTCGGAAATGGGCAAGCCATGATTCGTCGAGTGTTTTCGAGTTTTCACCTGAAGCCACCCAAGGCAGGGTGGAGGCCGACTTGAAATTCCATCGACAGGAGCCCAAGTTATCGAGTGGAGTGGACGGTACCCTACCCTATTAACATTCTGACTATTTCGCTCACTTTGCATGCTGTCATGACGTGTGGGTTGGCTGGGATGATCTGGACAGTGCAGCTCGTTCACTATCCACTCTTTCGTCATGTCGGGCGGTCGTATTTTGTTGCCTATCACGCTCGTCATGTGTCGCTATCTACTGGGTAGTGGTTCCACAGATTGAGATAAGCTTGCTGCGAAAAGTGTCGAAAATGTTTCGGTAAATTGATCGTCACTAAGGAGATTCGGCGAGTCGAGTCATACTGGACGTATGGGATCGAAATTGGCTGTGTCTTGCGCTGGAGTTGCACTTTTGTGCGGTGGGATGTTGTTGGGAAGATTTTCTGTGGGGACACCAGCAGGGGGCGATGAGCAAGGAGAAGCGGAAGGTTCTGGCTATCGGCTCCTCCAATCTGCCAGGGGGACAGCTTCCAGCAGTGGTGATGGCGATGGATCATCGGCTTCGCAAAATAAGGCGCGCGCCCGCGTCGATCCCAAGCGCCTGTTCGACATTTTTAATACCGCAGATGGTAATACTGCGACGGTTGGATTCTACGAAGCACTGCGTGGCATGAGTAGTGGTCAGATCAGCGAAATGCTGACGAACGTGGAAACATTTCCCAATCATGCTCGGCGTCGAGAGACGCGTGAGCGCTTGATCGACTATCTGACGATGATCGACCCATTGAAGGCGCTGGAGATTCGCGAGTCTCTTCCCGGTAAGGGAATTCTGGGAAAGGCCTTTAAGCAGTTGGGGCGCAATGGACTGAGCGAAGCCGTGCGCATCGCTGGCGAAATGGAGGATTCTGGCGATCGACGCGACGCGTTGATTTCGGCCTACGTTGGAGCCAGCGAAGTGGATCCCATTGGCGCATTTGCTACTTTGAAGACATTGCCAGGGGTGACCGCATCACATTATCATGAGGTATTCGACAATTGGGCAGAAACAGATCCAGAAGGGGCGGCGATTGCCGCGTTGACTGTTGAGTCCGCTGCGCACAGACGATCCGCTCTAAAAATTGTAGGTGAAGAGTGGGCCGAAAGCGATCCGCAGGGGGCACTTGATTGGGCAAAAAGTGCTAAGCTTTCGTCCTTCGAACGCGAGAATATCCGTTCCTCTGCGATCAAAGGAATTACCAGACGGGATCCTGCCAGTGCGCTGGAATTGTTGTCGACCCTCGACGACTCGACCCGTTCGCGTCATCTGCCAGATACGATCCAGGCCCTTGCCCGAAAAGATCCGCAGGCTGCACTCGCCTGGATTGAACAGGAGCCGCCGGGATACGCGAAGAATCGGGCCATAAAGGAAGCGATTAGTTCGCTTGCAGATAAGGCACCCGAAGAGACATTGCAGCTGGCGCGTGACTATCCGGAGCTGAAGGATAGCGTTCTGGGCAGTGCTTTCCAGAACCTGGCGCGCAATGATCTACCCAACGCCCTTGAGAAATTGAAAGAATGGGAAGGGGACTCACAGTACGCTAACGCGCTGCAAAGCGTCGCTTACACCTACAGTCGTGAGGATCCAGATGGAGCACTCAAATGGGCGATGGAGCTATCTGGTGATCAAAAACCATCGGTGTTGCGTTCGATCCTCAGCAGCATGGCAAATGACGATCCCTTGATGGCTGCTGGTCATTTGGAAAAACTGGCAAACCCGGACAATCAATCTCACCACGATAGTGCAGTCAGTAGCATTGCTTCGACCTGGTCCAGGAAAGACCCCGTCGCGGCGGCAGAATGGCTGGAGACGTTTCCTGATTCGAATGCCCGAAACAATGGGCTGCGCCAAGTGGCGGATCGTTGGTCAGACGTCGACCCGGTCAGTGCGTCTGAGTGGATCGCGGGGTTGCCTGAAGGGGCTGCTAGAGATTCGGCTACGCAGTCGCTTATCAATAACCTTCGCAACGATGATCCAGAAATGGCCATTGCCTGGGCTGAAAATCTCTCCGAGCCCTCGAATCGAGACCAGTCTCTCTATCAGGTCTATTCCGAGTGGCTGAACCACGATCGGAATTCCGCTCTCGAATCCATTGCCAGTTCTCCATTGTCAGATGAAATGAAGCGAAATCTCATTCCAGAGCTGCAACAACAGTATCAGGAGCAGCCGCAGTTTTAGGGGCAACCGCAACTAACTGATCCGTGACATTGGTAGCATTACCATAAATGCGCAGAAAGCGCTTGGTGACGACCAGCAAAAGGCAAATAAATCTGGAGCGCACCGGCTTGCCGGAGCTTTTTGTAGACTGAACGCGTGATGTAACAAAGACCGGCAGATGCGCCAACACCTGCATGGAATTCATGAGCGAAGTGCAGACCCTGAAGCTGCGCAAAGTGCCCTCGATTCCGGACGGCCTGACTTCGCTGATCACTCCGCTCAAGGCTCTTGCTAAGGTACTGTTCAGAAATAACCTGCACAAATCTGCTTGCCTTTTTGGCCATCACCCGCGTTGGATTTTAACTCAGATAGCTCGCTATCATCGCTGAAATCCGCCCTGGTGCTGACAAAAACTCCTGCGCATCTTCGAATAGTTAATTTCCGAACAAGCCCTAAGTGAGGGTGTTCAAACCCGCTTTTCAATTACAAATCGGGAAGCTCTAGTTAGTCGATCGAGCGAACGCGATAGTATCCTTCACTTTCACTGGTGCGGGCAGGATCATCGTCGGTGAAGGAAGTTGTCTCACCTTCCGATGTAACGCTGTCGTCCAGTTCGATCCAGAATTGCTGAGTCAACGTTCGTTTGTAGTCGACAGAGTAAACGCCACTTGGAGAGCTCGCCCAAGTGAGCGAAACTTCATTCTCAACCTGGACAAGGTTAGTAATTTGAAAGATTTGCCCTGGTCCCGTGGAATGCACGATGATGGCTTGGAGAATCGGATTATTGTCCAAGCCCATCTGATCCTGCCCTCCAATATGCTGCTGCATCACAATGTTCAGCACACCATCCGCAGATGGCGCAAATTCTCCAGTGTATGTGAAGGAATTCTCGGGACTCCAGACCCCACCAGCTTCTCCAGTGAGACCTTCTGATCCGAAATCATCCACCACCAGTTCGTCTTCAACGCCGATGTCCCAATGGCGTTCTCTATCGGCTCCTTCATTGACTAGCAATTGAATTTCATAGAGCGCACCGGGTGTCAATCCCTCGATGTCAATGGTAACCGGGTTAGGAGCAGCCTCCCATCGGATGTCGGCCATAATTTCACCGAGGTTGGTGGCAGAATCTCCTTGTCCTCCAACAAATGCCGGGGCAGCGGCCCAACCATCAATGGAATTGGTTGCTGTGGTGGTGACTGTCACCCCGTCGCGTTCTGCCACACCTTCATCGTCCTTGTCTGTCTGGAACAATACCCCGTTTACTTCACGGTCTTCGTCACCGAACACATCGACAGCGATAACTGCAGTTGCCGGATCCAGATGCAAGTCATCCGGTCCAAAGATTTCGCTAACGAATCCTGTGAAAACGACTGTGTCGGATGGTGGAAGAGAATTGGGGTCTAAAGGATTGCTCCCCAAGCTGACTTCGCTCCCGTCTCTGGCGCCGTCTCCGTCAGTATCGTCTTTCAGGGGATGTGTTCCTGGATTCTCTGCACCCGCAAAGATTCCGCTGTTGGTCTCAATACCATCAGAGAGTCCATCACGGTCTGTGTCCGGTTTCGTTGGATCCGTCCCGGTATCTTCGGCACTTACCCATACCATCGTTCCGGTCTCTACTTTGTCGCTCAAACCGTCGTCATCGCTATCCGTCTTGTTCGGGTTGGTGCGCCTATCGTATTCCTGCTTGTTGGTAAGGCCATCGCCGTCAGCATCGAGCGCGGCGTCTGCAGAATCGCTGGGGTTCAGTCCGTTCGCTTCCTCGTAGGAGTCGGGCATTCCGTCGCCATCTGAATCGCCGGTAGTACTAAATGTGAAATTGCCTGCGCCGTAGCGATTGACAGGGCCTACGTCCAGAGTCGCAGGCCATTGCCCATTCACTTCAGCATCGCCAAATCGAGAACTACCAACGAAGCTGATAAAGGTTGAATCAGTGATCGTGAGTCCCTGGCCTTCGGGATCGTCGTCGCCGACGTTGTAGTTTCGCTCGAATTCGCCATATCCCCATCCTACAATTGTGTAGGCACCTGGCTGGAGAACAACCGGTGGGTCCAGCGGCGAGAATCGCGTGCCTCCATCGAGAGTTCCCTCTTCTTCCTCAAGTGTCAGGCTGGTCAGAATTTCGCCGCCAGAGTCATCGGTGAAATCATCAGGGGTGCCGCCGTCGTCTCGGGACCAGAGTTCCACTGTGATGGGAAGCCCAAGTTCGTCGGATTCACTGTCGAAGGCCCCGAGCTGTTCGACTTGGATAGGTGAGTTGACTACAAAATCCATTCCCATTGCACCACCGAACGCCTGATTGCCCACGATTCCGTCTTCAATTATCAATGCTGGCACCCCGGCTGAGACTTTGTGGATAACAATGGCGTTGAGGATTGGGTTGTTGTCCACCCCCCCGGAAGGATCTCCACCTAAATCCTGTGCCATTTCAACATTGAGTATCCCATCGTCTGGAGCTTTGAATTCCGCCACATAAGCAGCACTGTTGGTCTCGTCCCACTCGTCTTCATTCAAGCGACCAATCGAGGTGATGTTATCTGCCACCAACTCATCTTCTACAGTAACGTCCCATACGCGATAGCGGGTCGGACCACGACCCTCGTTGGTGAGAAGCTGCAATTCGTAGAGTGTTCCTGGAGTGAGGCCCTCAATCTCGATCGTGATGGGATTCGGCGCCCCCTCCCATCGGATCGACTCCATGACCGTGGCCAGGTTGTCCGCCGAGTCTTGATCAGCCCCCTCGAAAGTAGTCGTGGCTGACCAGGCATCGATCTGGTTTGCCGCGGTCGTCGTTACCTTTACACCGTTAGCCTCTGCTTCTCCTGTAGTAAGATCATCCGATTTGTCGGCAATGAATGTCACTCCGTTCACAACAACATCGTCATCACCATAGCAATCTACAGCAATAACAGCTGTCGCTGGATCCAGATGCAGGTCATCAGGGCCATGGAAGATGACGATCTTTCCGTTGTTATTGTCTGTGTCCAGCAACTTGGTCTCATCCTGACCGAAAGCTGAAGAGCCGTTGTGCCATATCAATCCTGCGGCTAGTAACACTGCGGTAAGGAGCCTGCTTCTTAAAGTGGAAGTTTTCATGATGACTGAAAGCGCTCCGACAACCAGTATTTGAGACTAACACCGACTGGCTGGGAACGGAAAGTTGAGGTTTGCTAAGCTTATAGCGACTTCAATCGTCGTTGAGCAATCAAAATTTTCACGTGGCCCGCATTTCAAACTTGAGTGGTGCCCAGCCGATTGCATTCATTCTAATTTAAACAGGTTTAGTGATGCTTCGAGCACAAGCTCTGGATTAAGATCGGTCGGGACAGGAAAGCCCACCGGGCCAGCGGACTTTCCGTTGATCGAGTGTGAACCAGGCGTCGCGAAACCTTTGACTGCGGTCGATCCGGTCAATTCGATGTGTCTTGTTTGTCTGGTAAGAGAGGATGAGGATAGAAAAAGGGGCAGGTTTCCCTGCCCCTCATCGATTGATTGATATTTTCTCCCATCAAAGATGAAGGGAATGATTTCCAATGTTATGGACTATTCCTTCCGGATGCGCAGGTAGAACTGAACTGCATCTTGAGGCACAGTGACGTCGAACGAAGTCAAGTCGCCGTCGCTTGCAACGCCGTCCGCGACTTCTTGCCAGGCGTCGGTAATCTCTGGAAGCGTTTGAGATGAATCCACCGCATAGGACGCACCGTTGCTCGATGCCCAAGTTACTCTGACTTGATCCGCAGCACCTTCGGCACCATTGACGTAATCAACGTTGGTGACTCGGAAGCCCAGCCCTCCCGCCGCACCGAGGAATACTTCGCCGACTGTCGCACCTTCACCATCGTTCCATAGCATCAGAACTTCCTCTTCGGTTAGGTATCTCTTGAAGAAGGCGACGTCATCCACCAGACCGTTCCAGGTACGATTGCGTGCGTCCGGATTTTCACCGATCATCATCGGATTGTCATTGTCTTCCAGATTCAAGCCGGAGTTCTCTCCTTCCAGTTGCCCATCTACCCACAGCTGAGCCAGATCCTCCGTTGGATTGCTGGTGAGCACCAGGTGGTGCCATTCGTCATCTTCGGGTTCGACGAGTGAGTTGTTAGGAACGTCTCCATTTCCGCCATTGCCGGTGATGACGGTTTCCCCGCCACGACGGTGAACCCGCCAGCGATTGCCTTCTCCCTTAGCGACCAGGGCCTGCCAGCTCTTGTCCCAAAGTCCCACTTTGAACCAGGCGCTGACGGAGAATCCGTCAGGATTCGGCTCACCAGCATCGACATCGTAACCGCTGTAAAGGTCTTCGAGGTCAGGATTGATTTCGACATACTCTGAAATGCCGTCCAGCGACAAAGCTGTGCCCAGTTTGCCTTCGACAAAATCGGGAATGTCATCGTCGCCATCCATCAAGATGCCATCGCCACCGTTGCCGCTGGCATCCTTGAGATCGGCGTCCATTGGCCAGTATCCAGTGACGATATCGGTCGGATCCGGTGGTGGAGGGTCGCTTGAGTCGTTCGGATCGGTGTTGCTCGCAACTTCTCTGCCATCCTTCCGGCCATCTCCGTCAGAGTCATCGTTAAGGGGACTGGTTCCGGTATTGGTCGCACTTACAAACACACCTGTTTGGGTTTCCGCGCCGTCTTTGAGACCGTCTTGATCGGTATCGTCTTTACGGGGATTCGTTCCTGTGTCCTCAGCGCTTACGAAGGTGCCTGTGTTCGTTTCGACTTTATCGCTCAGTCCATCTTCATCAGAATCCGCTTTGTTGGCGAGCGTCTGGGGTCTGATCCTTTTGCCCTCCGCGTCCGTGGTTCCTTCAAATTCCTCAATGTTGGTAAGGCCGTCTTCGTCCAAATCAAGCGCAGAGTCGTCTACGCCTATCTCAAGACCGTTGTTCTCCTCGTAAGAGTCGAGCATCCCGTCATTGTCCGTGTCCGCATCAGTAATTCCAGAAATAGCAGCAATTCCATCAGACGCGATCGCGGCGACATCCGCGGCAGACAGGCTGCGCGTCCACAAGCCGATGTCGGCAAGCGATCCAGACCAGTGTTCACCGCCAGGCTGCTGGCCGCCGATGAAGAGGGGCAGCGGGTTGATTGGGTAGAGGCCTGAATTTTCGTGGGTATTCACTTCAACACCGTTGCGGTAATAGGCGAAATTGTTTCCTTCTTTAACAATGGCGTGATGAGTCCAAGTATCATCCGGAATAGGCTCATCGTAGGCCACATTTTCATCACCGACGCCGTTCTGATGGAATTCAAACTGGGTTGGGGTGAACTTGATGAATTCACGTGGAGCGAAGTCTGTGCCGTCGATTTGGTAGCGATTGCCCAGGACGATGTTGTTCACACCCGATCCACCGGCCACTTGGTTGGACCAGAATGCGATGGTGAGAGCAGTGTCCTCATCCAGCGTTGGAATGGCCTCTTCGCCGAGTAGCGCATAAGTGGCATCACCATCGAAACCAGGCACCTGCTGTCCCGCAAGGAAGTCGGGAAGGTTATCACCAGTCGCATCGATCCACTCACCATCCACAAGCTCTGCTGCATCATTATTTCCTGAGGAGTCGTTCAATTCGTCACCGCTGCCTTCCGTCAAGGGCCACCAGCCGACGAGTGCCGGATCGCCCACGGTGCTAATGATCACTGCCTGGATGATCGGATTGTTGTCCGCTCCCTCTTGAGGCTCTCCTCCCAGATCCATTGCCATATCGATATTTAATTCTCCATCACCGCTGGCCGCAAACGTTCCCTTGTAGACTGCACTATTGTTAGTATCCCATACTCCCTCATCGTCACCTCCGTAGATGCCTTCGGAAGAAATATTGTCCACTGCCAGTTCCTCGTTAACGGCAATGTCCCATACGCGGTTGCGATCGGCTCCTTCGTTGAATAACAGCTGAATCTCGTAGTTCTGGCCACTGTTCAGTCCTGTTACATCGATCAATACCGAGTTGGGGGCGCCCTCCCAGCGGATGTCCTGCATGATGAGGGAAAGATTTTCCACAGAATCCGGATCCGATCCTTCAAAATCTGGAGCGTTGGACCAATCATCAATACTGTTGGTTGCTGTGATTTCGGCAGTGACGCCGTCAGGAGTTTCGGCCGGAGCATCTTTGTCCGTTCGGAAGAGCACTCCATTGACCTCCCGATCCTCGTCGCCAAACACGTCTACTGCAATGATTGCAGATGCAGGATCGAGATTTAATGTGTCAATGTTAGTGAATGTCCTCACCTCACCGGTGATTACCACAGTGTCGGCAAGCGCGATCGACGCGTTGCCCCAGAACAGTCCAGCCGTCGTTGCAAGCGCGAGCGCGATGCTGGCAGACCAAGTATTTGCCATCCGTTTCATAAAAGGGTTTTTAGGTTTAGGGTCAGGGGTTTTAAAGCTAAGGAGCGGAATGTAAACATTCGTGACGCTTCGCCAAGCCTGAAAACGAAGAAAATTATACAATTTTCAGGGCAACCTAGCCTGAAGCGTAACTAGCGAGGTATAGGCCACTCTGTTGGTTCACAAGCGGAGTAGTGAATGGGGTGCCCCTCAGCGAGAGGAAGGCGAAGCTTCCCCGGATGAATAGCGATTCCACTCTTAGATGTCGTTTCTGGCCTCCGAATTCTACTGTTCCTGGAGCGTAATCTGCTGATTAAGAGCATCAGATGCAAGGAATGTCATTACGGTTCCGCTGGGCCAGCGGACTTCGATTGCTTCGACCCTGGTTGCATCTCCCAGTCCGAAATAGAGCGGCATTACACTGTGCGACAGGTAGCCGGAAACGCCGTCATTCACTTTGGTGAAGCTCATGCCTCCGGCTGTTTTCACTGTGACCACAGCTCCAAGGGCATCGCTGTTTGACTGGGTGCCCTTGAGTTTTATGGCGAGCCACTGGATCGCTTTCTTTTCAGCCAAGTTGCTGATCAGCACCATTGGGATGTCATTGAATTCGTTGGTGATGATGTCGAGATCTCCATCGCCATCGATGTCGAGAATCACTGAGCTGCGGGAACCAACCGCGGCCCAGACTTCTACGGGTTCGGTGATATTGTGTTCCTTTACGAGAGGGTGGTCCTTGTCCTGGCTAAGAGGATCGAGTGTAAACCAGGGCTTGGCGGTGCGTCCCTCCCGGCGTGGTTCAACCCCAAGAATAAACTCGGCGTCGCGAAACTTTTGGCCGCGGTCGTTTAACAGGAGCGAGTTAACGCCATAACGGAACGGGTAATTCATGCTCGATGTAATGAATGCATCCTCGAAGCCGTCGGCATTGAGATCTCCGATACTCAGACCCCAGGGCCAATAGTTTTCAGCATCTGTCTGCTCCGAGATTTCTTCATATCGACTGTCACCTGAATTACGGAACAGCGCGTTCCCGAAGATGCTCATCCCGCTGCTTCGCAAGTCGGACTCGGGCCATTTCATGTCAGACTTCATTTTTTCACGATTCGGGCCGATATGCTGGCTCATGTCTGAGTGCATGTCGGTGAGATAAAAGTCCAGCTGCCCATCATTGTTGAAATCAAATACCTTAATCCCCATTGACCCCCACGGCGTCTTCGGGAAAACCTCGCGACTGCGCTTTTTAAAGCTCTTGCCCTCCACGTTCTCGTAATATTCGTCGTGGCCCTGCATGTTGAGTACGTAGAGGTCGGTCCAGCCATCGTTGTTTGCATCGATCGGACTGGCGTCTCCAGTCCAACTGTAGTCCTCGAGCCCAACCTCAGTGGTCACATTCTCGAATCGATTGTTACCGGAGTTGCGATAGAGGATGCTCATCTCCTGACGTTCAGGAAAAAGCTGGCCCTTGAATGCGTCTCCCAGGCCAATGTAGTAGCCGCCCTGGCCTTGTTCGTCTTTCTCTGTATAGACGCCCACATTGCAGAGGAAAAGGTCGAGCAGTCCGTCCCGGTCATAGTCAAAAAAGATACCGGATGACGAGTGTCCGGAATAACCCAAGCCAGAGCTTTCTGTGCGATCGGTGAAGCCTCCCTTTCCGTCGTTCTCAAAGAAGTGATTCCCACCGCGAACAGTGGTTACGAACAAGTCAGGGTCACCGTCGTTGTCAGTATCCGCAAAGGACGCTGTAACTCCGATTTTGTCAGCCATGGCGATTGCTTCGGGTGTGCGATTCGCGAACTTGCCGTCGCCTTCATTGATCCACAGCTCATTGCTGCCGAGCTGGGTCGTGAAATACAGATCGAGCCGTCCGTCACCGTTGACGTCGGCAACCGCCAGTCCGTTGCCGTGGTCATAGTGAACCGCTTTGTAGTCTTTTCCCGCGTCGTCCACGATTTTGTTGTGAAATGTGATCCCGCTCGCCTGTATTTGGTCAGTAAAGCGGAAACTGTGATCGACTGAGATCTGCCCCGCAGAGGCCAGTTGCAATTGCATCCTCCCCTCCATCCAGTCCGGGCTCATCACATCCTCGGGATAAGGAAAAGGTTTCAAATCTTGAGTCTGAACAGGCTCTTCTTCAATCACTTGTGGTGAAGTTTCGCTCTCACTTGGCGCTTGTTTGCCGCAGGCGCTCAGCGCCAAGGTCAGGCCGATGGTCAGGAGATGGGTGCAGTAGGATGAAGCGGGCATAGAGGAACCTTTACCGTCCTGTGGAAAAAAACCATTTAGTTCTTTACGACTTTCCTTAATTTCTGCTAGCCTCCTCACAATCTGTCAAAATTAATTTCTATATCTTTTATGAAACCGCTCGCTAGTGCTAGTGCTAGTGCTCTTGCTCTTGCTCTCATTTTTCTGGCAGTGCCGACCTACGGCACCAACATCATCACTGGTAGTATCAATGAATTCACGAGCCCCGATGATCTGCTTTTGAATCCGGGCTCTGCTGTCATCGCTGTAGATGTTTTTGGCGATGCGGACCGCATCGTCAATGGCGTTAACTTCCAAAGCGACAAAGCGGGAGGTGGAACGGTCACAAATGGTGGTGTTTCCCTTACCACGTCGGCTACCAACTCAATCGATGGGTGGACGGTGGCACCTGCATTTACCGGGGCGGACCCGACCTCAGCGGCGAACCTCGCCGAGGTGATGAGCGACATTCGCTGGGAGGGGGCGCCTGGTCCCGTATCGATTGGAATTCTTGGCCTGACGCCTGATACCATCTATGACGTGCAATTGCTTTTCAACGAAGGCGCAGACCGCAGTCGCGTGTGGGACATAGCGGTGAATAACCAATTGGCGGTGGACAATATTTCTTCCGAAGGCAATTTCGGAGGTGCCGATGATGGAGTGTGGGCGGCGAACAACAGCTTTGCTTATCAAGGCCAATTTGCTGCGTTAGCGGATGGCTCCATCAATATCGCAATGCAACGGCAGTTTGGCGGCGATGACTTTATAGGGTTGGATAATAACCCGATTCTGCAAGGAATCGTTCTTCACCAGGTTCCGGAACCTTCGACAGCGCTTCTTGGTTTAACGGGGCTGACTGGGTTGCTGTGTCTGCGTCGACGGCGCTGAGCTTTGACTTTAATCACAAATGGAATAGCCGCAGGTTTTTGACCTGCGGCTATTTTTCTGTCCAGCTTTCCGTATCCATGGAACATTGAGAAATGCTTCAGTCACTGCCGCTGTCCGTGATTTTTGAAAAGCCGCTAATTCTGGCAGCAGGCATTGCTGTGGCGTTAATGTTCGCAAGCTGCAACCGCCAGGAGACCGACAGCGGCGGGGAGGATGGGGCGACTTCCGTCGAGGGGGCACCAGGTGGCAGTGGTAGTGCAGTCTTGCCACCGGCTGAAGGGGCTGCATCCTCAGAGCCTGCGGGGTCTGTGTCGCTTCGCTCTGTGGGGTTGGTGAGCGATGACCTCCATGTCGAACCAGCGAAAGACGATTGGAAGGCCGAGATCATCAATGATGGAGCTGCTCGTCAGCTGGCGCAACTCTCGCACCTCCTCGAATCCGGTAGGGGCACCATTGCCGTGGCAGATATTGAATCTATGGCCGTAGCGTCGATCACTAGCACCAGGCTCGTTCCAGAAGTCACCGTTACCACCTTTGAGGATGCGGCATTCACCGTGATGACTGCGCCCGATTCAGCATTGCAGGACGAACCTTATCGCGGCCACAGTGGCTTTGTTGATGCATTGACTGCCCTTACCGCTCTCTTCTCCGCTGCGAGCGAACGACACGCGAAGTTCAAGATTTTCACTGTCGATGACACCCCAGGGTCTTTGTCGACGACAGCGTATTTCGAGATGACCGGACGGATTCCGACGGGATGGTATCAGCAAGTATCAACGTGGGAGTGTAACTGGTCAATTGCAGCTGGAAGCGATCCTTTGCTGGCATCGGTCACCGTGTCTGGCTTCGAATCATCTCTGGGCAAGTCTGATGATAATCGTTCGCTGCTGTCGGACTGTACTGGATCTGTGTTCGAAGGCGTGAAATCCTTTAGCGAGCAGTTGTCCCAGCCCATCGATCACTGGGTAGCGCGGATTGGTAAGCAATTTGGGATCAGTGTTGCCGGGTGGCACGGGCTCGCGTTGGGCGACGTCAATGGCGATGGGTTGGATGATATCTACGTGTGTCAGCCTGGGGGGCTGCCGGACCGGCTCTACATTCAAAAAGCAGATGGTTCGGTGTTTGATGCATCGTCGCTGTCAGGTGTAGACTGGCGCATCCAGACACAGTCTGCGCTATTTGTTGACCTCGATAATGACGGGGATCAGGATCTTGTTCTGGCAACCACTCTCGGTGTCATTTTCCTCGGCAATGACGGGCGAGGAACATTTACGGTGCAGGGGAGTGAACTGATTCCAGATGCGGCTCCACTTGCTCTTGCATGCGCTGACTTTGATCTTGATGGCGATCTTGATGTGTATGCGGGGTGCTACTCAATGCGGCGGTCGAGTATCGAAGAGCAAGTGCTCGGCAGGCCCATCCCTTATCACGATGCCAACAATGGCGGGCGCAACGTGCTTTTTCGCAACGATCAGGACTGGCGGTTCACTCATGCTACAGTGGACTGCGGACTCGATCAAAATAACCGACGTTTCACTTTGGCCGCGTCGTGGGAAGACTATGACGACGATGGTGATCCGGATCTGTATGTGGCAAATGACTATGGCAGGAACAATCTTTATCGTAACGACCCCCATCCCGAAGGCGGCCGCACTTTCGTCGATGTTGCAGCGGAAGCGGGTGTTGAAGACATTTCCGCAGGAATGTCGGTCTCGTGGAGTGATGCTAATCTCGATGGAAAAATGGACCTTTATGTCAGCAACATGTGGTCTTCTGCTGGTAACCGTATTACCTATCAACGCCAGTTTCAATCGGGCGCTGGAGGCGATGATATGGCAGCATTTCAACGTCACGCGCGCGGCAATTCACTCTTCATAAATCGAGGCGACGGCACCTTCACTGATGCAAGCCTGGAAGCCGGTGTCTCTATGGGACGTTGGGCCTGGGGATCGCGATTCATCGACCTGAACAGCGATGGGCTGGAAGACATCTATGTGGCAAACGGATTCATCACCCAGCCGGACGATACCGGAGACTTGTGAAGTTTTTACTGGCGCCAGGTCGTGGCGCAATCCCCCACTGAGGCTGTAGAGCCATCCAATGTCACCGACTATTTGAAGAGTTGGGATGCACTGGGGTCGATGATTACCCGTGGCAGTTCGTTCAGCGGATTCGAGCGGAATCGTGTCTTTTTAAACCAGGGCCAGGAGCCAGGTGCTCCCGTTCGGCGCTTTGCCAATGTGTCCGCGTCCAGTGGTGGGGACCTGATAGATGATGGCAGGGGTCTGGCGATTACCGATTGGGATGGTGATGGAGATCTTGATATTTGGACGACCAATCGCACCGGGCCGCGTGTCAGATTTCTCCGCAACGATATCCCAGGCACTGGTCATTATGTCAGCCTCCGTTTGCAGGGCGTCAGCTCCAACCGCGATGGCATCGGTGCCCGCATTAACCTCACGGTGAAAAAGCAGGACGGGAACTCGATGCTCATTAGCCGCTCGCTGCGTGCAGGCGAAAGCTTTCTCAGTCAATCCAGCAAAGTGCTCACGGTCGGTTTTCCTGACGATGCCGCTATCGATCGAATCGAGGTTCGGTGGCCGGGGCAGGATCAGGTCGAATCGTTTAGTGGAGGCGAGCGTGGGCGGCAGTTGCTGCTGGTTCAGGGAACTGGAATCGCGACTCCTGCCAAAATTCCCGCAAGGACAGTTGATTTGAAGCCTTCGATTCCAAATGTCCCCACAATGTCCGAGAAAGCTCGAATCGTCTTCTTTGATCGGCCAGAGTTGCCTGCCATCCAATTCGTCGATTTTAAGGGAAATCTTCGCCGCTTGAAACAACGCAGCGGTCGGATGACGCTGGTAAATCTCTGGGCAAGCTGGTGCTCTCCCTGCCTGGCGGAACTAGCGGAGTTCAAGAGGGAACATCAACGTCTGCAAGGGAAGGGGATTGATGTCGTTGCCTTCAGCACAGAAGTGATCACAGAAGATGGTTCCAAGCCTGATATCAGCGCGGCACGGAAACTCGTCGGGCAGCAGCAATATCCTTTTGAACTCGGACTGGTCGATGCCAATTCAGTTCGACTGCTCACGTTGGTGCACAATCTTTCCATCTCGCGTGAACGGCCACTCCCGCTGCCGTCAAGTTTTCTTGTGGATAGCGCTGGCAAAGTCGCCATTCTCTATAAGGGGCCGGTTACCGTGGAGCAGATAATTGAGGACTCAAATTTGATGGGGGCTGACCTTGCGATTGCGAGAGATGCAGCTTTTCCGTTTCCCGGAAAAAATGGGATGGAGCTCTTTGAGCTGTCCGCATTGAAGTTTGCTCAGGCTTATCAACTGGGGGGATACATGGATGATGCTCGTGACGCGATCACCTCTCACCTGAGCAGGCAGGCCTTTGAGAATTCAGATTCAACCGCCCCAGCGTCTGCTGCCCTGCTCAGGGATTATTACTTTCTCGGAACACTCGAGCAGAGCCAGCGCAAATGGTCTGCAGCTGCAGCCGCTTATTTTAAAATTCTAGATTTGTCTCCGAATCAGATCAGTGTTCGGATTCCACTGGGTGTCGTGCTCTGGGAGTCTGGCGAAAAGGAGGAAGCGGAACGTCAGTTCGCGAAAGCCGAGGAATTGGGCGGACAGAGTCCAGCGTTGTTAGAGCTGCTTGGCAAGGCGCAGTTGCAAATTGGCCATCCCGATCGAGCTGTCGACCACTTCAGTAAAGCGCTCAGTCTCAAGCCTGAGGACTTGAACTATGCCTTTGCGCTGGCGGCCTCGGAGATGGAAGCTGGGAATGCCACTGGTGCGGTGCGCCGCTACCAGGAGTTGCTGACTGCGCACCCGGATGCTGTTAATGTGATGAACAGCCTCGCATGGAACTATGCAACACACCCGGACGTTGCCATTCGCAATACTGCCGAGGCGCTGCGCCTCGCGGAAGGTGCCTGTCGCCTGACTAACTTCCAGAATCCTGCGACGCTCGATACTCTTGCGGCGGCGTACGCCAACACGGGTAAATTTGCTGAGGCGTCCGACACGATCAAAAAAGCACTGGCGCTTACCGTTCCCGGAAGCTCAGGGCGCTCTTTGCGTGAACAAGGATTTCGCCAGAAGCTGTCCGAGTACAAGGCGGGTCGTCCCTGGAGACAGCTTCCCGATAAGTAGGCAGTGTAAGGCAGTAGGAACTTATTTGGATTTCCAGGATATAGGTTGGAGCTTGTTCCGTAGACGGATTGCTCTACGATTCTGTCTATGCACAAAAGCCCAGCTGTTTTCCCTTGGATTTGCCTTCAAGTATGGCTGTGTATGTGCCCCGGCGTTCTCCCAGCGGCACCGTTCATAAGCGAATTCCTTGCATCGAACGGCACGACGATTATGGACGAGGACGGTCAGGCATCGGATTGGATCGAGGTTTACAACCCGGATGCTCAACCGGTGAGGTTGGCGGGTTTCCATCTCACTGATGATCCTGACACTCTTACCAAGTGGACGTTTCCCGATGTTACCCTGGGTAGCCGTGGTTACATGATCGTGTGGGCTTCCGGAAAAAACCGCTTGGGTACAGAGTTGCACACGAACTTTGGACTGAGCGGAAATGGCGAATACCTGGCCTTGGTCGCTCCTGATGGAGAAACCATCCTCAGCGAGTTCCCGCCGGAGTTCCCGCCACAGATTCTCGACACATCCTACGGAGGAGGGCTGGCTACGACGCGAGCAACCGTGCTGGCACTCGGCTCCGCCGTTCAATGGCACGTGCCGGAAGGTGACACCGCTGGATGGGCGAATGCTGATTTCGATGATGCTGGATGGATCCGCGCCGCATCCGGGATCGGGTTCGGCTACGGTGACCTGGTTGGGGTCAACGGTGATACCAAGCGGGCGATGCAGGCGATCAATGGATCGATCTATACCAGGTTTCCATTCGAGATTTCGAATCCAGGAAGTGTGGTAAGCATGACCTTGCGGATGAAGTTTGAAGATGGTTTCGTCGCATTCCTCAACGGCTTTGAGATCGCTTCGTTTAATGCCCCGGAGATTATCGAGTGGAACTCAATCGCTTCAGGTAGTCATCCAGATGCCGAAGCCGAGCAGTTCGTGGATTTTGAGATTCCATTCGGCGGACATCTGATTGAGGGGAGCAATGTCCTGGCAATCCAAGGCCTGAATGCAACAGTTGGTGGCTCTGACCTGCTGATTCTTCCTGAGCTCACAGTACAAATGCAGTCGGGAGAAGTGACCGTGGGTTACCTCCTTGAACCGACCCCGGGAGCAGTCAACACATCATCGTTCTCCTCACCTCCCTTGCCACCGTCGTTCAGCTCCGAGCGTGGCTACTACGATGCTCCGTTCGAACTCAGTTTGAGCACCGACGATCCCGATACTGACATTTTCTATACCACGGACGGTGGTATTCCCTCTGTTTCTGATGGCAGTATGTACTCAGCCCCTCTAGCCATTTCGAAAACGACGGTGATCCGCGCCGTCACTGTTCGCGATGGCAAGGCAGTATCGCAAGCAACCACGCACACTTACCTTTTTACTGCGGATATCCTGGAACAGTCCGGATTCAACGGGCGCAATAACCGATTGATCACGAGCGACGACGTTTACGGCCCGCTGATGGTCGAATCGTTACGTTCGATCCCGGCAGTCTGTCTTTCGGCCAATCGGCGACTTCCCACCGCTAGTGAAAGCGAGACCTCGATCGAGCTGTTTGATCCTGCTGGTGGCGAGCAGGGGTTTCAGGTCGATTGCGGAATCAAACTTGTCGGTGGCGCAAGTACAGGGTCACCGAAGAACAATTTCCGACTTTACTTTCGCGGAATCTACGGAGCAACGAAGCTTCGGTATCCACTTTTCAAGGGGCATCCATATAGCGAAAAATCAGCGGATGAATTTGATATTTTGCAATTACGCAGCGGATCCCATGACAACTTCTTCTGGCTGGCACTGCCGAGCAATCCACCGGTAGGAAATCGTCACGGTGATGCGCAGTATGTGCGGAATCGCTGGATTGCGGACATGCAGTTTTTGATGGGGCAAGAGTCCCTGCACGGACGCTTCGTCCAGCTCTATGTCAACGGACAGTATCACGGGCTCTATCACTTTCATGAGCGCTCGATGCCCGGGTATCTGGCTTCTTATCTAGGCGGAGAGCCCGAAGACTATCACTACACGAATTCCGCGAGAACCGGCAGTGACCATGGCGGTGGCGACCGATGGTCGGCGACGTGGAGCCAGATGAAGAGCAGCATTTCCAGCTACGAAGATGCGAAGGAAATGATCGATGTCGAGAATCTAGCAGACTATATGCTACTCAATTTTTACGCTGGAAATACCTGGGACTGGACGGCGCAGCATAACTGGATGGCTGGCGGCCCGAAGGAATCTGGACGCGGTGGCTGGAAGTTTTTTTGTTGGGACTCGGATATCATGCTGCAGGACGTTCGCAACAATGCGGTCGCGATCGACGTGCCGGATGGAGTCTTCCATCGACTCCTCAATCATGACGATTTCCGCGTGCTGATGCGCGACAGAATCTACAAATTCTGCTTTAATGATGGCCTCCTGACCCCTGACAAAGTAGCGGCAGTTTACAATTACCGGATGGAGGAAATTTTTGTTCCGATTGTTGCGGAAACCGCACGCTGGCAACCGTCAAGTGCCACGCGTCTACCGTGGGATCGGGATGGCGAATGGATGACAGAATGGAACCATTTCAAGGAAGTTTGGTTCCCTCAGCGGACTGAGATATTGCTTGATCAACTGCGTGCCACACGGGTGCGTGGGGCAGCTCTCTATCCTGTAGAAACGCCGGAGTTTTTGCAGCGAGGGGGGCTGGTCGCTCCGGGTTACGCACCAAGGCTCACCACGGCGAGTGGTGCTATCTACTATACGACGGATGGCAGTGATCCTCGGTTGCCCGGTGGGGATATTGCACCTGGTGCGCGGGCATTCGCAGGTGGCACAAGGCCGGTCACTGTTGTGCCTCGTGGGTCAATCTGGAAGTTTCCTGACGACGGTGTGGATCTCGGAACCAGTTGGCGCGTGGGTGGGTTTGACGATAGCCATTGGAATGAGGGAGCAGGGCAACTTGGCTATGGTGAGCGAGACGAAGTGACGGTGATAGAGTCTAACGGGGCCGGTGGGAGCAAGAGTCCAACAAATTACTTCCGGCTTGCGTTTGACGTCGCCAGTCCGGAGAAGATGTCCGACTTGAGCATCGAACTGCTTCGTGATGATGGAGCGGTCGTTTATCTCAACGGTAGTGAAGTTATTCGCGACAATCTTCCTGAAGGGGTAATCAGTTTTGAAACACTGGCGGTCGATGGTCTTACTGGCGCGGCAGAATCCGATTACCTGACATTTGATATTCCAGCCAATCTTTTAATCGGAGGACGCAACCTGCTCGCGGTCGAAGTGCATCAAAACAGCCCAGGCAGCTCTGACCTCAGCTTTGATCTCGGACTCCTGGCAAAGGAAGCTACTGGTGCCGCAGATATCGTCATTGAATCACCAACGACAATTCGTGCACGCGCTCTCGAGGGTGATGAATGGTCGGCATTGAACGAAGCTACATTCTCCGTGACGACTTCTCCTCCGGCGTCGATGGCCAGCGTATTGCTAACAGAAATTCATTACAATCCATCTTCGGATGCCGATACAGAATTTCTTGAATTCAAGAACGTGGCCGAGCTTCCTGTGGATTTTTCGAATGTCGTTGTCTCCGGTGCGATCGATTACGTTTTTCCAACTGGTACGTTGCTGCCTGTGGGGGAACTTATTGTCGTCGTTGGAGATCTCGCCAAGTTCAACGCCCTGCACCAGAATGCTGAGTCCCCCTGGGCTGCGGAAGGGGCACTGTTTGTTGTCGGGCCATGGAGCGGAAAACTTTCCAACAGCGGCGAATCACTCATCGTTACGGCAGCGGATGGTGCGCAGATTTTCGATTTCCAATTTGGCGATTCTGGCGCATGGCCTGAGCGCGCTGATGGTCATGGCAGTTCGCTGGAATTGCGCCTGTCGAATGTAGTTCTTCCCAGTGATCTGGCCGAAAGGAACAATTACTTCGCCGACCCGAACCATTGGCAATCAAGTATCGCTTACCTCGGTTCACCTGGCAGGGCGAGCGGCGCCGCCCCGGGCATCGTTGTCAACGAGGTACTCGCCGACGGCCAAGCAGGGGCTGGTGATCAAGTTGAGTTATACAATGCGACCACAGCGGCGATCGATATTTCGGGCTGGCTGCTTAGCGATGACACCGCAAATCTGGGACGATTCAAGATTCCAGCTGGTTCCGTAGTTCCTCCCGGCGGCTTCTTTACGATTAGCGAAACGGAAGGATTGTTTGGTCTCAGTTCACGTAGCGGAGATGAAGTATTTCTCGTGCGTGCTGACACGGATGGAAATCCTCTCCAGTTCTCGGACCAGGTGGACTTTGGTGTATCCGCACGCGGCGAATCATTCGGTCGATGGCCCGATGGAGCGGGCTCTCTTTATCCTATGAAACTGGCGACATTCGGCGAATTGAATATCACAGACGGCAATGCGCCTCGCGTAGGCCCGGTTGTGATTAGTGAAGTTCACTACAACCCCGATGGGCCAGATGAGAACCTCGAATTTGTGACGGTATTGAACACCGCTACCTCTGAAGAAAGTCTTGCTAACTGGCAGCTTCGGGGAGAAGTCGATTTCAATTTTTCCAGTGAGACTGTTCTGGTACCAGGCGCTTCAATAAGACTCGTCGCCTTTGATCCGCTCGATCCCTCGCTCGCCTCATTGTTCAATGAATCCCACGGCTTTGATTCATCCATTCCTCTGGTTGGCCCGTGGTCAGATGGGGCAAAACTGAACGACGGAGGCGGTGCTGTCCATCTCTATCGACGGATTGCAGCCGCGGAGCCGGACGATGTGCGGTTGCTCATTGAAGACAGTGTCAATTACAGTGACGGGCCCGACTGGCCAGAAGCGGCTGATGGCTCGGGAGCATGGCTCGTTCGCGCCAATCCGTCGGGCCTTGGTGACAAAGGCAGCAATTGGCAAGCGTCAACAGCGACGGGCGGCAACAGCTTCACGCAGTGGGCAATGACTGCTTTCCCGAAGGGCACTCCAACCGAGGCCATGCTTCCTTCGGCAGATTTTGACAATGATGGCATCACTAACTTCGCGGAATATGCATTTCTACTGGATCCCTCAGCTACCGATTCCTATGAGCTTCTTACTGCGGTGGTTCATGTCGATGGCAAGATCACGCTCAGTCATATCGTGCGAATCGATGACCCGACTCTAAGCTATCTGGTCAGGGGATCGTCCGATTTGATCAATTGGTTCGATGATGTCCAAAGGTTCACTATAGAATCGGAGGCTGCAGTGACCAACGTCTCTGCTCTCCGCACGATCCGATTTGTCGAGCAGCCTACTGACGCGCTGTTCCGTTTCTTCAGGGTCGAAGTAAGCGGAACACAGTAGAGCCGGATTCAGGGTGCCAGCTGCGCCGAGGAGCACGGTTCTCAGGGCGCTTCTTTGGGTCTTGGCATTTTCTCGGATTTTGCCCAAGTGTCTTGCTCGACGTCCTCGTGGGTGATTTCTTGCTTCGGCACAAATTTGGGATGGAGAGTCGGATTCGCCCCGCCTGCTGCAATTCTTCGCCAAAGGGACAATTTCAGGCTTGTTCAGGGGTATTCCAGAACTCAGTGATTTGGTGGAAATGAAAGGCAATCGCAAACGCCTGATGGACACCCTGAAGATCCTTGCGCGCAACCTGTTTTACACAATGTTAGCCCCCTTCAAATCCGCCTACGATAACTACCGCGACGACCACGTCATCTTTCGCAGCCTGACCACCAGCGGCGGCCTGATAGGAGCCGATGAGACCCAAGTGACCTGCCACCTGATGCTTGAGCCCGACTACCCGCCTGCGATCCGTCGCCTGCTGGAAGAATATCTCAAGGACTGGAACGGAAAATCCCACCGATTTCCCGACGGATCCGGTCGCCCCATAACCCTGAAGCTGATCACCGCGAAGGGAATTCAAGTTGCGCTTCCAAACCCTCCATCTTCACCAAATAACTGGGTTCTGTTCTTGGTGAAATCCCAACTCCCTAGTAGGAAGGAGTCCCGTCCTTCCGATTTCCCGACAAAATGAGTCACTTCAGAGCCTTTTTCCCAAAACCGCTAGTTTTCACTGGTGTCTTGACGCTTTTTGCCGTCATGGCGCAGGCATTTCCGCCTGCGCCTCACTACACCATCTACGGAATGGTGCGTGATCAGGTGGGGCAGACGATCACCGCAGAAGGTGCGGAACTTATTCTGTTCAGGGACAATCTCGAAGTAGGCAGGACGCCCATCCATTCGGAGCTTCGCCTGGACCAGAATTACGAGCTGAACATCCGTATCGATCAAAAGCGAAGTGGCACGACTCTTTACACGGAGAAAGCGGTCGTCGCAGAGGGATTGTTCAGTGTGGCTGTGGAGATGAACGGTTCTCGGTACCTTCCAATCGAAGCTGCAGGGAATCTCAAAGCGGGAAAGGGGAGCGAACGGGTGCGACTTGATCTGAATCTTGGCGAGGACAGCGATGGCGACGGCCTACCCGACATCTGGGAGCAGTCCCAATTATTCCAGGCTGGCTACAATCCTGATGCC
>JBNMNB010000043.1:0-38120 GCA_051270635.1 Verrucomicrobiales bacterium | reverse complement strand
CCTGACCCCGAGTCAGCGCGCCGCCATCGGCCTGCGTCGCCGCGGCGGCAAAAACAAAAGCGCCTTCTACCCCGTGCCCTGTCTTAACACCTACACCAACATACTCGCACGTATCAATCATCGTGAACTTGAGCGCCTGATCACCCTTTGGGTCAGCGCCCAGCACGGTCATCTGCCGCGCACCCTCGCGCTCGATGGCAAGAACCTGCGCGCCCAACTCGGCATGCTCGTAAGCATTGTCGATACCCGAACCGGCAATCCCATTGCCATGGCCGTGGCCCCCGATGCCGGAGCCGAAAGCCGCCTCACTGCCGAGCTGCTCGCCCGCCCCGAAGTCGAACTCGCCGGCGCCACCCTCAGTGCCGACGCCCTGCATTGCCAGATCGATACCGCCCACACCATCGTCATGGAGAAAGGCGGCGACTACATCCTTTCAGTCAAAGGCAATCAGCCAGCCCTTCTGAAAACCGTGAAACATCAACTCCAGGACACTCCCCCCTTTTTCGGCAGATGACAAAGGCCACGGCCGCGTCGAACACCGCGAACTGCGAGCAGTAAGCCTTGGAGCAGAGACAGCGGCCTTCCCCGCCGCCGCCGCAGTGCTCAGCGTCAGGCGCCACGCCCTGCAAGTCAGCACCGGAAAAGAAACCAACGGCGAGCGCTTCTTCATCGCCAGCCAGACCCGGGAGCAAACCTCACCCCGGCAGTTCGCGGGCCAAGTGCGCGATCACTGGGCCGTGGAAAACAAGAATCACTGGAAGCGCGATGCGCTGTGGCGCGAAGACCGCACCCGCCTGCGCAATGCCAAAGCCGTCTGCACCCTCGCCCTGCTGCGCGGTGCGCTGATCCCTTTGCTAAACGAACCGCTGCCCGATCGCTTCTCACGCACCAATGATGACATCTCATCGGCCCTGAAAATGCTCCGTCAACCACTTACAGACTCCCAATGACTAACCCTGGGGGCTTGGCGTTCCGCGCCTTTTTATGTCCCCGTTGGTGTGATGGTGAGGAATTTGACTTCACTCGCCTCGTCTGTTGAAAAATCCACATCGTCACAGCTCATCCCCGCCTCCCGAGCAAGCGGCAAGAATCTGCCATAAGATTCAGCGTCAAACGAATAGGCTCCACCCCGACGCATTCCAGATGAGATCTCGCCAAATCGCGTCTTAATGATTTTGATCTTCCCCGGGGGCTTGGTTTTCGATATTGCCAAGTATTCCTTCATTGTCTTGTAGGATCCCGCGATAATGCACGCAGCTCCGTCGCATACCACATCGCCCCTCTTTGTCGCTGCAAAGTATCCAATGATGTTCGCGTCTCTATCCATGCCAATTTCTGGACATAACGTCCGAGTGCACCCAGCGGATGGCAAGTGAAAAATGAAACATGAGTGACGAAATCCTAAACCCTGACACCTGTAAACACCTAGATGATCCGCTTGGTGTGCCACGTTTGTTCTGGCCTTCGAGCGGTCGCAATCCGAGTCTCAGCGGAGTTTCCATCTCGGAATGTTTCAATAATCCCCCACCTGCGGATCACTGAATTCGTGCGTGTGATCAACCTCGCACCGGATTGGATTATTCTGTACTTCAAAGAATCTTTTTTTGCGGTTCATTGGCGAAACTTCACGAGTATATGTTACTGCTGTCCCGCATCTGGCGCACACCGAAGAATAGGTGGCAACTTCTGGAAACAGGAAGAGAACCAATGCTGCGGTAGTGAAAAACTTACCACATATAGCAGCATGCTTTATCGACCGGCAATTTAGTTCTGATCGAACACGAATTTTTGGTTCGACAGTGCCTACTTCACGGGGCATGACGTGGTTCTACGTCCAGTAGATGGCGAACAAAGAAGTCACGTTGGCGGCGTTTTCCGTAGGGGGTTCCGGCTGCACCATGTCCGGCCCCTGGGATGATGACGAGGTCGAAGTTCTTATCGGCTTTGATGAGGGCGTTGGCAACTTGCATGGTGGAGGCGGGGTCGACGTTGCGGTCTTGCTCGCCGACGATGAGCATTAGCTTGCCTTGCATGCGATAGGCTTGATCGACATTCGATGAGGCGGCGTAATGTTCGGCGATTGGGTAGCCCATCCATTGTTCGTTCCACCAGATTTTATCCATGCGGTTGTCATGGCATCCGCAGTCGGCGACAGCGACATGATAGAAATCGTGGTGGGCGATGAGTGCGCGCATGGCGTTCTGACCTCCGGCGGAGCCACCGTAGATTCCGACGCGCGTCAGATCCATCCATGGACGCGTTCTGGCGGCAGCTTTGATCCATAGAATTCTATCAGGAAATCCAGAGTCGCCAATGTTCTGCCAGCAGACGTCGTGAAATGCCTTCGATCGGTAAGAGGTTCCCATGCCATCGATTTGCACGACGATGAAACCCAACTCGGCCATGGCTGATCCGCTGGTCGAGAAACTTTTGGGGACGTGTGCTGAGTGGGGGCCGGCATAGATTTTTTCGATGACGGGATAGTGCTGGTTCGGATCGAAGTTGGAGGGCCTGTAAATGACACCCCAGATATCAGTTTCCCCATCCCTGCCTTTGGCGGTAAACCTTTCGGGGATATGCCAGCCGGATTGCGTGAGCGCTGAAGCGTCCGCATTTTCCAAATCCATTACTTTCGTGCCATCGATTGCTCGCCGCAATTCTGTGACGGGTGGCAAATCGACGCGAGAGAATGTATCGATCAAGTATTGGCCGTCTGGTGAGAATTCTATGCTGTGTGTGCCGTCGCCTTGTGTCAGCTGGACGAGATCGGTGCCATCAAAATTGATCCGGCAATGGTGCAGATGATAGGGATCCTGATCAGCATCCACCCCGCCCGCTTGAAACCAGATTTGTCGATTCTCGGTGTCGATTCGATCCACTTTTCGCACGACCCAACTTCCGCGGGTGATCTGGTTTTTCAATTTCCCTGTCCGGCTATCAAACAGGTAAAGGTGATTCCAGCCGTCGCGTTCCGACATCCAGATGATTTCGTTGGATGCTTCGATCGGGCGATAGAATGATTTCGACGAGTAGCAAACGAATGTTTCCGGTGTTTCTTCGATCAATGAGGAGATCGTGCCTGTGTCTGCCTCGACAGCGACGAGTCGAAAAACCTGATGTCCCCGCTGGTTGTAAAGGAATGAAAACCGCGTTGAGTCGGCGCTCCAGCGGAATTCTGATAGCCGCCATGGATTAGCGAACAAGTGGTCGTCAATGACCGTTTCTGATCGGGTGGCGATGTTGAACATGCGCGGACGCGGATGATCCAATGGATCGCCCGGCTTGACGTAGTCGAAGCTGTGGAGTCGGGGTTGCAGTTGATCCTCCGGTGATGATTCCACAAGGTGAACCGTCCGTGGCTCGGCCTGTTTTTCCTGAATCGTCGCCAGGTGCTGGGAATCGGGAGACCAGTAAAAACGCGGGAGGAACGGATCCTGATTTGTGCCAGATTCGGTTAGCGTTGATTCATTATGCGTCGACGTATCAACGATGACTACATTATGATCGCGGATGGTCGCCTGCCAGCGTCCATCTGGCGAGGTGCTGTTGACACTGCGTCTTCGATCGCGCCGCCTGGGTTTTTCCTGATCTTTCGCTGGCTTCCATGTGCCATCGATGACGGCAATGCCAGCGCGGGCAGTTGCCTCGAAGACTCCCAACGATTTTCCATTTGCACCTTGAGCCAGCCAGACATGACCGGCATAGGTGTGCTGGTCGAGACGTTCACCCGCAGCCAGTGAGCCGTAAGGTGTCGGGCGCTCAGTGTTGTTGACCCAGAAAAGTTGCAATGCTTCGTCCGTTTTGTTGATGAAGGTGATCTCCGTGCTGTCTCCATTTTCTCTATTTGACCGTGCGGTGCGGATGGAAGGTAAGACGGGAACGGTGGTGCCATTGGCAGATGCCTGAAGTTTGATCTCAGTGACGGTTTCACTCTCTAAATCGAAGCGGTAGCCGATGCTCTTGGCCAAAAACTCGATTGCGGCGCCATCTTCAATGAAATCGAAGGAGCGAAATGGAAGGTTATGCGCCGCGACTTCTCGCCCGGTCGCTTCTGTCAGAGCACTGGCAAGTGCATCATGATCAAAGGCAGCGCCGCGCTGTTGCTTTTCAGAATCTACCAGGACGAATCGCTGCTGGTCTGGTGCTGTGCGCAGTCGGTACCAAAAGGATGCGTCCTGCGAGTCAATCCAATTTGGCGTTACTTGATCGCGGAATACTTTGCCCGATACCTGTTTGCGCAAGTTGTCCGCGCGCGCATAGTCGGCCTTCGAACCTTGGGCACAGACGTGCCCAAGGGGGGCTGTCAGCGTGATCAGCAGGGAAATTGAAATGGCGAAGTGTCCTCGATTCATGGAGCCATCATTCCGAAAACCGACGGAAACGCCATAGGAAAAAGCGATTCTGCAGCCAGCGGAAGTTGTCGAAGGGGATGCTTGCTGTCGTCTCGTGCCTTTGGCAGGCTCACCGCCGATGTGTCATTTTCTCAATCCATTATTTCGCCCGTGTTCCCTGGGCAGCATTGCCATTGTTGCGATGGCAGGTTGCCTGTCTTCGTGTGGAGGGAAATCTGGCGGCGGAGCGAGTGCGGAGTCGTCGCGAAAAGTGTCGCTGAAGTTGGTTTCAAGTTACAACAAGGATTTGCCAATCATCGGCGATAGCGTGGTGCGCTTTGCTGGTCAGGCTGAGAAAGCGAGTGGTGGATCATTGCAGGTGCGCATTTTTGATCCGGGCGAACTGGTGCCGGCGATGGAGGTGCTGGATGCGGTGTCAGCAGGCAAAGTGGAGGCTGGTTATGCCGCTGCAGGATTCTGGATGGGCAAATTGCCAGCCAGTCCGTTGTTTTCAGCCGTCCCCTTCGGGCCTGAGTTGGGCGAGTATCTTGCCTGGTTTTATCAAGGCAATGGCATGCAGCTCTATCAGGAAATGTATGACGACGCCGGGCTCAACGTGAAGGTTTTTATCCTCACGATTCTGCCTCCGGAAACCTCTGGCTGGTTTAAAAAGAAGATTGAGATACCAGCAGACTTACAAGGACTAAAAATGCGTTTCTTCGGACTGGGGGGCGATGTCATGGAAAAACTTGGAGTCTCGGTAGAGGCGATGCCAGGTGGTGAGATATTCCCCGCGCTGGAGAAGGGCGTGCTCGATGCAACCGAGTTTTCGATGCCCGTCATTGATGCCAATCTGCAGTTTCATAAGCTGGCCGACTACAATTATTTCCCCGGCTGGCACCAGCAGACCACTGCGCTCGAGTTGTTGATCAACGGGGACACTTGGAAAGAATTATCGGCCAGCCAGCAAGCGATCATCGAGTTGGCCTGTCGCGATTGCGTGTTGCAGTCCATCGCGAGTGGTGAGGCCTCGCAGTCCTCGGTAATCAAGCACAACGCGGCTAAGCTTGGCGTGCACAACGAGACGTGGCCGCCAGAATTGCTGGCCACCTTTAAGGGTGCGTGGGAAGAAGTGGTGACTGAGCAATGTGCCAGCGATCCTTTTTTTAAGCGTGTTTGGGATGATCTTTCAGCGTTCCGCGCAGACTACCGGGAGTGGAAAAAGCTTGGGTATCTAGATGAGGAATAGCCCAATCCTGCGTGCCACAGGCCTGGTCGAAAAAGCGATCGTATTGCTATCAAGCATCGTGGCGTGGCTATTCGCTGTGTTGTTGCTGGCGATCCTGGCGAACGTTGCACTGCGCTATCTATTTGATCGGCCGCTGACGACTTTGTCGGAACTGCAGTGGCATCTGTATGCGTGCACTGCCATGATCGGTTTATCTTATGCTCTCATCACTGATGCCCACGTGCGCGTCGATCTACTCTACGCCAGGTTTTCAGAGACGCTGCGCAAGGTAGTGGAAACGGTTTCACTGTTGTTGCTGTTGATTCCTTTGTGCGTGTTTCTTGCGGTTCATGGCTGGGAGTTTGCGGAGACCGCGTGGCGACT
Source organism: Verrucomicrobiales bacterium (assembly GCA_051270635.1). Taxonomy (GTDB): domain Bacteria; phylum Verrucomicrobiota; class Verrucomicrobiia; order Verrucomicrobiales; family DEV007; genus JAGROY01. The sequence goes on along the minus strand of JBNMNB010000043.1, from coordinate 32,177 downwards.
AGGGGAATCATCGGCTCTGCCTGGTGGGTTGCCATTCCGCTGGGTCGTCAAAGGGATAATTCCCTTCGGCGCTGCAGTTCTGCTGCTGGCAAGTCTGGCGCGTTGTGTGCGACTTTGGGTGTCCAGTGATGAAACTGGCGATTCTAGTGCCCACTGATGGATCCACACCCCTACATGGCAGCAGGATTGTTCGGCACGTTCCTGTTTTTTCTGTTCTGCGGTGTCCACGTCGCCTGGGCAATGGGCGGCTCTGCTCTGCTTTTTACTGCGATCTGTGCGGCGTCCAATGTCTACGGTAACACGGTCTTTGATCTCGATTTTGGAACGTTTTCGCTGGTGATCGAGCGAATTTTCGGACTGCTGGAGAGCGATACGCTTGTCGCCTTGCCGCTTTTTGTTCTCATGGGACATCTACTCGATGAATCAGGAGTGGGGCAACGGCTGATGGCCGCATCACAGCAATTGATGCGGCACGTGAAGGGTGGGCTGGCGATGAGTGTTACAGGCATTGGGATTTTGCTTGCGGCATCGACTGGGATTATTGGGGCTTCGGTGGTGTTGTTAGGAATTCTCTCCATTCCGGCAATGCTGCAGCAGGGGTATCGTAAGGAATTGGCTGCCGGCACTGTCTGTGCTGCGGGTACATTGGGAATTTTGATTCCACCCAGCATCATGTTGATCGTGATGGCTGATCGCCTGCGCGTTCCAGCGGGCGATTTGTTTATGGGAGCACTCCTGCCCGGAGTTCTGCTGGGACTGTTGTATCTGGGATACATCGCTATCTATGCAAGGATTCGGCCGGATGCTGCGCCGATGGCGGCGCTTGATGACGATGCGCCGCGCAGCAGTCTCAAGCAATTGGGGCTGGCAGTCCTGCCCACATTGGCGCTGATCCTTTGTGTGCTGGGATCCATTTTTTTCGGTATCGCAACTCCAACTGAGGCGAGCGGACTCGGCGCATTTGGTGCGTTGCTGCTGGCGCTCAGTGGACGTCAGTTTTCTCTGAAAAAGTTCCGTAAAACTCTGGATTCAACCTTGAAGACGCTAGGGTTTTTATTCGCAATATTTCTTGGCGCTACCTGTTTTGCGCTGGCCTTGCGCCTTCTCGGCGGTGATGCCCTTATAAAGGATACCATCGCCGGATTGGGACTCGGACCCTATGGGACTGTCCTTGTAGTACTTGGATTGGTGTTTGTGTTAGGTTTCTTTCTGGACTGGATTGAAATCACTATCATTGTCTTGCCTCTGGTTGCGGAAGTCGTTCGTGATCAGGTGTTCCCGTTTGCTGCGAGTAATGGAGGTGAGCAGGCGCCGCTCATTTGGTTCGCGATTCTCTGCGCCATCACCTTGCAGACATCGTTTTTGACGCCTCCGGTAGGTTTCGCCATTTTCTACGTAAAAGGCGTCTGTCCTCCTGATGTCCGACTGGGGCACATCTATCGCGGGGTGATTCCCTTTGTGCTTCTGCAATTGGTCGCGCTTGCCCTGGCGCTGGTATTTCCTCAGTTGGTGCTGTGGTTGCCGAAGATTGCCTATTGAAGATTGAAGACAGAGGCTAGAGTAATGCCCGACGCTTGCGGAAGAGCTCAACCATGAACCAGGTTGCGCCAGCTGCGGCGAGGTGTTTGAGGCTGTGGCCGCTGACGGTTTCTCCCAGTAAGGAGAACACCCAGGGGTCCTGGTTCTCAAGAATTTTTGCCAGGAAGTAGCATGAAAATATGCCAATGTAAGAGCGAGAATGAGTGTATCGCGGCGGGTAAGCGATGAGAAGAAAGGGGATGGCCAGCATGGGGTAGAACTGGACGATTCCGTAAAGCCGAAGATCGCCGGTTCCCTGAAGCTCTGACCAGCGCCAATAGACGACGCTGCCAACGCCAATCAAGAGTAGTACTGGTAGTAGCCGTTTGCCCAGTTGCATGCTAAGGCGTTCGCCGATGACCAGGGCAAAGAACAGCATGAAGACAAACGCCATGGGAAGTCGATCCCAGAACAATGTTGCGGTGCTTGGATGAAAATGAAAGTAGGCTGATCCAACGCCTGTGAAGAAGACGAAAAAGAACATCAGGAAGGCTGTCCATTTTTCCCAAATCTGAAGAACATGCCCATCGCGACGGGTCTGACAATGCCACATGAAGTAGCAGCCCCATGCGCCAGTGAACAGGAAGGGAATGTTGCTCATGACATCCCCGAAATTGGCGACATTGAAGTAGGCTCTCCTGTCTGCGAACAGGAAATATTCTGGCCATTGGGCGGGCCATTCCGGGTATGGCTGTTTGATGGCGCTGGCGAAATAGACACCCAGCACGGTCACCACAGCCGCTACGCAAAGCGCCCAGAGTCGCCAGTCGTTCGGTATGCGATCGTCTGCTGAAGTGATGTAAGTCGGTGTTTTGTTTGCTTCCAATGGTGTATGAAAGGGGGAGAACGGTGCTATTGAAGAGCATGGTGGATCCGTTCTCGGGATTCGTCAATTCGGATGCTGGCCCTTGCGTGTAACCTTGAGTGGGATAGGGTGATGATCTTGCTCCCATTTATGCGTGTCCTTTCCATTGATCCTGCTTTGCGTAACACTGGCTTCGGCGTCATCGAGCGCCTGGGCAGGGAATACAAGGCCCTGAAATATGGGGTGATTAAGAATCCTCAGAAATTGCTGCAGTCCAGCTGTCTGGTGCGGATCCGCGAGGAATTGCACGCAGTGATTCGCGATTACCAACCTGATTGCTGTGCGATTGAGTCCGTTATCTATGTCCAGAGCTATCGGACCGCGATCACGATGGGGGCTGCGCGCGGTGCGGCGATACTTGCTGCTGCTGAGCACGGAATGGAGATTTATGAATATCCACCGAAGCGGGTGAAACAGGCGGTGGTCGGAAAAGGTGCGGCGGACAAGCAACAAGTGGCCTTTATGATGCGTGCATTGCTGGGGTTGACGGAGACGCCCGCACCCGATGCTGCGGATGCCCTGGCGATCGGATTGACCCACTACTACGAGAATGATCCTAACAAAGCCATCATCAAGGAATCCAGACTGGTCTGAACCATGGCAACGACGAGTGAGATAAGTGACACGATCGAGCACCGATGGCTGGGGAGGATCGACTATGGGGAAGCGCTGGCGATGCAGGAATCGCAGGCGAAGCTGCGTCGCGTCAATGAAGCTCCCGACACGGTGTTTTTTTTAGAGCATGACCCCGTATATACGATTGGCAAGCGGCCAGATCAATCCAGCCTGGGGGGCGATGATCTGCCGCACCCTGTGGTCGAGATTTCTCGTGGTGGACAGGCGACGTTCCATGGGCCGGGGCAATTGGTTGTCTATCCTATTCTTGATCTGCGGAACTTCGGACAAGACTTGCATCGGTATCTTCGCGCACTTGAAGACGGTGTGATATCAGCCTGTCGTGCAATGGGTGTGAATGCTCGGCGGAAGGAGGGCCTGACTGGTGCGTGGGTGGAAGATCGCAAGCTCGCCTCTATTGGAATTGGCGTGAAGAATTGGGTCAGTCTGCACGGGGTGGCGATCAATATCAGTGGTGATTTGTCACCCTTTGCCTATATCACGCCTTGTGGTATTGATGGCGTGGCGATGACATCGCTCGAGCAAGAACTTGGGGCAGAAATGAGCGTTGAGCGCGCCTCGCGCACGTTTTGGCCACACCTTGAGCAGGCATTCAATCGCTTGCGGAAATAGATTTCAAGGATTGCCAATGTTGCCATTTCCTGATGTAGGATGGGAGCCGAATGACGCTTTATAAGCAGGATGAATTGTTTGCCACGATCAGTGGTGGTGCGGACAAGCGCGTGTTTCTTGACTGGAATGTGCCATTGCTCGATGGCGCTGTGGCATATCTTGCGGCCGACTGGGAAGGTGGCGTGCTGGATCTTAGTAATTTGCTTGTGATCGTGCCGACTCGTGCTGCCGGGCGCAGACTGCGTGAGGCGCTGGCGGCACACGTGGCGCAGCAAAATGCGGTGGTGATTCCACCGATAACCGTGCCGCCAGATTTCCTGACAAGTATTGACGGCACCAGTGAGGCGGCGTCTTCGCTGGAGACGTTATTGGCATGGATCAGCACGCTTCAGGAAGTGGAATTAGAATCCTGTCGCAATTTATTTCCAGTGGATCCGGTTGATCGGGGATTTGGCTGGGCGATGCAAACGGCAATGCAACTAGAACGCCTGCGGATGGCATTGGGGGAGGGAGGGCTGACTGTAGCATCGGCAGTGCGCCGATTTGGCAAAGTGTTGGACGAACTAGATCGGTGGAAAGAACTAGCAGCGTTGGAACGGCGAATGGCCGGAACTTTGCGCCGAGGAAGAAAGATGGATTGCCATGAGGTGCGGGCGCGCGCTGCCAGAGAGGCGGTTCTTCCCGCAGGAGTCACATCAGTCGTGATGCTGGCGACCCCTGATCCCAGCGAGATCGCAATTCAAGCGCTGGAGAAGTTGAGCGAGCAAGGGCATATGGAAGTGGTGGTGTACGCGCCAGAGGATCTGCAATCGATGTTCGATGGCTGGGGGCGCCCGATTCCTGCCCGTTGGATTGGCAGGGAGATTTCGATTCCCGATGAGAAAATGACCATTCATCTGGCCGCGAACCCTCGAGCCCAGGCGATACTGACAGTGGAACTATTGGAAACGTTCGCGACTCCTGGAGCAGTGGCGGTAGGAGTGCCTGACCCTGATGTGACCCCTCATTTGCAGAGTGCGCTGAAAGAGAAGGGAGTCGATTCATTTAATCCTGAGGGTATCCCATTTGCTCGGCATCAGTTGGCGCATGCGTTGACCTTACTGGGCGATCTTTTGCGGACTCGGTCATTTCGCGCTTTTCATGCATTGATGCTGAATCCCGATTACCTGCGTGCTATCGCGAAAGAAGATAGCGAATGGTCAGTAGCTGCAGTATTGGTGGAAATGGATGCGCTGCGGGACAACCATCTGCCCGACACGATTGATGATCTGTTAGAGATTGTGCGTCGTGGAACAAAAGTGACACCCCAGGCGACACGGCTGATTGTGGAAACCGCAGATTGGCTGGACGAATTTGATCGTGCTGGGAGTGCTGAATTTGGCGGATGCGTGACTCGCTGGCTTGCCTTCTTATTCGGATATCGAGAGTTTCATAGTGAAGTGGCCGACGATCACTCATTCAGTGCGATTGCGGCAGAGATCAGCACTGGTCTGGAGGCGATGCAAAGCCGGGTAGCCAAGGCTGCCAGAATAAATTTGGCAGCGGCTGATTCTCTGGAGCTATTGTTGCATTCGCTTTCTGGTATCGCGTGTTATCAGGAACGTACTGGAGATGATTTGGATTTGCTGGGATGGCTGGAGCTTCTGTGGGAGGATGCACCTTACTTAATTATTACTGGATGCAACGATGGGGCATTGCCCGAGGCAATTGTAGGGGATCCCTTTCTGCCGAACCAGGCGCGAGTGCTGCTGGGCATGAAGGACAATGAGCGCAGGTTGGGCAGGGACGCTTACCTTCTGTCAGCGCTTTTGGCAGCTCGCGAACTCAATGGACGGGTCGATTTAATCGTTGGTCGCACGCGCGACAACGGCGATCCTCTGCGGCCATCGCGACTGTTGTTTCAATGTGCAGAGGAACGACTGCCTGAGCGGGCTCTGCAATTATTTCAGGGAGAGAGTTCGCCGGATGAGGTTGCCGCGTCGCCACCGTGGCAGAGGGCGTGGAAATTAAAGCCAATGGCGCTGCCAGAAGACGCGCGAATTCGTTCGCGGTTGTCAGTCACTGCGTTTTCTGCATTTCTTTCCTGCCCCTTCCGTTTCTATCTCAGTCATGGGCTTGGAATGCGTGAAGTGGATGCGGATAAGCAGGAAATGAATCCCATGGAGTTTGGGAATCTCTGTCATGATGCCCTTGAGCGCCTCGGTCGAGACGAAGCGATGCGGATTTGTGAGGATGAGAGTGAAGTTAAAGCGTTCTTGCTTGAGGCTGCGGATCGCTATATCGAACGCCGCTATGGCAGCGTGATTACGGTGCCGGTGCGGATTCAATTGGAAGCCGCCCGGCAGCGCCTGGCGTGGGCGGCAGAGGTGCATGTGCAGGATCTTGCGCTTGGCTGGAGGATCGAAGAGGTCGAGTGGCGGTTTGATCGTGACCTGCCGTGGGAAATTGGTGGCACGCAAATTGTCGGCATGATCGACCGCATTGATCGTAATGATAGAACGGGAGCAGTGCGTGTGCTGGACTACAAGACTTCCAACAAGGCAACGCAACCCGCAGATGCGCACCTGATGTATTTGAAACGCACAGAAGATCCTGATGCTCTCCGACAGTGGCTGTTGTTCGAGCGCCCCGACGGAAGGATGATGCGTTGGGTGAATCTACAATTGCCACTGTATGTGCTCGCATTGCGCCGTGGGATAGACGGGGATACTCCAATTTCTGCTGGCTACTTTAATTTGCCCCGAGCGGCGGGCGATACGGCGATCACGACCTGGGTTGGCCTGCATGAGAACGTCCTGGAGCAGGCGATGCTCTGCGCGGAATCTGCGGCCAAAGCGATTCTGGCTGAAGAATTCTGGCCTCCTGCAGCCAAGCCGCGTTTTGAAGATTTTGATCGTCTTTTCTTTGGCTCTGCGGAGGAGAGCGTGGCACCCTCCGGGCTATGAAGGCTGAAGCAGAAATCGAAGTGAAAATTCTTGAAGTAGACCTGCGGACGCTACGTAGTCGACTGGAGGAGCTTCACGCCGAGCCCGAATTCTCAGGAGAAATGCACGCGGTCTTTTATGATGATGAGTCAGGAGCCATTCGTGAAGCAGGTAATGCGCTGCGTCTGCGCAGGGAAGGGGAGCAATCGGTTCTGGCTTTTAAGAAACGCCTGCGGAAGGACACGGTAAAAGTGATGGATGAAAAGGAAGTGATCGTCAGTTGCTTCGATACCATGCGACAGATTCTGGCAGGGCTAGGGTATGTCGAAATCGCAGAAACGAGGAAATGGCGCGAGGAGTATCTGCTGCCAGAGAGCGGAGCCAAGGTCGTCATCGACGATTATCACGATCGACTGGAGTGCGTTCCTCCTTTTGTTGAGATCGAAGCTGCTTCAGAGGCTGTCGTTCACGAGACCGCAGCGCTGCTGGGATTCTCGAAAGTAGAATGTCTGAGTTGGGATACGCGTGATCTTGCAGCGCATTATCAGGTGGAAATGTAGATTTTGGCACTGAAAAATCTTTCGTGTGATTGCTCCGATGTCGCAGTAGGCTCCAGAAATTCTAATTGATTGTGGAACGAAATCATCATTGTAGAGATTCCAATGTAAAACGTCCAGCGGTCTTCTTTGACCGTGACGGTGTCGTCAACGTGTCACCAGGAAGTGGCTATATTACGAGCTGGAGCGATTTTGTCCTGACTGAAGGAATTCGGGAAGCCCTCAAGCTGTGCAAGCAACGTGGCTATCTGACCGCACTGGTCACAAGCCAGCGATGTGTCAGCAAGGGGCTGATCACGATCGATAAGTTGCAGGATCTTCATAGCCAAATGCAGGAATCTCTAGGGTATGAAGCGCAGTTTGATTCGATCCACGCGTTCACTGGATTGCCGGGATCTGAGCCGCTGGAGAAACCCAGGCCAGGGCTGATTCTTGCTGCAGCAGAGGAGTTGAATATTGATCTGACGCGCTCATGGCTGGTTGGTGATGCCGACCGTGATATTGCGATGGCACACAATGCAGGCGTACCCACGACGGTGCGCGTTCAGACGCATCACGCCGTAGGAGTGACGGCGACCTGGACGGTGGATTCGGTAATGGATTTGACCTCAGTGTTAGACGAGCACTTGCCTGTCGTGTGACGGCGCTTGATTTTGACAAAGTTCAGTACACCGTGCCGCGATGTCGACATCTCAATCATCAAAATTTCGCCTTCTGTTTGTCTGTATGGGCAATATCTGTCGTTCGCCTGCTGGTGAGTGCGTCATGCGCAAGGTACTTGATAAAGAGGGAATTAGTGATCACGTAGAATGCGATTCTGCGGGGACGATTGGTTATCACGAAGGGAATGCGCCAGACAAGCGCATGCAACATGCAGGTGCGAAGCGGGACGTGGTAATCAAGGGAGCGGCACGGCAGGTGACACGCGAAGACTTCGAAAAATTCGACCTGATTCTGGCGATGGATGACGAGAATATGCGCGATCTACGTGCACTGGATTCTGATGGCAAGTACAGCGACAAGTTGCGGTCATTCTGCGACTACCTGACAAACCACCGTGCGTCAGCTGTGCCGGATCCTTACTACGGTGGCGATGAGGGATTTGACACCGTGCTGGATCTTCTTGAGGACGGCTGCGATTCGCTGCTGGAGGAAGTGAAGGAGAGCATCGCCCAGAGCTGATTTTGCTATGATGGGACTGGCTGATGTGGGGTAATATTCTGAGAAAAATCAGCGAAGCGACAGGGCTACCACTTTCTGTGTATCATCTGCTGAATCACTTCAATCTGTTTGGTGACGGGTATGATTAACAGGCAGCGTCATCCATGAGACGGCTCACTCAGGTGGTTTGGCGCGCATTCGCTTGGAAAATCGGCATTGCACTGTGTAGGATTCTCCATACTCTACCGACTTTTACTTCTTAGAAATGAGCGACAACGGCAGAAAGACCCTGGACGAACGGAATCAGATGAGCGACCTCGAGCGCTTGCGGCACTCGTGTGCCCACGTGATGGCGACCGCGATTCTTCGGCTCTGGCCCAATGCTCAATTTGCCTACGGTCCGCCAATCGACCATGCGGTGTTCGGGTTTTACTACGATGTGGAACTTGATCACTCGATCACTCCCGATGACTTCGAGAAGATCGAGGCGGAGATGAAGAAGATCGTGAAAGAGAACCAATCGTTCGAGAAGATGGAAATCTCGCGTGACGAAGCGCTGGCGTTGGCAATGTCGGGCCGCCTGGGTGGGCTCAGTGAGCGCGCTGTGGACAGTAAGTTCAAGATTGATCTGCTGAATGATATTCCTGAGGACGAGGCGATCTCGATTTATAAGAACGGCGACTTCTGGGATCTCTGCGCCGGGCCTCATGTTCCGCGCACAGGGAATTGTAAAGCGTTCAAAGTGATGAGCGTGGCGTCTGCATTCTACAAAGGGGATGCGAATAATGCTCAGCTCCAGCGTGTTTACGGAACGTGCTTTAAAAACAAGACTGGGCTCAACGAGCACCTGGAGCGCGTTGAGGAGGCGAAAAAGCGCGACCATCGACGCCTGGGAAAAGAGCTGAAGCTGTTTCACTTTGATGAGGCGGTCGGGCAAGGACTGGTGCTCTGGCTCCCGAATGGTGCCACCATTCGGCAGGAGTTGCAGAATTTCATCAGTGAGGAACTGGAGCGGCAGGGGTATTCTCAGGTGTTCACTCCGCACATCGGCAAACTCGATCTGTATCGCACATCGGGCCACTTTCCATACTACGAAGACTCACAATTCTCGCCGGTGGTGGATCGAGCAGAGCTCGAGAAACTGGCTGACGAAGGCTGTACCTGCGGTGAGCTGAGCAATCGTCTGCGCTCAGGGGAAGTGGATGGCTTTCTGTTGAAGCCGATGAACTGCCCGCATCATATTAAAATCTACGCTAGCGATCATCGTTCCTATCGCGATTTACCCGTTCGCCTGGCGGAGTTCGGAACGGTCTATCGTTGGGAGCAAAGTGGTGAGCTCGGCGGCATGACCAGGGTGCGCAGTTTCACGCAGGATGATGCCCACCTGTTCTGCACGGAAGATCAAGTGGAAGGGGAAGTTCTGGGCTGCCTTGATCTGGTCAAAAAGGTGCTGGGGACGCTCGGAATGACCGATTACCGTGTCCGCGTCAGCCTGCGCGATCCCGATTCCACCAAGTATGTTGGCGACCCGGAAAATTGGGATCGAGCCGAGGAATCGTTGCGCAAGGCGGCGTCATCTCTGGGTGTCCCCTTCACTGAAGAGCCGGGTGAAGCTGCCTTCTACGGCCCGAAAATTGATTTCGTGGTAAAAGACGTGATTGGTCGCGAGTGGCAGCTGGGCACCGTGCAGGTGGACTACAATTTGCCCGAACGCTTTGAGTTGACCTACGTCGGCGCTGACAACAAGCAGCATCGGCCGGTAATGATTCACCGTGCACCCTTTGGCTCAATGGAGCGCTTCGTGGGCGTGCTGATCGAGCACTTTGCGGGGCATTTTCCAACGTGGCTTGCTCCCGAACAGGTGAGGATTTTGCCAATTTCTGAGAAATACAACGATTATGCGAACGTCATCGAAGCGCAATTGAAAGAAGCTGGCGTGCGCGTAACGAGTGATCAGGCGGGCGAAAAAGTTGGGGCAAAGATTCGTCTTGCCCAGCTCGATAAAGTATCCTACATGTTAGTCGTTGGAGCTAAAGAAGAAGAAACTCAGCAAGTTTCGGTACGTCACCGTCAGCGCGGCGACTTGGGTACGTGTGACTTCGAAAAGTTCCTCAGCGACGTTGTCGCTGAAATTCAATCACGCGCATTGTAGTATGGCGCGTTCGCATTCATGTCTGTCGCAATGATTCAAGCGTCTGTTTGCGGGCGTTTGGCCTTTCTGGCCCCGCGCTATTCCGATCCAAATCATCAGCGGGAGAGATTTGTCCCCGTTTACGAGTCGGCTCGGAATTGCTTCGTTGGAGATCAACGCGGCCACAGCGTGATTCATTGTCATCAACCGAATACCATTGGAGGTAGTTATCGCTAAGCCAAAAAAGAGACCTAGATTTACCCGCCGGGAAATCACCCGAATCAACGAACGAATCCGCGCACCGCAGATTCGGGTTATTGATTCAACTAATGAAGCCCAGCTGGGAGTCATGACTGTTGCCGAAGGTGTGCGCCTGGCCAAGGCCAAGGGGCTGGACCTCGTTGAGGTCGCAGCTTCTGCTAACCCGCCTGTCTGTAAGATCATCGACCACGGAAAGTGGAAGTATGAGCAGTCAAAACAGAAGAAGGGGCAGAAGACAAAGTCGTCCCGGGTGAAGGAAGTGAAGTTCCGGATCAACATTGAAACTCACGACTATGAGATCAAGTTGTCCCGAGCAGAAGAATTTCTTGATCAAGGAAGCAAGCTGCGTGTGCAGTTGATGTTTCGGGGACGTCAACAGGCGCACCCGGAGCTGGGCTTTCAATTGATGAAGCGCGTGGAGGAAGACCTGAAGACGATGGGCCATGTTGATTTGCCGCCGCGTCGAACGGGTAAGAACATCAGCATGATGATCTCACCGCTTCCGCCAAGTCAGAGAGTCATGAAATTCCATCACCACAAAGGCAAAGAACTGCTGGAGGAAGATGTCGAGGAGGAAGAAGAGCATGACGAGGGAGATCACGGTGCTGCTGAAGCCGCCGAGGAGACTTCAAAGGAAGAGACTTCAAAGGAGTAGACGAAAAACTCTCTGTATATTCAGCCGCCTAACTTTAGGTCAATGTGAGAGCTCGAGAGCTGCCTTTATGAATGCGGAAGGCAGGTCATTTCCATGGTCGCCAGTAACCAGTGAAATGGCCGCACCTCTCTGCTGTAACTCGAGTGCCAGCCTCTGACCTTCTGCCTGAAAGCGCTCTCGACTAAATGACAGGGCGATGGGGCAACTGCTTTCATTGGCGTGTAATTCAATTGAGTAGAAGTCACTGAGGGCCAGATCGTGTGTCTCAGTTGGCCCAGTCAGTGCCTCTTGCCAGTCGGGCCGCAATGCGCCGACTGGCGAATTGGCTGCGGCGACAAAGTCGGGGCGAATTCTTTGGGCGATCGTGTCATGATGAATCGCTGCTAACATTGCCAGATGTCCGCCAGCTTCCGAGCCGATCACTCCCAGCTTTGCGTCAGGGGACTCCTCGCGTAGTTGGCGCATGAGCTCGAATAAATCGGCAACTGGACCAGCAATAGTACCGGCAATAGGATCAGCTGAGGGATCCCATTTGCCTTCCAGTGAAAGCGGAGTGCGGTACTTTAAAATGGTAACGTCCAGGCCCAGCTTTGACAGCTCCTCGGCGTGAGCGTGTGCTTTGCGCATTCTCAAATAGCGATAGTCGCCACCAGGGCAAAGAATGATTCTGCATTGGGCCGGTGGGAGATCGGAAGTGGCTGCGTAGTCGATTCTCGATGCGACGCTGATATTGGCGACAGAGGCGTAGTCCCTGACGGCGATCTCTCTGTTTTGTGTGGTTGGGCGATGTTTTCGCAGACGTCGTTCGACTCCATCGAATGTCTCCAGACGATCCGGTTTCACTGGGAACGTCTTTGCCCAACTGGCATACTTCGTGAGTAAATTCAGACCACTTGTGGAGTGCCAGGAATAATTTATGCGTCTCTTCTTGCTGATATCTGCCAGCCTGTATCGAATGACGCCGTCATGATCACTGAAACTCGGCCGATTGCTCCCAAGTTCGTAAAAGCGAGCCCAAATGGGCGGGGCACCCGCATCAGAAGTTAGGAACACATCTTGATCCTCTGTGCGTTGAATGCTGATTCCCAGAATCTTGTTTTTCGAAAACCACTCAGCGCCGGCGTGCACCGCAGCCGTGACATCAGGCGTAGGCCGTGTGATTTTCATGAGAAACTGAAGGATCTTACTGCTTTCCTGTCCACTGAGAGTCGGATGCTCGTAAGCACGTGCGGCGGAGGGTAAAAGACTGGAGCGATCGTGTTGCGCGCACCAGGCGGCGGGTTTCCCTTGTTGAATCACCTGCGTTCGGAGCAAGCAGCGGATACCGTTTTCGAGTGCGTTGTCACATTTTATCCGCGTTGCCTCGTCCACGATGGTGTCGAAAGGTTCTATCTTCCGGGAAATGTCATGTAACAGCTCCAGAATGTTCGCCATAGCATTGTCATTGTAAGTAATGTGTTCTCCGTAACTGATCATTGCGGGGAATTCTTGTGGCCAGCCACCGCTGTTTCGATACTGCGCATCGAGAACGCACTTGATGCCACGAAGGAAGCTTTCGCGAAAAGTGAGATCGCCCGTATGTTTCGTCATGGCCGCGAGAAAACGAATTTCATCGACCGTTGCGTCGTTGTCAAAAGTGGTGTTCAGGAGTCTTCGATCTCCGTGATAGGTGAATAGAAACGTTCCGAGGTTCTTTTCCCATCCTCCTGAATGATTCTGATGAGACACAGCATGACCCGCAATGATCCGTGCTTCTTCTGATTCGAACCAGTCATCGTTTCGGCTTTTAAACGTTGACCATCCCTTACGATGGATCGCAAGGCACCAGTCCATACGCTTTTGCCAGTCACGCAGGTAATCAGTGCGCCAGCGATTAACAGTGCGGGCTCCCGCGTGGGGGGGCTGGTGCGCGCTGGGAGCTGGATCATCGATGAACCAGCTGGGGCGGCCCTTCATCTTTACGAATTGGCCTCCCCAGTGGGGCTGGGTCGGGTCATTCGCTGCGCCACGGAGCAAGTAAGCGACAGTTGGCGTGTCCCCCATCTTAATGGAACTCGATGCCACACCCCCTGCGTGGCATGATGCAAAGAGCTGTCCCAGTGCGCCATGTCCGGCGATGTGTTGTGCTACGAAGGTCTCATTGCCAAGGTCGTGCGATTGATCTCCTCCTCGGTGCCATCCGCGGAAGGTCGTGTCACTGTGGATCATGAACAGCTCTGACTGATGATGTGTGTCAATGTAAGAGAACGCATGCTGATCGTGCTGAAGATTCCATGAACCGATGAAGTGGACGCGTAATTTAGTCGCAATATCCGGTGCATCATGCAGTGCTTGCGCAACGTCCGTAATACTGCCCCATACCAATACCCAAAGGGGGCGAATATCGTCTTTTCGGGCGCATTGAATGATCCATTCGGATCCCTGTGTGGGTGCCGTGTACCCGCGCTCGAGCGCTGGCGCGACGGCACCTTGTTTGATCAAAGGCCTCAAGTCTCGTGCGTGTGGAAAGTCCGAATGGGCACGCATCCAGCGCCAGTCCTTCTCGTAGGCATCCAGTATTTTATGAATATCGCGCGATCTTCCAGCGCCAGGAGGAGAAGAAATGATCCCTTCCGTTTCAAAGCGATCCGCATACGTCAGGTAATGGATCAATGACTGGATGTCATCTTCGTCGCTGCCACCCAGGTCGGTGGATATGATGACCCTTGGCGTTTCTTCTGGCAGTGAAAGTGCGTTCTCCTGGCCGTTCGCAAGCGTGGCGATCATCAGCCAGACGACGCAGAGAGAAAATGTTTTGGTGGAAAATATCACCGGATGGTGGCGCCCAATTCTTCTGCTGCTCTGGCCACGTAGTCCGCTTCTTTGTCGATCCCCGTTCCTTGTCGGCCCAATGCTTGAGCCACTTTCACGGTTGTGCCCGAGCCTGAAAAGGGGTCGAGAATGTGATCACCTTTTTTCGAAAATAACTTGATGAACCACTCAGGAATTGCATCAGGAAAGGCGGCGCTGTGTTTCTTGTTGCCACATTCCGTCGCCAGGTGCAGGACGTTGGAGGGGAAGGCCATTTTGCGATCTTTCCAATTGGAGATATTCTTACCGAATCCACTTTGTACCTGTGATTCGTGCCGTTTGAGGTCATTGCCCTGAAGCTTTTTCAATCGGGTATCGGCCCAGTCTCCCATCGGCACCATGACCTCTTCCTGATACATTGCGAATTTCTTCTCTTTGTTGAACTGGAGGCAGCGCTCCCAGGCATCGCGAAACCGATTTGGCCATTTGCCTGGAGGGCAATTGCGCTTGTGCCAGATGAATTCTTCCGTCCACAACCATCCTTGCTGGCGAAGCGCTAGAATCAACTCGAGCACATAAGTGTGTCGTTCACCATTGGAAACTTTCTCTTTGATGTTGAGGATGAACGTTCCCGTAGGTTTGAGCACTCTGTAGAACTCTGCAGCCCGGGGAATGAACCAGTCGACGTAGGCTTCTGGTTTGATGCCACCGTAAGTTTTTGCTCGATTGTCCGCATAGGGCGGAGAGGTGACGATCAGATCAATGCTGGCATCAGCATATTTTTTGAGCACCTCCAGGCAATCTCCGCAATGCAGCACCGTTTGAGTAGTGTCCTTTTCAGGTGCAGCTGGCGTGAGATCAAGAGGCAGTAGCTCTTGCTCACTGGTATGAGTGTCCTTTGAGGCGTTGTTTCTGGGACGTGGCATAGAGGGAAAAGGGTCGTTGCTGTCCTCACTTACACCAAGAAAAAAATCACCCTATTCCAGTTGTTCTACAGCTATCCTACGGTTGTCCTGGAGATCCTCGATCGTTCGCACTCGCTTTCCATGCGCTCGACTCTGCACATGCGGCAGCGGAAAGGCTGGCATCTTTCAAGACCAGCGATTTTCCCAGTCCATCTGCATCCAATTGCCACTTGTCATCATACTCGACGGAAACAATCAACCCTTCTGATGGTTTTGGAAGTTTCAGTTGCAGGGTTTCGCCTTTGTTAGAAAGCTTGCCTTTGAATTGGCCAGCAACGCCGATCTCCTGACCATATTCTGCTGCGAATTCGATAGCATCGGCCGCGATCACCGTGCTGCCTCCCGGAGCCAGGTCGAAATCATCTTCAAATTCAAATTCGATCCCCAGGGTGAATCGGACACCTTTCAAATTGAGCGGCGTTTGTCCTGCATTTGTCAACTCGACGAACTCAAGCCCATCATGGCCGATCGGATGGAACATGATCTCAGTGATGCGTAACGCGTCCTTCAGCGCCTTGCTGCCGCCGATCTCCTGTCGGGGCGGTTCCGTGTTCGAGGTTCCGGGAGTAGGGGCCGGGAAGTGAGTGAAGCTGGCACCGCCGTTCTGCCTGCGGCCTTGGGATATGTCACGTCTCTGACACTGGTAGTTGATCTGATCGATCCTTACGCCATTGCTGCCACTGATGTTGATGTAGCCATGCTCATAGGCAAATTTCATCGGCATCTGGCGAGCATTACCGCTGCTGGCATCGTTACCGATCGCTTTGAACATCGTATGCGATCGGCCACCGACAAAACTGAGCGCGGGAACTTCAAATTTCTTTGGATAATTGATGGGATCGTCCGTGATGCGCAGGCTTCCAAGCGCAACTGGTTGGTCGTCTTTGTTGAATATCTCGACAAAGTCGGCATCGAATTGGAGGTGCGGATGTACCATCCACTCGTTGATGCACAATTGCGCAGGATCTCCGAGAGGTTGCCCACTGTTGAGGGATCCGGGGGTCGGCTGGTTGAGCACCCAGGTTCTGCCATTTTCGGCAATTCGCCCGATCGAATAGCCGGGCACTTGCAGGCCGAAGGCGATTGATTCGTGTGGTTCGTCGGCCTCACTAGAGAAGAGGTGAACGGCTTCGCCGCTTGCCTCCAGGCGGAAGCCGCACTCGCTTTCACGGACTACAAGATAGCCATTGGGGGAAAGTGTGGTGCCCTCAGGGAAACTGAATTTATCGGGCTTCTTTTCATTGTCCGACAGCCGCCAACCAGAGATGTCGATGTTGCTGTCCCCAGCGTTGTGCAGCTCAACGAAATCTTCTGTCGCCTCGTCGCCTGCTGCCATCACTTCGTTGATGCGCAAGTCTGAAGCAAGAAGATCTGTCAGACTGCCTTCCGTCCTTGGTCGCTCGCGGCGAGGGAGATTTGAACCCAGAGCTGCTTCTACTTCAGAGGTCGCAAAGGCCCTGCGAGCATTCATCCAGGTGGTGATCTGCCGCAGCTCCTGATCGGGAACCCAATTTGAAAGGTTGTTGCGTAAGAGTGCCTCAAATTGACTTTGTGAGAAGGTCGTCAGCAGTAGTTCATTGATATGTCGGAGGTAGTCCTGTCTGACTTCATCTTGATCGAACAAGTCTTCAAGTGGCTCGATTTCATCACCCTTCTCGGCGAAATCGAATAACGTGTGATAGGCGTCACGAATTCGGCTGCGGTCACCGCGCGACAGAATCGTATCCAGGTCGTGAGGCAGGATCTTGATTCGACGATCTTCTGCGCCGCTATAGAGTCCGTAGTCGTCGTCGATTCCTTTTGCCAGTCCGCCTTCACCGTTCGCCAGTAATGCACTAATGCCGAACCAGCGATACCATTGGTCAAGATCTGCAACCTGGGTCACCTGGTCCAGGTAGTTGTCCTCGCGTGGTGCCCGGTTCATGACACGAAGGAATTCATCCAGGTCTGCCCAGTCTGCGGCAGCAGAATTCGACGTTTTGCTCCAGCCATCGTTCAAATATGAACGCACACTTCCGTTGCGATATGACCAGTCATTGTCCGGGCGCACTTTCTTGTAGCAGTTACCTTTGTCGTCTTCAGGAAAGTGCTTGTCTACCCACTCGCTGCCCAGTGGTTCGGCATGAACGTAGTAGCCGAAGTCTGTTTCTGTGTAGCTCTTCAGTCGCTCATCGCCGCGTCCTCCTCCTGTTTCCCGGGAGAGCATAAGATCCTGGCCATTGCTGCGCACTGTGACAGGTTTCATGTCCGGGGCTCGTTCCCCTGCATCGGCGAAGATTTTCATGCCGATGAATTGCAGCCAGGAATACTTGCTGTTTAGATTCATCTTAGTGACGCCATGCCACGGGCGGTCTCCCGGCAGATTAATTCTCATCGGTGTCGGGTAGTGGTCGCGACTGCCTGCACCACGGTAGCGCACACCGCAATTGTAGCGCACAATCGGGCCAGCGCCGTCGTCAGCAATCAGTGTTGCATTCACCTGTGCATCTGTGTGCCGATTCATCCGTTGAAAATTCTGGTAGTCCTGCTGCGTCATCACCAGACGATAGAGGCCGAATCCCGGTGCTGGCTCGTCTGGCTGCGCTTCGACTTGGAACAGAGCATTTGCGGCCTGGCCCATATCTGTGCTGGCGGGCCAAGTGCGTGAGTGCCCGGCCTCGTCAGCGGTGCGAATAAAAAATTCTATCACTGCTCCTGCCTGTTGCGGAGGAATGGTAGCGGCGAAAAGTTTCCCATCGGCGGCCATGCTGGCAGACTTGAACGACTCTGAGCGTGATCCGCTCGCACGCCAGAAAAGCTCAGCATGTGTGCCGGTATCTAATTCATCTTTGATGGTCGCGGTGACCGTGACGGAATCACTGGCGGAGGGGATCACCGGGCGATGCTGGGCATCACTGATGAGTGGTGCGATGTCAGGAGAGTAGGCGAAGTTCTGCCGTCCGGGTGAGCCACCCCGTTCCGCGCTGGGTTCCCAATTTTGTCCGTTCTGATTCGTGACACCAGCACTCTTCAGCTCTAGCGAAAATCCATCGCCATCCGCGACGTTCACCCAGTCCCATCCTCCGGTGCGATAACTGCGGCGACTGCTGTTCGATCGAAAGATGGATCCTCTGTTGCGGAAGGAGTTGCTGGTCGTCATCTCGGCCTGACGTTTTGCCCAGTCGCCACTGTCGCTGTAGCGGACGGCATCGACTTTTTTTCCTTCGGCATTTTCCAGTTGGATTTCTTCACCGCTGTTACTGAGGTTACCCGTGTAACTACCTAAAACCGATTCCACGTCGCGATGTTGACTCTTGAAGACGTTCACATCAGCGGCAACCACGACATAGCCACCCGCCGGCAAGTTGAAATCAGGAAAGGTAAACTTGATCCCCTTCTTTAATTTATAGCCCTCGAGCGAAACGTCTGAAGTTCCGGCGTTGTGCAGTTCGACAAATTCCTGGCGAGTGTCTTCAGCTTTGTCCCAGGAGGATTGCGGATGAAAGTGAATTTCGTTGATGACGATTCCCGCTGCTTCTCGTGCCGTCTTGTGAGCGCCAGCCAATGGTTTGTCACTGGATGCGGATTCATTGTTCGATGGCATCGCATCGCCGGGGGATTCGATCGAAGTGTCCTTTGTTTCGACGATAATGTCGACAGGATCCGCAGGTACCGCCGAGGCCGAATGCTGTGACCGTTCGTAATGCGCCTGATTCGCCTGAAATTCTTGCACCTTTCTGTAAACGAAAATGCTGACCAGGCTGATCAATCCGATACACAGCACGCTGAACCAGAAGAAGATTTTCAGCGCAGTCTTCAGGCGAGACCGCGTTTCATTTCCACGAGGAGAATCGTGGATATTCCGACCTGAATGTGGTTCACCAACCATGCACTGAGCATATAGCGTCGGGCTGATAGGTTCTAGTGTTCATTCGGCTGATTTTCTTTCGGATTCTGCAATTTCGCGGATCTGGCGGGCTGGCGCTAGAAACGGGCTGGGCCACCGTAACTGACATGCTGCGCGAACTCATCGAAGTGGGCAGGCGAATACTCATCTTCTCTGGCTTTACTAAGATGCTCGACATGCCGGAGAAAACCTGCGGCCAACTCAACGTCACAACGGCGAAACTCACGGGAGCTACCCGCGATCGCGATGCGGAAATTAAAAAATTCCGCGAAAGTGGTACGGAAGTGGTCTGACGGTAGCGGGGCAGCACCGTCATGCCCGAACGCGGCCGGAAAACGTCGGAATCCAACGGCAAATCTCTCTGCTTACGCGAAAAAGCCTTGCTCAGTCTCCCAAACACAGGTCAGGTGTCCTAATTATAACCGCCCAATCCACCCCGGTTTGCCCGGGCCTCCTGCAACCGTGACTCAAGCGCGGCGGGGTCAAAAAGGAAAATCCTTTCAGTTTTCCTCACATTGAAGATTGCCCGAACCAAACGGCTCTTCTGCGGCGTCGGGACGGTGAATCAGCGCTGGAACGGCTTAGAATGCATTTTTTTCTTCCGACAGCCGACTCGTCCTTGATCGGCGTCTTTTCGACTTAATCCCATGACACCACGAACAGACAAGCTCCTCTTTACTCCCGGGCCTCTCACGACTAGCAATGCCGTCAAGGAGGCGATGTTGCGCGACATGGGATCGCGGGACGCCGAGTTCGTTGCAGTCGTGGGTGAAATCCGGCAGCACTTGCTGGCCCTTGCCGGCGTCAGTCAGACGGACGGATACGAAGCGATACTGATGCAGGGAGCGGGAACGTTCGGCATCGAGTCCGTGATCTCATCCGTCATTCCCGTCGACGGGAAACTTCTGATCATCATCAACGGCGCCTACGGCAAACGCATCCGCGACATTGCCGATCGGCATGGGATCGAAACGGCCGTGATTGAAACGACAGAGGATACGCAAGCAGATCCGCAGGTTTTGCGCAGACGCCTAGCCGACGACAGCGAGATTACCCATGTCGCGCTGGTGCATTGCGAAACTTCGTCCGGCATTCTTAATCCGCTGAATGAGATCGGATCCGTCGTCAAAGAATTGGGGCGGACATTCATCGTCGATGCGATGAGTAGTTTTGGCGGCATTCCGTTGAATGTGTCCGAGGCGAAAATCGACTTCCTTATCTCGTCTGCAAACAAGTGCATCGAAGGTGTGCCTGGCTTCTCATTGGTCATTGCCGCTCACGAGCCATTGCTCGCCATTGATGGCCGAGCGCGCACCATCAGCCTGGATTTATTGGCGCAATGGAAAGGGCTCGAAGCAGGCGGACAATTTCGTTTTACTCCGCCGACGCACGCCACTCTCGCATTCCGCGAAGCTCTGCGCGAATTGGATGATGAAGGTGGTGTCGCTGGCCGGGCAACCCGCTACGCAGCGAATCACACGGCGCTGCTGCGCGGAATGCGGCGGATGGGCTTTCGCGAATACGTTCCCGCCGAATCGCAGAGCCACATCATCACGGCCTTTCTGTTCCCGGAAGACCCGCGCTTCGACTTCACGGAGTTCTATGAGCGGCTGTCGTCGAAAGGGATGCTGATTTATCCCGGCAAGCTCACCGAGGTGGACTGCTTCCGGATTGGCAACATCGGCAAAATTTTTGAGAGCGACATCGAGTCACTACTGACGGCGATTAAAGCAACTTTATTAGAAATGAATATGAAAAATTGCGAACAAAACACCAGCCTTTCTACCGAGCCATCGGATCAAGTCGAATACGAGGACTACAACAGCACTTCCTGTAACTACGACGACACCCGAGTCCCGATCGGTCTGCCGATCATCCTGGATTTTCTGGCCTCGACGCCGACGCCCTTGATGGAGCAGTCGATTCTGGACGCTGGCTGCGGAACGGGCACTTTCCTGGCCGGGCTTCAAGGTCGGGTCGGCAAGATCCATGGCCGGGAGTTGAGCGAGGGAATGCAACAGGTCGCCGAAAAACGATTCGCTGACGACCCGGACGTGCAGATCGATCAGGGTAGCATTACGGAATTGCCTCATGCGGATGATAGTTTCGACGCAATCGTCTGCAACCAGGTTCTTCACCATCTCGATCACGGAGAGGGCGAAGGCGCCAGTGCTGATGACTTCCCTAACGTGGAACGTTTCTTCCGCGAAGCTTTCCGCGTATTGCGGCCCAACGGTATCGCCGTGATTAACACTAGCAGTCACCCACAGCATCGCGATGGCTTCTGGTGGGCCGCTTTGATCCCTGCCGCTATCGAACGGATGCTGCGCCGATTTCCATCGGTCGAGAGTCTCAAGGAGATTTCCAAACGAGCCGGATTTGGCGACTCTGAGATCAACGTTCCCCTCGCTGAAGTGCTGCAAGGCAAGCAGTACCTGGATCCGGAAGGGCCGCTCAGCGCAGCGTGGCGGGCGGGGGATTCAACCTGGTCTCTGGTCACCGAGGAGGAGCTGCCGAAGGCGCTCGATCGAGTCAAATCCATGCTCAAGGACGGCAGCATCGGCGCCTTTCTGGAAAAGCGCGAACAGCTCCGAGCAATGATTGGACAGACGACTTTTCTCGCCGTCCGCAAGGCTTAGACAACTAGGAACACTTAATGAATTCCCAAGAAGATACCATGAAAACAGTCTATATAGCGATGAGCGCCGACCTCATCACACCGAGTCACGTCAACATCATCCAGGAAGCCAGCAAGCTGGGCGAGGTGGTCATTGGCCTGCTGACCGACAGTGCTGTCGCCGGCTATCAACGCCTGCCCTACATGCCATACGAGGAGCGCAAGATCGTCATGGAGAACATGGTCGGCGTCAAGAAGGTGGTGCCCCAGGAAACACTGGACCACGTGCCGAACCTGCTGGAGATCAAGCCCGACTATGTATTCCACCGCCACGACTGGAGCACCGGGGTGCTGCGAAAAACCCGCCAGCGCGTCATCGATACGCTCAAGCAATGGGGAGGGGAGCTGGTCGAGCCGAAGCATATGCCCGGCATCTCATCCATGTCGCTCAGTCTGGCGATTCGGGCAGTTGGCACCACGCCGCAGATGCGTCTCGGGATGCTGAAGCGACTGTTGGAAGCCAAACCCTTGATTCGCGTGATCGAAGCGCACAGTGGTCTGACGGGACTGATCGCCGAGACTGTCGCTGTCGAAGCTGATGACAAGGTTCGGGAGTTCGATGCGATCTGGCTGAGCAGCCTCACCGACTCGGCCCTCAAGGCCAAGCCGGACATCGAGTATGTGGACCGCATGAACGCTGTCAGCGACATTCTCGAGACCACCACCAAGCCTATCATTTTTGATGGCGATACTGGTGGAGTCACGGAGCATTTCGTATTCATGGTTCGCACCCTGGAGCGCCTAGGCGTCTCGGCTGTGATCATTGAAGACAAGAAAGGGCTGAAGAGAAACTCGCTGTTCGGCACCGACGCCGGGCAGGTACAGGATACCATCGAGGACTTCGCCCTCAAGATCTCCGCAGGGAAGCAAGCACAGGTGACAGATGACTTCATGATCATTGCCCGCATCGAGAGTCTGATTCTCAAAGCCGGCATGGACGATGCGCTGGCTCGCGCCAAAGGCTACATCGCTGCCGGCGCGAACGGTATCATGATTCACAGCAAGGAGAAAACCGCCGACGAGGTTCTCACTTTCTGTAAGGAATACGCAAATTTCACTGATCGCGTGCCGCTAGTGGTGGTGCCATCGACGTATTCGCAAACGACTGAGACTGAACTGGCGGCTGCCGGTGTGAGCATCGTCATCTACGCCAACCAACTTCTGCGCAGCGCCTATCCGGCCATGGTCAATGTTGCCGAAAGCATTCTTCGACACGGCCGAGCGTCCGAAGCTGAGGATCTTTGCATGCCTATCAAAGAAATCATCAGTCTCATTCCTGAAAGATCTTAAACAAAACCATGATTCAATGTGAAGACTTTCTCGAATGGCTGGCAGCTCGCGGTGTCGATTTCTCCACGGGCGTGCCGGACTCATTGCTCAAACCGGTTTGTTTCTACCTGTCAGACAACGCCGGCGACAAGCATGTGTTGGCCGCCAACGAAGGCGGTGCCGTAGCGCTGGCGTGTGGATACCATCTTGCCACCGGGAAAGTGCCGCTCGTCTACATGCAAAACTCTGGCCAGGGCAACGCGGTCAATCCGCTGCTTTCCTTAGCCGACCCCGACGTCTACAGCATTCCCATGCTGCTACTGATCGGCTGGCGCGGCGAGCCTGGCACGAAAGACGAACCGCAGCACGTCAAGCAGGGCAAGGTCACCGTCAGTTTGCTGGAAGAGATGGGCATCCCCTGGCGCGTTCTGGACGCGGAGCCTGATGCGGCTCAACGCAGTGTGGATGAGTTGGTAGCAATTGCCGCTGCTGAGAATCGGCCGGTTGCTTTACTGGTTCGAAAGGGCACCTTCGGATCCTACAAAGCAAAAGATCAGCCCACCGGGGACTTCGAGATGAGCCGCGAGAACGCCATCGAGTTGGTAGCTGCGCAACTGGACGAACGCGACGCGGTCGTTGCCACCACCGGGCACATTTCGCGCGAACTTTACGAATACCGGGCGAACAACGACCAGGGCCACCAGCGGGATTTCCTGACGGTCGGCGCGATGGGGCACGCCTCGCAGATCGCCATGGGCATCGCTCTGGCCAAGCCCGATCGACAGGTGTTCTGCCTGGACGGCGACGGTGCCATGCTGATGCACATGGGCGGCACTGCGATTGTCGGCGTGTCCGAAGCTGCGAACTTCAAGCACGTCATTTTGAATAATGGGGTGCACGGTTCCGTCGGTGGTATGGCGACAGCTGGTTTGCGTGTCTCGTTCACGGAAATAGCGAAAGCGTGCGGCTACTCCGAAGCGTGGCGCGTTGAACGTTCTGACGACCTGGCCGAGAAGATCGCTGAACTTCGCGCCGTGAATGGTCCAGCGATGCTGGAAATCATGGTTCAGAAGGGCGCGCGGGCGGACCTGGGTCGACCGAAGACCTCGCCGATCGAAAACAAGATAGCCTTCAAGAATTTCTTGTCCGACTGATGCCAAACTAGTGACAAGTCACCGACGATAATCTTCCCAATGCGGAGGTATCCATACACGCCCACGACGACCTTGCCATGAGCATGTCCTTCGCTCTAGAAAACTGCTATGCATGAAGCAATGGAAACGCAGATAACGGATTGGTGGCAATGGTTCGAGTCTAAGAAACATGACATCCACGCGATCAAGGATACAGATGACCTGCTCTGGAATGAGGTCATTGCCCGACTACAGTCGATTCATGAGAATCTCCGGTTCGAGATATCCGGCACGGACGGACACGGGCGCGCGTGAATTTGTAATCACCGCTGAGGGCAATACAGAGGCTTTCCCTATTGTCGATAGCATCATTGGGGCTTCCCCAGAACATCAACAGTGGGAGTTCGTCGGTCTGAAGCCATCGATGGGATTCGATTTCTGCACTACTTACGAAGGAATTAAATTCGACCCACGAGCGATGTGGTTTTTGCCACTTCAGAGCGAATCCACTCCCGAGTTTTTAGGTCTACGGGTTGGAGTCCCAGGCTACGATCCGAAAAATAAGAGAGTGACGGAGAATGCAGTATTAGTTGTTTTGGACACCGCTCTCGGTGAGCGTTCCGCCGCCGAGGACGTCCAACATGTCGAAGTTGCCTCACTGCCTGGCAATCCAGAAAATGATGGATACATTGAGATGCCCGACCTGCCTGCATATATCGCCTTCGTAAAACGCCGAAATGAAGCAGAGTCTCAAGGACTCTCATGAGTGAAGGAGTTGCTCCGAAAACTCTGCGGTCTGGATTTTTCGCTGGCGCTGCTGCTGAAACCCTACAATTTTGCGACGTTTAGACTCGCTGACCGCTGAGGTTTAGAGAGCTTGTCTCGCTGAAAAAATGTACGCCTTCCGATTAGCCCTGTGTATCTTCAGTTCCACTTTCCTGTTCGGGTGTGGTGACACAGTAACCAGCCGCTACGAGTCCAGAGCGGAGGCAGAGTCCGACCAATTGTTTCAACGAGGATGGCTCCCCGATATCATCCCTGAGTCGAGTGCTGACATCGTGACTAAGAATGACCTCGATCAAAACACGTCGCAGGGTGAGTTCTCATTCTCCAGAGCCGATCTCCCGATATTTCTCACCCACTTGAATCTAGTTGAGGATTCAGAGGAAGCTGGATACGCCGCTTACACCTTCAAAGAATGGACTTTCTTAATCGACCAGAAGAACCTTCACTGTCGCTACCACCACAAGCTCACCCGCTAAGGAAATCCACAGCGACATGGCTATCTGGAGGGGATCGATGATTTGCATTTGCTCAGCATCTATATCGGTGACTTGATCACTTGATCGAAGGTGATGCCGTCGAGATCGACTTAGTTGCGGCAAATTTGCTCCTGTTTTTCGGTCACGCTGCGCACGGTACAGCGTTGGTCTTTGCCTTCGCTGTCGCTCTCAAACAAGGGGGCACGCGCTCGACAATGTACCACTGCACGGAATACAAGAGCATGCAGAACGTGAAGACTGCAGCTCATCGTTCATCATTTGCTACTCTGTTGTGTTTCTGGTTCCAATGCGAAGACGATTTCCATCTGGATCTTCTAGCCAGACTTCGCGACAGCCCCATGGCTGAACTTTCACCTTCTCCCCGAATTCCGTCGCTACCGAATCAACGTCGCTTACGTAGAAGTAGACAAGCGCATCCGGTCTGGCGTCGCCTTTGTGCTCTGACAAATGCAGCAGAATGTCGCCTCGCTTAAGAAACAGGTAGTAGGGCATTCCTGGCGCGAATTGGTGCTCGCCTTCGACCTCGAACCCAAGTCGGGCATACCATTTGGCCGTCTCTCTTGCGTCCTTGGATCGGAATATTGGCACCAGCGTTTCTTTCATAGCTATTTTGTGAATGCCTTCGTAAGCGGATTCAGCGGTCGACTCGGGCGCTGCCGCCGCCCATGAGTTTTTCGACTTCTTCGACGGTTGCCATGGTTGTGTCGCCGGGGGTTGTCATTGCCAGTGCGCCGTGGGCGGCTCCGTAGTTGACGGCTTTGTCTGGGCAGTTGGCGGTCATGAAACCGTAGATTAAGCCGGAGGCAAAGCTGTCGCCGCCGCCGACGCGATCGAGAATTTCGAGGTTTGGGCGATGGATGGATTCGTAGAATTCGCCATCATGCCAGCAGATGGCCCCCCAGTCATTGAGCGTGGCAGTGTGCACTTCGCGCAGTGTGGTAGCGGTGGCTTTGAAATTTGGGAATTCTTTGACCGCGCTGGTGATCATCTTTTTGAAATTCTCGACTTCGATTCCTTTTACATTGTCGTCAACGCCTTCTACTTCGAACCCAAGGCATGCGGTGAAGTCTTCTTCGTTGCCAATCATGACATCGACGTGCTTGGCGATATGCCGATTGACTTCCTGTGCCTTGGCTTTACCGCCGATCGATTTCCACAGTGATGGGCGGTAATTCAAATCGTAAGAAACGATCGTGCCATGGCGATGTGCGCTTTCGACGGCTTCGATGACGACTTCAGGTGTCGTTTCAGAGAGGGCGGCGTAGATGCCACCGGTGTGAAACCAGCGGACGCCCTGATTGCCAAAAAGGTCATCCCAGTCGACATCGCCGGGCTTCATTTTTGATGCTGCAGTATGCCCGCGATCAGGCACGCCGACTGCGCCGCGCACGCCAAATCCGCGCTCTGTGAAGTTCAGCCCGACACGCACTTCGCGACCAATGCCATCGTAGGGGTGCCACTGAATGAGCGACGTATCGACGCCACCCTGCATGATGAAATCTTCTACCAGGCGGCCGACGGGATTCTCTGGAAAAGCAGTGACGACTGCCGTGCGCAGGCCGAAGCATTTGCGCATCCCACGGGCGACATTGTATTCGCCTCCGCCTTCCCAGGCATTGAACTGGCGCGCCGTCCTGACGCGGCCCTCGCCGGGATCGAGGCGAAGCATCACCTCTCCAAGTGAGACGAGATCGTATTGGCAGGATTCAGCAGAGCGGATGGTAAGCGACATGGGTGAGTGCAGATGAAATGGTAAAGATGGAAAATTGAAAAATGGATTACGTCTGGGTGAGCGAGGTGATGTCCCATGCGGGCAATGCGCATTCGGCGGCTAACTCGTTGAAGCCATCGATCTCGGCGCGACTGAAAAGCAGTCCGCCGGCGTCGGCGGTTTTTCCTGCTGCAGTAGCTTCTATTTGTCCGGGAAGCATGCAGTTTTCATTGCCGTGTCCCAGCACATCGGCGATGACTGCTTTGACGTTTGCTGCTTGATTGCGCCCTGCGGCAAAGCCGCCACTGCTGACGGCATCGGGATGAATCACCTGAAAGTAGAAGCAACAGGTGCGCTTCTCTCCTTCTGGGACTGGCCTGCTGCGCAGCGTCGGAAGTGATCCGCCAATCAGACCCGCGACAAGCTCATTGATGAGTGAAAGTCCGTATCCTTTGTGTGCGCCGAAAGGCAACAGGGCTGTCGCAGCATTGGCATCGGTCGTTGGTTGTCCCTGGGCATCGACTGCCGCATTCGGTGGTAGCGCTGCGCCTTCTCGGCGGAACTGCTGCACGCGCCCCATGGCGACAACGGATGTCGCCCAATCGATCACCACTGGGTAACCGACGGCATCTGTGGTGGGGAATCCCCAGCTATGCGGATTGGTGCCGAGGGTTGGATGCTTGCCCATAAAGGGGACGACCTCTGCCAGCGCTGCCGTACAGTTGGTGTAGGCGATGTAACCCCGCTTGGCGGCGTTCATGACATACCCACCACCCCAGAGGTAGTGGAAAGCATTGTCTACACTGACTTGGCCAATGCCATAGCGATCAGCCAGCGCGATCGCCTCATCCATCGCCTGAAAGGCAACGGACTGACCTAGCTTGCGATTCGCATTCCAGATCTTCGAAGCCTCGAAGCGTGATTCGATTTTTTCAATCTCAGCTCCCGGCACACAGCCGCCGGCCATGCTTCCTAAGTGCTCGTCGAGGTGCAGCGCTTTAAGCGCATTGTGGGTGCGAATGCCGTGCGTCGAAGCGAGGTCACAGAACTTCGCGGCGTCTTCAGCCTCGGCATCGGTGAATCCGCGTTTGAGATAAGCAGCTTTGACCAGCGCATGGTGCTGGGCATGGGGGACAACAAAGAATTCTTCAGACATAAAAAAGGGAACTGTTATGAATCGGTATTCAGAACAGGCAACCTTCTAGGTGCCGTGAAGATTGGCAATGCTTTTTGTCCGTCTGTAGCGCGAACTATTTCGGGACGATGAACGGCTTGCCCGTGAATGGGCACAGAACCTGCGATCCCGGGCTTTTCCCCGTGACGTCCACCAATTGGCCTTCACTGCCGAATGGGCTGCGCACCAGGCCTTTTTTGCCGGCAATCCTTTTTGCGACTGGGAGCTTTGGCGTTGTGATTGCAGCTGGGGAAGTCTCAGGAGCCTGCGGACGGGCTAGTCCGGTGGCCTCAGGCGGAAGGTCGATCGCGCCTCCATTTTTTGCAATCGAGGGCTGATCTCTATCTGATTCTGATTCTGGCTCGGGTTCCGGTGCTGGTCGCCCGTTTGCAGCCACTGGCGTATCGTCGGGCTCATCCTCGTCGCCCGGCAGTTCTGGATTTGCAGGTGGAGTAGGATCGGGCTTCGGTTCCGCAGGTGTCACTTCTGACATCTCTCCCATTGCTGGAACTTTGAAAAGTTTTCCAGAATAGGGGCAACGCACTTCCTGACCAGGCGTTAACCCCGTGACGTCGACCAATTGGTTAGAGCCAGCATACGGGCTTCGCACGTATCCAGGGCGTCCGGCCACACGAGACCCTTCCAGCGTTTCGTCACTTGTGTCATTCGGAGTATCTGCAAATACGTCCTCTGGATCTTCTGCTGAAGGTGGCAGAACGGGCTCAGTAAGAATGGTACGTGGCAGCGTGTCTTCGACATTGGCAGGCTGACTCGAAGAATCCATTTGCGAGCTGGCGATGCGCCGGAGTTCTTTTGACGGTTTCCATTCAGACTCACTACCACCAGCGTCAGCGCTGGCGTTTGAATTTGATGCTACTGTTGATGTCGAATCACGCTTGTCCACTACTGGTGCCGCAAAGTCCGGCACGATAAAAATTTTTCCTGAATAAGGGCAACGCGCCTTGATCCCTTTGCTCAATGCGCTGACGTCGACTGCTCTGTTCCCTTCTTCGAACGGGCTGTAGACAAAACCTGCTGCACCAGGAATGGTGCGTGCGGTCGGGTAGCCAGAGGAACCAAGCATGTTCATTGATGGGCCGCCTCGATCGATGCGCTTGGGCTTCTCATCGGGTTCGGCATCGGGTTCGGCATCGGGTTCGGCATCGGGTTCGGCATCGGGTTCGGCATCGGGTTCGGCATCGGGTTCGGCATCGGGTTCGGCATCGGCATCGGCAGGCTGCTCACGAGGGGCTGCGGATTCGACTGCAAAGTTGGCATCAGCCATTTCGCTTCCTGAGCTGCCACCATGCCCGGCTAGCATCGTTGGGAATAATCCTTTTTCCTGAATTTCGCTCCATGATTCACGCGGCGGCAGGCTACACGAACTCACCGTAAGGAGACTCACGCTCAGCAAGGATTTGACCAATGAAGGTGCACTCAAGAGCGACCCGATACCTGGCGATTCATGATTGTTCACCCTCCTTAGATATAAAGATATTTGAACATTTCCAGTAAAAAATGAAATTTCTAGTATTAGGAACAACTCCTATAGGCATTGTGAGGACTCACAAATCGCGGATGGAACTGCAGGGCTAGAAAGATGACGTTTTTGTCATTTGATTCTAAATGCCTCATTGTCAAAGCATTGCTGTTGTCAAAAAGTCTTAAAACGTGTTGAGCTCAGCTCAAGATGTGACAAACTAGGGGCACAGCCGAGTCACTATCTATTGTAAAGGAATGCCAATTTTTGATGAGATCATCGAAGCCGCAATGCTTCGACTGAGAGTGTGCACTGTTGTCACGAGACAGGTGCAGGAATTCCTGCGTCCAGCCATTGCGGTTTTCGGCATCGTTTTTGCAGGCTGTGCACTGACCAGTTGCCTTCCTTCTGAGGAAGAGCAGGCGCTTCGTAAGCTCCAGACGGACGGAATTCCAACGACGACAGCGTCCGTGTTTTCCGCTCTTAGCTCAGGCGATCTGCAGCAATTGGATCTGCTGATGAAAGTCTCCGTCTCACTTAGTGGCAGGGACAGCAATGGGCGCCTTCTGCTTACTTCGGCGATCTGTGTTGACAATGCGCCAGCCATTTCACGATTGCTGCCACTTACGAGCAGAGAGCAATTGGCGGTCGAAGACAAATATGGGCTGACAGCTCTCAGCTACGCCATAGAAAAAAAGCAGTATGAACTGGTAGAAACTCTGATCGCACATGGGGCGCCAGCGGAAGCACGGGTGTCTGGAGGCAGGCAGGCAATTGCCGTGGCAGTCGATGAGGCCGATATTCGAATGGTGAAACTTCTGGTGGGCGACATAGCAGCGCCGAACCTTTTGCCGGATCAACTGCAGGAACCGCTCTACTCAGCGACCAAAGCAGGCAAACGTGAAATCGCAGAGCTGCTGCTCAATGCCGGTGCCGATCCCAACTACTTTTCAATCGTCGACGATCGCTCGCCACTTGCCGCGTCTATCGAGTCTAACAATACCCAAATGGCGAACCTGCTCGCAGAGAACGGCGCCGCCATGCTGTGTGTGCTGCCTGCCGCATCGGTTGCCACAGGAACGATCAGCGGAGGGAAAATTCTTGAGCCCCATTTATTGAACGTTGCCTTTGATCATGAGAATCAAGCATTGATTCGACTCCTGATAGATTTGAATGTGCCACTGGATCACCCGGGCAAGAATGGTGCGACACCATTGGCTCGCGCTCTGGAAAATGTGGACATTGATCTGGTGAAACTGCTTCTCAAACACGGCGCCGCACCAGGAAATGCTCTATTCGTGGCAATCGAGCGAAAGGATCCAGACCTAATTGATCTGATGTTGGCGAACGGGGCATCACTTGAGGGCAAAAATTCGGTAGGCGATACTCCATTGCACATCGCAGTAGATAGGAATGACATTCCGCTGATAAAGCAGTTGCTGGAATCTGAGCCAAACCTGACTGTATTAGGCAGGCACGGGCAGACGGCTTTTGCCGTGGCTTCAGTGATGCAGAATCTTCCTGTTATGGAGTTACTGCTGAAGCAAGGGATGGATCCCAACGAGGGATTTGCTCACCAGGGCCTGACCGATTCCTTCAAGCAGATGGTTCCAAGTAAGAATTTTCTTTTCTACCTGAAGAGGGACAAGGGGCTGACGCCGATCATGCTTGCTGCGGCATGTGGAAATCTTGAGATGTTAGAGCTTCTACTCGAGAATGGAGCGAAGCGCTTCAAGACATCAAGGAGTTATAGTCGCTGGCCAATCAATTTCGCCTGCGACGGTGAGCACATTAAGTGTGCCCAGCGACTACTCGGTCGCAGCCCGGACTCTAGTCGTAACGTCCATGTCGTTATTTCACTCTCTAATCAGAAAGCTACTTTATACAAAAATGGAGAGGTCCACATGACCAGCAACGTTTCTTCAGGAATGCGCGGCTACCGTACGCCTACAGGAAAATTCGTTGTCACTAATAAGGCTCGCCACCACACGTCCTCCATTTACGGCTCACCGATGCCTTACTTCCAGAGGCTCAGCTGTCAGGCCTTCGGATTTCACGTCGGCCACTGCCCCGGTTACCCAGCCTCACATGGCTGCATACGTATGCCGCAGAGCAAAGCGAGGGCATTCTTCAGCACGACCAAGGTCGGTGATCCAGTCGAGATTATTCCTTAGTTAGGATTTTCTCAGTTTCTTAAAAGGAGGTCACGGAAAAACCTGTCGCTATTTTGACGGCGTTGTTTTGAGGCGAGCCTTTACGAATAGGAGAATAACTTGCGCCAATTTTTCATAGCCGTTCAGGCTTAGATCAATGTCGTTGAAATAAGAACTTGTTGAGTTGACGGATAGATGGGCGACGTTGTTGGGGCGGGTGTTAGCAGCCGCTGAGTAGTTACTATTAATCAACTTATAAAATCTATAATCACCATG
>JBNMNB010000042.1:0-38269 GCA_051270635.1 Verrucomicrobiales bacterium | reverse complement strand
GGTATTATTTGGAATCAACGGCTCCACGGAAGGCGACAACGATGCGTTTGGTTTTGATTTTTTCGACGGAAGCGGCGAACTGCTCGCCGCCATTATTTTCGACACGTCCGCGGTCGATTTTGGTGTCTGGATTGATGACAGCGTTACATCGACGTTCACAGGTGAACTGTTCACCCCCGGCCTCCTTAACATCCTGAGCATCTCTATTGATCTAAAAGCCAACCAATGGAGCGCAGACCTTGAGGGCGAAATTCTTTTCACGGATATCTCATTCACCGCCTCGACCGCCGTTCGCGACCTCGGTGGCATCGGCGTGGAATGGCAAATCGCCGATGTCGCGGCTCCCGGCGACAACTGGATGCTTTTCAAAGACATCTCTCTCACTGCCATAGACGAGCTGCCGCCGACAATCGTTCCCGATGACACGTTTCGCATCACCAGCGTTAAGATCGCTCCCGCAGGAGGCATCATGCTGGAGTGGCCGGCAATCTCCGGCATCCGCTACCAAATCCAACACAGCCAGGATGGCCTGCTTTGGGAAGCGGACTCCGCGAGTGAAATGATCGCCGAAGAATCGGCAAGCACCCTCACCTACGTGGCGCAACGTCCCACCAACACCCTCCGTCTTTACAGAGTCGCCTGGCTCGAATCCGCCCAATGAACATACGCACTCTCACACTTATTGTTGTCACCCATGCTGTCGTTGGAGCCGCCTGCTTTTGGCTTGGTTCCGGGACGTCCGAGTTTAAGACTGAGTCCGAGTCAAAGCGGTCGGTTGCTGGCAACATCAAACCAGCCGTCACTCCTTCCACCCATTCAGCCAAGTCGAATGTCATGGCCAAACTGGAGCAACCGCGATCAGCTGTCCCGCGGATGGTAACGGGCAGTGGAGTGCGCTCCCGGGTAGAATCCGCGCTGGCCGCTATCGCCAATATGAATACGGACGATGTCATTGGTGCACTCCGGGACATTCGCTACAAACCGGGAGATTCCGATACCGTGATCATTCAGCAAATGATCCTGGCGCGCTATGCGGAATTGGACCCTGAAAACGCCGTCCGTTATGCGACGACGCTACAAGGCATCCCTCACGAGATGGCATTGCTTACGGTAATGAATACCTGGACGGCCGATAATCCGAAGGCAGCTGCGGATCACTTCGAAGGGAACCATGAGAATTTCAGCATCGAAGAAGATACGGACTCCAGCATCGCTGCGGGTTCCATCGCTGCGGCGTGGGCTGTTCAGGACGCCGATGCCGCCTTAACCTGGGTGAAGGATCTGCCCGAGGAAATGCGCGTCGAAGCCTATGGGCGAATCATCGCCGAGTTGACCAGCGAAGATCCCGCCCGCGCCACCGCAGTCGTCGAAGCAATGCCGAGCGGTCCCGAGCGGACGGAAACGCTGAAGACCCTCGTCGATCAATGGGCCCACCAAGACCCGAATGCTGCAGGGGACTATCTGGTCGATCAACCCGTAGGCGACGAACAACGACAAGCCGCCGCCGCATTTATGAAGGCCTGGATGAGCGAAGCTCCTTTGGACGCATCCACTTGGCTTAGCGGCCTCGCCGACAGCACGATTAAAGATGCCTCGATCATCGGGATGACTCAGACCAACCTCCTGGCAAACGATCCTGAAGCAAACGCCGCCTGGTCCGCGGCAATCAATGACCCGACCCTCAGAGCAAGGGCCATTGACATTGCCGTCACCCGATGGTCCGCCACCGATCCCAGCGCAGCGCAAGCCTGGCTTCAGACACAAAAGGGAGGCGGCGCGAAGTAATCCAAATAGGCTTCAGGGCGCTTCCAGCACGTAACCCTGCCGATGAACTGTTCTCAGGTAGACTTCATCGCGATCGCCGTGAAGTTCTTTACGTAGCTTTGAAACCGCTGAGTCGACGCTGTTGCTCTTCACTTCCTTCGCGTGGTCGAAGATGTGATTCTCGATGTCTTCACGACCAACAATGTGACCTTGGCGGGTCGCGAGATACTCTAACAGGGCGAACTCGCGCGGTCGGAGTTGCAGTTGCCTTCCGGCTATGGTTGCGGTGTGCGCCGTGGTATCTACAATGAGTTCGCCGATCACGAGGCGATTTGTTTTGTGCCCGGAATCCCGACGCACGAGAGCCTGGACACGGGCAAGCATTTCTTCCAGGGCAAAGGGCTTCACAAGGTAGTCGTCCGCTCCCATCTGAAGGCCTGCGACCCGGTCGTTAATGTGGGTTCGCGCCGTCAGCATAAGAACGTGGGTGGCACACCCTTGTTCCCTGAGAGTCTGAAGTACTTCGAAGCCGTCCATTTTCGGCATCATGACATCTAGAATGATTGCATCGTAGGTGTTCGTTGTCGCAAGGAGAAGCCCTTCCTCGCCATCGGGCGCGGTGTCCACAGCGTAGCCCTCCTGGCGAAGGACTTTCGCCAGGTAGTTGCGGTGATGTTTGGAATCTTCAGCCAGCAGGAGACGCATCGTGATCGTGGGGGGGGAGGAAAGTTGCCACACTAGCTATAGCTAAGGTTCAGCAGATTAAGAACCAGAAAAGAACCAATCTGCACGTATGGGATCATAACTCGATCATGTTTGAGGGCTATGATTCCGTACGCATTGTGCAGCATTTCCCCTTGAGAAGTGGTATCGTGCGGGCCTCATACACCATGGATCGACACCCGCCTTCACTTAAGAATCGGCTTATCGTAACGCTCACTGTGGCGTTGGCTCTGCTGGCAGTAGCGGTCAACTTCGCCGTGTTTCAGTTCATTCATCACCTCGATCTGGAGGAGTTCGACTCTGAACTGAAGAAGCAGATCGATATGATCGCAACAATGACCACGGTGGAGGAACTCGATCCCATCGAGATCGAAATGGAATTGGATGAGTTTGATCCCCCAGATTTCCAGCCATCATCGGACGCAAAGTATTATCAGATCTGGGATCACCAGAACAAAGTGTTTATGAGATCTCGATCACTCGGCGAAAGCGATATTCCGAACCTCGCTGCTGAGCTCGGCAAACCTGTGTTCGACGACATCGAGCTTCCAGATGGACGGGCAGGAAGGATGGTCAGCATGGCAATGATTGCTAAACCTCAAACCAATGCGGTTCGACCCGACGAGATCGCGCTCTTAGAAAAATACCGGCCTGGACCGGAATTTCACCTCGCGTTGTCACTTGCCTCCTCTCGGGAGGAGCTTAATCGGGTTCTCGGAATTGAGATGGCGCTCTCCGTTCTCACAGCCGTGATCCTCATCGGCGGTGCCGTCGGAATCGTTCACTTATTGATCAATCGCAGTTTCCGGAAGTTTGAACAATTGGCAGGAGAGATGCGGAACATTGACTATGCGACACTCTCGACCCGCTTGCCCGAGGACGGACTGCCACGGGAGTTTCTACCATTCGCCACACAGTTCAATAACCTGCTCGCCAGACTTCAGGGGGGCGTCGAGCGAGAGAATCGATTCGTGACTAACATTTCTCACGAGCTGCGAACACCCGTCTCGGAGCTTCGCTTACTTACGGAAGTGGGACAGAGGGAGTGTGATCGGGGGGAGATGGTTGATGTCGCTAACTACTTTAAGGATGCAACTGAACTGACGATCAAGATGGATCGTCTCATCGAGACCGTTTCTGCGTTCAACCATCTCGCATCTGGCCGCGAGAAGCCCGTCATCGAAGCGTTTCACCTCTCTCCGATACTCGATAAGGCCTGCGCCGCTCACAGCAGGAAGGCCACGGAGCGCGAATTGAAGATTGTGGCCACGCTGATTCCCGATACTATCGTGAAGTCGGACAAATCCCTTGTTTCAGCAATCCTGAGCAACCTTATTGGCAACGCTACAAGCCACGCACCGATCGGCTCTACGATTTATGTCTCTGTTAGTTCCGTAGATTCAATTTACCGAGTCGAGATCGAAAATCCAAATACGGAACTTGAGCTGGATGATCTAGGTAAATTGGGTGAGCCGTTTTGGCAAAAGGACAGCGCCCGAAGCGGAGACGAGCACTTCGGCATGGGCATTGCCCTGGTCGAGTCCTACTGCCAACTAATTGGCATTTCCTGCGCGTTCTCCTTGCCCAAATCGAATCTATTCCGAGCCTGCATCGAAATCCAAGCAGCCGAAACGATGGTCAAGTCTCCC
The DNA here is from genome assembly GCA_051270635.1 of Verrucomicrobiales bacterium. Classification (GTDB taxonomy): domain Bacteria; phylum Verrucomicrobiota; class Verrucomicrobiia; order Verrucomicrobiales; family DEV007; genus JAGROY01. Next base: position 34,133 of record JBNMNB010000042.1, on the reverse strand, counting down.
CGTAGTCTTTCGAGTGAGTCGGCAGGGCTTCCGCACGAGAATTATAGTGGAAATTCTGCTACGATTTGACGGTGAACTGACGTTCTGGCTGGCAAATCGGTTTAGGGCGGTTTAGGGCGCCTTAGATTGTAATCAGTATAGATGTGTATGATTGATTCCATCCCGCGTGCCCGAATTCGACTCGCCCTATCTCTCATTATCCCAACGGGATTTCGTCCCATAGCCCGGGGTTGCGCCAGTGGCGCTACCCCGGGATCCAGACACCTCATACCCCTCAACCCCAACGGGGTTGCGTCCAAGGGCCGTGGATCGTTGCTGCCGAGACACAACCCCGTTGGGGTTGGTATCCTTGAAGATCATAATCCCGGAGTAGCTCGTGCCTCGCAACCACGGGCTTTGTTACGTAGCCCCATTGGGGCAGTCGGGGTAGTCGGGGCAGTGTTGAATTGAGAGGCGAGACAGCCTCATTTGCAAAATGGTGGCACGACCGATTCCTTCAAAGTCAGGTGCTCTGAATTTTTATCAATCTTCATGCGTTATCCCTGAGTCACACCAGGATGAACTAAATAAGCGGTTGCGGGTCAAAAAACGAAGCAGGTGAGTACGGCGAGAATTTGCAGAAATGGTTTACTCATGGCGGCGAAGAATCATTTTTCTTTCGCTAAGAATCTTACGGAATCGATCACCACGTAGCCATCGGTGTCCACATTCGATATGGAAACGGTCGCGGGTTGGTCATCGCCAAAGGTGAATTCCCCCAGTGAGACGAAGGTGCCGTTGATTGGCGGTGCATTGCGTTGATTTACGACAATCGTCTGCTGTCCTTTTGTGCTTTCAACAGCCACAGGAACGTTGGTCGCCCTGTTGGCGTTCGGCGTGTATCCGAACTGCACTTCATAGTTACCGGACTTCGGCAATGTCACCTGAAATTTCGCAATCGCTTTGCCGTCTGCGCGATTGCCATCGTGCTGGTAGCCGGAACCGATGAATGGTGCGTTAGCAGAGCTTGTTTTCCACAATCCGCTGGTAATTGCCTGCGTGTCGTCGATCACCAGGCCGCCAAGCTTTTTGGGATCGACCACTCGCCAGCTGGATTTTCCAGGAGATATGTAATCAAGCACTTGGCCATCCGCGAGCAATTGGGTGCGCAATTGCTCGTAAGAAACATCCTGCACGGCGCAGCCGCGATCGATGGCGATCACTGCGGCGGTGCCTGCACTTTGCCCCAGAATCATGAAGACCGGTTCCATGCGGATCGAGCCGAAAGCAATATGAGAACTGCTGACACACACGGGCACTAACAAATTCTGGCACTGATCTTTCTTCGGCAACAGCGCCCCATAGGCGATCTTATAAGGTGGGCATTTCACGCCGATGTCGCCTTCGTTTTGAACGAATCCTTCGGGCGTGATGTAGCGTTGCGTATTGTGAGAGTCAATAGTGTAGCTTCCCATCCCCACCGAATCGGGTGTCGCTTTTCGCTGCAGGAGTTCGTTTTCAGTCATGACGAGCGCACCAATCATGCGCCTGGCTTCGCGGATGTAAAGTTGATGCGACCAATGGCCATTGTCCACAAATTCGTCTTTGGGAAGGCCCCAGGATTTAAATTTTTTCTGGATGTCATCAGGCACTCTCGGATCTGCGCAATGGAACCAGAGCCAGCCCTTCTGATAGGCTTCATGTTCTTCAAGAATCTCCCGTCGGCGCGCATAGCTGGCATCGGGATAGTCGTAGTTGAAGCCAATGTTATCGGTGCTCATCGGCCCATGATTATTGGTATCCGTTTTATGATTCGGAATCGGATCGAACTTGTCGAATGTCTCACGCCATCCTGCCGCGTAGATCCTGGCGAGCAACTCATACTGACTGGCGTCATAGCCATCCGGCTCAGTGAATGGAATGCGATTTTCGGGATCGTCAGTCAGACACATTCGGAAGCAGTAGGCCTGCACTTTATTGTCCCCATCATGACGATTCCCCGGATGCTCGGCCGAAATTCCTGGCAAAACGCCACTCTCAGGATCACCCGACACGACGTAAGGGCTGACGGGTTCTGGCACTGCTCCAAAGTGATGCCGGTGATGCAGAATGGACGTCTGCACTCCGTTCCACTCTTCACCATAGATGTCGCGGCCTTCCCTGCCGACATGATAGTCGACGCCCGCAGCGGCCATGAGATCGCCTTCATAGGTGGCATCAATGAACACCTTGCCCGCAAACTTTTTCCCACTGAGCATCGCTATCGACACGATCCTGCCAGATTCACTGGTCACGCCCTTCTCGCGATCCAGCCACTCGTCGCGGTGGACTGGAATGTCGAACTCCGCGACGTAGTCTTCGAAAACTTTCTCGGCGACTCTGGGCTCAAAAATCCACATTGTGCGGTTCTTACCATCGGCGGCGGGAGTACCCTGTCCTTTGCCGCCATACTCGGACTTCTCTTGAAAAACCCAGGTTTCGTCCTTCTGATATTCCGTCCAGACACGATGGTAAAAGTCTCTGGCGAGCCCGCCGATGACACCCTTGTTACCAGTATCCGTCCAGCCAAGACCGCCACTGGTGAGTCCACCAAGATGCTTGTCAGGGCCAACGATGACTACCGATTTGCCTAGCTTTTTTGCCTGCACGGCAGTCATGACACCAGCTGACGTCCCACCGTAAACGACCAAGTCATAATCGTGTTTGGCATTCCATCGCAGGTTACGGAATTCTGGTTTTGGACCCTTCCAGTTTGCTCCAAGTGCTTTTCGAATGTCCTTGCCGTTGGATTTTGAGCGAAGTGTCTCTTTGTCCCCCAGCCGCAATTCTTTGATGCCAACCCATTGCTCAAGGGACTCGCCACTGGCATTCTCAAAATCTGCCAGATTAAGTTTAACCGATTGCCACGCGTCGCCCCCCGACAAGGAAACTTCAGCTGCGTATTGATCGATCCCTACGACAAGCGCATTGGGCTGGGATGCGCGGACATTGAATGCAAGCTGTCCATCAACCGGAGCCAACCATTGCGCATCATAGACCTTATGTGTTCGGCGCGGCCACTGTTCCGGATTGTAGCTAAACCATTCTTTCTCCCAGCCACTTTCAAAGGTCTCAATGACGTGCGTCGGCTTCAATGTTGCGATCGCCCCAGCAGCCTGCAATGCACCAGGCTCTACGATCTGCACCAACGATGACAAATTGAAAGACTCCGCAGTATAAAGCGAATAGTAGTAGCCAGCTCCTGACTGCGGATCGTCCAGAGCATAGAGCACATTCGCATACGCCCACAGCGGCTTGCTAGTATCGGTGAGAGGTAACTGCGCTTGCCAGGAATCGCCATTTCGCGAGACTTCACCATGGCGCCAGAATCGATTCATGGTATTCTCTCGATCGTTTTCTTTGCCAGCGGGCTGGCCGTGTTGCGTGTAGAAAATATCGACCGAAAGGATCTGCATTGAAGTGTCTGGCTGCACCGAAAATATCGGCACGCCATCAGCCGCCGTCAGATCTAATCTCGTCTCAGGCGTTTCAGGAAAAGTGAACGATTTTTTGAGACACTGGTCGAACCAGAGCAGCCCGGTAATTTGGTATTCGCCCGTGTCCTGGTGATTGCCGTGAGGCGAACAAGTCACCCGCCACTCAGGGCTGGAAACTTCCTGCACCGCTTTGGGCAGATCATTCAGCCTGCCGTGAAAATCGTTCGACGGACTCAAGAAGATGATCGGACAATCGATGTGCTTCAAATTGACAGCGTCCGCGATCGTGTTCTCGTAAAGTTTGTTGTCTACCGGTCGATTGCTGATGCCGCCGCATGAAGGTGCAGCAGCCTTGATACGTGCATCGGCAGCGGCGACCATGACCGTCAATTTGCCCCCCATTGAATGGCCATAGACACCCAGCCTGTCGGAATCCACTTCCGGCTGTTGTTCAAGAAATGTGATCGCCCGACGCGCTGCCAGCGTGCAGAGAAACCACGGATTGTTACGCGGCGAATCCACTGCATCCAGAGTCCATGCGGCTGGCGCAGTAGAAGCGAATCCGTTCCTGGCATAGCGGCTGGGAGCGTGATAGGCGTCCAACGCGCTCCAGTCGGTGGTCACTTTGTAGTTTTCATTATCCGTGGCACCCGCCCAGAATAGCTTCACGATAGCGGGGTCAACTTTGTAGTCGGGCGCATTGATTCGACCTGCCCAGGCGATCGATAGCGTTGCGTATCCGCGCCTGGCATTGGTGAGCACTGACCTGTAATCGGCATACTGGCCGCCACCGTGAATTTGCACCAGACCGGGAAAGGAATCGCCCGATTTGGGACAACCATAGATGCCAGCCATCATCGATTTTTGACCTTTAAAGATTCCAATTCGATAGCGAATAACTTTAAGTGTGACTCCATCCTCTTCCCATTCCTTGAGGACTTCCACCTCGAGTGGTTCCACTGTGGGATCATAGCCATCCCACATTTGGGAAAATGTCTGCGGAGCTACTCCATTGATCACTGGAGAGAGTGATTCTTGAGCGAGGCCCAGCACATGGCTCGTCAGCAAGACAACAATGGGAGCCAGTCTTTGGAAATAAGTCAGCAATGGAGCACTTGGTTTCATACTTTCAGGATGGTGAAAATTCACTCTGTGTCGAGCTTGCGATTGCTCCAGCTGTCAGTCTGCTATCAACTGGGATTAGGGCCGCACCTGTGGTGCTTTTGAATCTGTCTTCAACAAGTTCCCAGGCCGATGGCCTGGCCTGGCATAGGATCGCCCCGTTGGGGCTGCCTTGGCCTGACTGGATGGATCCCAGACCTCAGTGTCTTATGAACGAGTAAGAGGAAGACAATAGGGGTTTCAACCTGTGCCACTTGATCGGTCGGATTGTGCCAATCGCTCAGTTCAGTTCAGGATTCCCCCTTACTCATCGTCATGACTCCCAGCAGTCAATGGATCCAGAACATGCACGCGGAAGTTGGAGTAAATGTGATGAGTGCCGACCATGCGAAATCCAAAGTAGCCTTCCTGGTGCACAGGAAAACGTGCCAAATCCACCTTGGCATCCTCCATCACACGCCGACCCTGCGCGTCACATCGCTCAACTTGAACTTGGTCACCGCTGGCGATTTCATAGACCAGTCGGCCATCGACAATGTATTGCACCACATCATCATAGGCAACTAATTGCACCCGCATTGTTATACCTGGAGTGATCAGGTATTCCGCCTGACCATCACGGTGCTTAAGCGCCAGGTGCACAACAGGCTTGCCCTCCACCTGGCGAGGATATCGCCGCATCCGCGTTGTCGTATTTTTGCCTCCACCTGTGCTCGCGTAGTAACCGTGAATCTTATCGTAAGTGTTGAAGGAGCCGGTGTAGCTGCGTGAATCAAACAATGTGTCATCATCGCCTTGCGGATCAGTGGCCATCCAGAAATTGTTGATGTCACGAGGCTCAAGACCTTCAATCGCAGGCACTGATATCGGACACAGGACACTATAGGAAATCGTCACTTGCGATTTCAGTTTCTGCTTAAACCAGACGGTACATCCGCGCCCCGGGACAAAGCAGTCCAGCGTCCCATCTTTCGCCTTCACATGAGGCAGCGGCATCTGTTCGCGCGGCTGCACCTGCACTACCCAGTTCCCAAGATCTGCAAAGTCGTCCTCAAACAATACTTTACCAATCGTGAATAAACCCACACCGCGACCCAGCACCACAGGCGGATTTTTCTCAGAAGCACGTTGTGCATGTAAGGCCGAGCACATTGCTGACGACATGATCAGGCCGATCAAGGTGTATTGGATATTCATCTTAGGATGGTCAGCAGCCACTTTGTCAGTTCGGGACATTCTCGCGAACTCTTTTGTGGAGATCGCCCATGGAATCAAGGTGAATAATCGACTCAACTGCTCGTTCTCCTGCGGCCTCTCCAGCTTTCACCAGTGTAGCGCGACGTTTGTTTGACCATTTCGGGTGTTCGGTTTCCGTAACGCACTCGATGATGCGTTTTCCTTTGAGCTCTGCCAATTCTTGGCGATGATCGTTCAGCTGATCGGATACCAGTTGATGTCCTATCGCAATGCCTCGGGAAAGACTCTGCCACCGCGGCACTGGCAATGATCCCTTGATGTGCCGAATCGAGTGCAGGACGATGGTATGCACACTCGGATCATCCAGCCAGTGATGAAATGGCATATCGATGGCGATACCACCATCCCAAAGGCTACTCCCCTGATACGGTCGAGCTCGAAACAGGCCGGGCACGGCACAGCTTGCAACTGCTAACTCGACTGCGTCGCCATGATCCAAGAGCTGTGAGACTTCCTGAGTGAGATTGGTCACCGAAATCTCAAGCTGCGGTCTGACGAATGATTCGAGCATCGGAGACCCCAGTCTTTCCTTTAGAAAGCGAACAGCACCATTGGCAGTAAAGAGGCCGGTGCCGTGGGTGAATGTGAGAATTCCTGGCAACCGATACAGGAACCCCCAATCAAAAAACGAGCGAGTCAGTCCCTTTTGCAAAATGAAATCCACCAAGTCATCGCCACGCAGTCCGGTAGCGTAGAGCAAACCAGCAATCGCTCCGGCTGATGAGCCAGCCACTCGGCCGGGTTGAATCCCCTGTCGACTTAGAGCAGCGAGAAATCCACAGTGCGCGTAGTAACCACGAAAGCTGGAACTCAGGCTCACTGCGACACCAGAGTCGATCACCCCACTTTCGGCGATTCTTTCAATTCTGTCTGAAGATTGAGGCATTAGAGTTGATTTGCGGAAAGAATATCTACTTTGGAACGCATCTCAGGTTTTGAAGAAAAGATGATACGTCGGCCGAGAATCAGCATGGCACCACCAACAATGCCCCACAGCCCAAGAAAGAAAACCCCAAGAAGTGACGTTGCCACCACGCCGGCCGCAGGCGCAGTTCCATCTCCAACAAAGGCAACAACAAAAAATTGTTCCATGATGCCAAGCCCTTAAACGAAAATTGGAAGTGACGCAACCGCGTCGACCACCGGAAGCAATACAGCCAAGTTCCACCCGCTTGCCCTTTGACTCACGCCCAAATAACGATGTATAGCGAATGCCATCCGCTCCGACGGGGCCAAGAAAATACAGATTAAAGGAATCAGCGATAATCGTAATTCTCAAAATTTCTCAAAAAGAAACGGCAATCTCTATCCCTCGGAGTAACAGAAACCATCGCGTTGCCCATCCCAGCATCGACAAAAATCCGAGTCCGATTTCAACAGCCACCCAGCCAAGCCGGAGATCTCCACGAAGAAACGTCCCCCAGAATTCAGCGCCCACTTGATGAAAGGCCCAGATCAAGAGCAGCAATGTACAGACTATCCTGGCAAGCCCAATCCACCGACATTTCGACATTTCTGAGCGACCGTAGAAAGCGACCTGCCGGCATCTCCCCTTTCCTATTCCCAGCTTTCCTGCTCTGATAGTTTCTATGCGAGCTACGATCCACACCCTAAAAGCAATTTTCAGGCTCTCTGCCGTGTATTCTGCTCTATTCAGCTTGGCCCTCATCAGCAAAAGCAGAGCGGAGCCACTCAATGTCATCCTGATCATGGCGGATGACTCGGCATTCGATAACTACGGATGCTATGGCAGTAGTTTTTTCAAGACACCACGACTGGATGCCTTGGCCCGTAGTGGTGCCAAGTTCAACCATTGCTACTCCGAGCCGGTTTGCACATCGAGTCGCGTCAAGATCATGACCGGGCGCGATGGCATCCGCAACTACGTCCAGTTTGGGACTCTCGACAAAGACGAGACGACCTTTGGCACGATGATGAAGGAAGCCGGATATGCCACGACCATCGCAGGCAAATGGCAGCTGCACGACGGCGAACGCGGCTCGCTGGCTCCTGATTGTGGCTTCGATTCCTATTGCTTGTGGAATTATCCGGGAACCAATCGTTCGCGTTACTGGAATCCAAGTATCGTGTGCGATGGAAAATTGCTCGAAACCGACGAGAGCGACTACGGCCCTGACATTTTCACCAAGCACATTATCGATTTTGTGGAGACCAATAAGGAACGCCCGTTCTTCGCCTACTATCCAATGGTGCTGACGCATTCTCCATTCCCGCGAACACCCGACACGCAGCCGACAACAGAGAAAATCGATCCATCACTGCACCACTTTCGTGACATGACAGCCTACGCAGACAAGTGCGTAGGTCGAATCATTGACGCGCTGGAAAAAAATAATCTACGGGAGCGCACGGCAGTCATCTACACTACTGACAATGGCACGCATCGTAGTCTGACATACCCGTTCCGTAATGAGCATCGAATTGGGCAGAAGGCATTGGCAATCGATGGTGGATACCACGCGCCATTGATTGTCAATTGCCCAGGCACCGTGCCGGGTGGAATCGTCAGCGACGATCTGGTCGATTTCTCCGATTTTTTGCCAACGATTGCCGACATCACCGGCGCAACTGTGCCGCCGATCACATTGGATGGACGAAGCTTCTGGCCGCAATGTAAGGGTGAAAAGGGAAATCCGCGCGAGTGGATTTTCCAGTACTACTATCCTAAATACGTCCCCGCTGCGAAAGAGCACGGACAGGGAATCAACAATCGCGAAATCGCCTGGGCACAGAATCAAAGATTCAAGCTTTACCGCGATGGCACATTCTTCGCCGTCGCTGACCGACAGGAAACGATGCCGATAGTGTCTGGATCTTCACCCGAAAGCGACGCCGCGCGCAAGCTCCTTCAGACCGCCCTCGATTCCATGCCTGAAAAGGCCGCGAAACTATCGCCCTGACTTCAGGCAAGAGGCCACCCTATTCACGATTCCTCTTCCAGGAACGCGCGGAGCATCGACTCAAGATCACGAATGAAGCGCTCGGTCAAGCGCCAGTGATCAGTGTCTCCACTGCTCGGCTTCCATTTGCGTTTCATTCCTATTGCCCCCCTTGATTTGGCATTGTCAAACCCAGATTGAGCCATAATAACTGTTAAACAATGAAAAACATTGTCGGCGAACTGCGAAGCCCACGCAAAGGTTACTTAATCAAATACTTCACGGAAATAATAGATCATTTTCGAGGAAGTGGCGAGAGTCTAGTTCCTCTCAAAGCACTTCTTGTCAGTTCTGATCGTGATATTAATGAGATTGGTCTTTCTATTGCTTCTGAAGTGATGAATAGAAAAAGGGGGAGTGATATTTTAGACGTTATCGTGCCGTTCCTTGGTGACAGTAACTCTCATTTTAGAGCCCTTTCTCACAACGCAGTATTTGCAACTATAACTAAGGATCACCCCGCCACGATATATAGATATTTTCAGGCTTTCTTTGATAATGCGCCAGAAAACAGAAGGGCAGTGTTGCTTTCGTTCTGCATGGTCGAGCAAGAAATTGTAAGAGCTATGCGGGAGTATGATATATGGGAGAGCGTTAAAATCCTCCTGCCCTGCCCTGACAAGTCTATGATCCAAGAATTTTGTGCCTCTGGCGAACCTTTCAAAGAAGCTCTTGCCGCAGCAAGCACCTACAGGTTCTACATGGATCAAGATCCGGAATTTGCAGAGGATATAATGGGGAAGATGAAGAATGAAGATGTGCTTTCTCAGAGATCGGATATGGAGAGGATTTGTAGATATCAGCTAATAAGGTCACGGCGACGAGTGAAAAGAGATGTTGGTTAAATTCACACCCCTGTTAATTGACGTTGACTTTGCTCAATACTGCACTTGCAGCATGCAGCAGCTGCCGGATCACTCGTTGCCCAATCCGAAATGACCTGTCCACTCAACCAATCATAGCGCGTTCGACTCTTATCGATAGAACCAAGCGCTCGCTGCAGTTATGCTACCCAACGATCCCCATCAGGGCATCCGAAGCTCAATACATTTTCAAAGCTGAAATGAGGGAGGATCCATCACTACTCAGCATCCATATTTCGAATCTCCCCCGCAGCGGCCGCGACTTCATCACTGTGCGTCACTACCACCAGAGTCGCGACCTGACGGTCATGCAGATCTTTGAGCAGTTCGAGAATGTTCTCCGCATTGCCGCGATCAAGATTTCCGGTCGGCTCATCTGCCAGCAGTAATCCGGGCGAATGCACTAGTGCGCGCGCGATGGCTGTGCGCTGCATTTCGCCTCCGCTCAGTTGATGCGGAAAATGCGTAGATCGATGGGTTATTCCCGTCAGTTCCATGGCACGTTCGGCTGCTTCGATCGCCTGTGGCTGGCTCTTTGCCTGCAATTGAAGTGGCAGACTCACATTTTCCGTCACCGTCAGTGTGGGCAACAAATTGAAAAATTGAAAGACGATGCCGACGTCCTCACGGCGATAGCGCGTCCGGTCAACCTCGCTCATCGTGTGCAGCGCCTTATCCGCCACATAAATCTCGCCACTGGTGGGCATGTCCAGCGCACCCAGCAAATGCAACAGTGTGCTCTTGCCACATCCGCTTTCTCCCGTTATCGCAACGAACGCTCCCTTTTCAATGCCAAATGTGGCATCACGCAGAGCATGCACCGGCTCCTCACCTTCGGAGGTGTAGGATCGGCAGACATTTTTCAATTTGATAAACACATCCATTCGCTAGCACGATAATCTATCCTGAGATACGATTTCTTCCACAATCCGGACTTTGCAGTACTCGATGAAACCGAGGACTACATCGTTGTGAACAAGCCCGCGCACCTGCTGGTGCATCCATCGAAGCCCGGTAATCCGCCGACTATGCTGGACGGACTGGAGGGACTGTTGGCATTCGATATTGCCAATGGAGCACGGCTTTCAATCATCAACCGCCTCGATCGCGATACAAGCGGCATTGTTCTAATCGCAAAGCATGCCAAGGCGGCTCGCAAATTCTGTATCGCCATGGAAAGACGGCAATTTGAAAAAAGTTACCTGGCGATCGTCTACGGTTGGCCGGATGTTGACGACTTTCAAATCGATGCCCCACTGCGCCGCAAAGGAGAAGTCACGGACACTTCTATCTGGCTGAAACAGATCGTGCATGAGGGTGGTAATCCATCGCTCACCCGATTTCATGTTCGGGAGCGGTTTAGCCGCAGCGGGCAACGATTTTCCCTGATCGATGCCAAACCTGTCACTGGCAGAATGCACCAGATCCGCGTGCACCTTCAACATGCTGACCACAGTATCGTCGGAGACAAAATCTACGGCCCATCAGAAGATTGGTATCTGCGTTTCATCGACCACGGATGGTCATCCGAGATGGAACAGGCACTCCTCATGAAGCGCCACGCACTGCACGCCTGCAGCCTTACGTTGCCGGATGCTGGACTGCAGTGGAATGCGCCATTGCCAGATGACATGGCTCAATTCCTCAACACGTCGAATCCTAAGGATTCTCCTGAAGAGCTTTAAAAAAGTCCCGCACGCTGCCACTGGTGCGAATGATCCCCTGGCGCGCACCTTCGAGGATCTGACCGGACGTTTGTTTGATCGCTTCCGCATCCACGGCAAGATTTACTGGTGCCGATGCGCTGGCAGGTCGACTGGTCTGATGTGTCGCGGCAATTTTCTTAGGTTTACGAGCGGGCGTTGCAGCCGGTTTCGGTGCGAGGGCGGTGATCCTATTACTTTGCGCGGAAGCGGCTGGTTTTGGATTTGCCGGCTGCGCCACAGGTGTGTCGTCCACTTTCTGCCAGGCCTTACGGCTGACCACGCCTGATCGCGCGCCGACGTGGACTTCGCCGACCGCATCTCCGTCCTTGCTGACCAGAGTCACCAGCCACAGCGGCTCCCTCGCCTCAGTGGGCATGATGAGCTGGTAATCGAGGCTGTCGAAGCCGATTTCTGCATCCTTGGCTGCAAGATCGGCCTGCAGAAAGGCATCGCTGGAATCGATAGTTACTTCGCGCAAAGGCACACGTTGCCCTTGTTTCCAAGCGATCAGAATGCGCTCGGAATCGACTTGATCGCCTTTGATCATAAATTCGCGCAGGCGGCCCTGCATTAGTGGGTCGATGGCCAGAATTCGCCATGCTTTCGGCTGGTGATTGCCGTAGCGGCCTTCCACCATGACCACGCGGCCGAGGTAGTCGGCGCCCTTCGTCTGAGCCAGCGTTTTAAGGGCATGGCGCGCGGATTGGGTGCTGTCAGCAGCGAGACAGGTCGACAGCAGTAGCAGAGGAATCGCGATCAAAGCCGCGACCAGAGAAGCAAGTCTAGGTGATTTCATGTTTCATTTCCGGGCAAGTGACCGGACGAGAATCCCTATCGGGCAAGCGCTTGCATTGGCAAGGGAATTGCGCGCAAATGAACGCTATCAGAACAATTGTGCATTCATGGTTGCCCTACCCATTCTTGAAACGTATCGAAATTCTGATGACTTCCAAAAACCACAGTGCGCTAGTGATCGTCGGTCACGGCTCGACGTTGAATCCTGACAGCAGCGACCCCACCTACCAACACGCCGACACGATCCGCGCACGCGGGGTTTTTGCCGAGGTCGCCTGCGCCTTCTGGAAGGAAGAGCCCAGCATGCGCGAAGTCCTGCACATGCTTGATTCGGACGAAGTCTACATCGTCCCCAATTTCATCAGTGAAGGCTATTTCACTCGAGAGGTCATCCTGCGCGAACTGCAACTGGACGGCCCGGTAACCGTCAGAGACGGGAAAGTGCTCCGCTACTGCGATCCTGTCGGCATTCATCCGTCGATGACGCAGCTGCTGCTAAGCCGGGCAGATGAGGTAGCACCAGATGCGCCGCGATCGGAGTCCACGCTGATCGTTGTCGGCCATGGCACGACTCTGAATGATCTATCAACAAAAGCAATTAAAGATCAAGTGCAGCTGATCCAGCAGCAGGATGATGCCTTTGCCCAGGTGATCGACACCTACATGGAAGAACCTCCACTTATTTCTGACTGGCACACACTCAGTTCGCAGCCCAACGTCATCGTCGTTCCGTTTTTCATTGCTGACGGGCTGCATAGCTATCAGGATATCCCGGTGATGCTGGGGTTGGAGAAGGAACCGACCGAAGCCGCCAGCACGCGGGCCATTTTTCGTCAAAATCCGAATCACCTGCACGGCAAGGCCCTCTACTACAGCAGTGCGATCGGCACTGAACCGCTCATGGCTGATGTCATTCTGGATCAGGTGACAGCCTTTGATCAAAAACACGGCACTGATTCTTCACCTCAGCCTGCTCCTGCACTTTAACTTCGTCCTCTATGCCTGGAATTACCGATACATTGTCCCACTGGCTCAAATCTGATGCAGTCCGAACGATCGGCGAAGTCGCAGTCTGGAACACCGGTTCCGGCTATCGACTTTGCCATCACAGCGATCTCCCGACCTTGGGCCCGGAATCGCATTCACCTCCAACACACCATCGCCCGATCGATGCCCGGCAACTGGCGAAATTGGATACGGCAGCAAAGTTTCGACCATTGAAATCAGCGCCGACCCTCGCCAGTGGTTGGCTCCTGGAATTGTCGAGCATCGATGACGTCCGCGAAGCACTCGACTACCTCTATCCGGCAGCGATCGGCCTTTGGATTAGAAAAAATGAAGGCAAAATTCTTCCAACACATCTGCGCGACACGCTTAATCGCCAGACTGGCATGTACCGGGTTACCGGGCTCATTAGAGACGAGGAGGCAGCAGCTCTGGTGCGCGAATCCTGTGCTCCGGAAAATTGCACTCGCAAGATTTTATGGGACATCTCCGCCAATCTCCCTCTGCTCCTGGTGCGCGAAAAGCGACTGGAACAGGCGGCCGAAACTGAAAACATTCCCTTACTCTGCTGCGAAGCCTGCAACTTACTAGTCGCCGCCGCACGAGGAGTGGTCAAAAAACGGATGGCAAAAGAGGCCGACACACCCGCTTGAATCAATCACGAGCGGCGGCCCGGGGGAAACCAACGCGTGTCATTTACCCGTCAGCCCACTCGCCGTTGAGATTTTCCAAACAAATTCTTTCGGCGTTTCGTCAATCACTCCATCCATTCGCTGATCGTCGCCAAAGATGACAATCGGCAGTGCTGGAGCGAGGTGGCGAAGATCGCCGTAAATGGTCGTGCCTGCCTGCAGCTTCTCCAGCACTCGGTTGCCTTGATCTCTCCAGTCAGCGTCAGGTGCAACGCCGTCTATTGTCGACTCAATAGTCGTAAAATCAGGGAGAATAGCGGCGATAGTCTCCGCTCTATCACCTGCAAATCGCAGCAATTCAGCGACCATCGGATCCTGCGGCCCATTGTCGGTTCTCCCCCGTCCTTTCGCATCAAATTTCTGAATGGCTGATTTATCGTAGCGCGCAGTCTCAACAAAACCCAGATTCATTCCAGTGAGCGTGGCATTATTGCTGCTCAGCTCAAGGTAATCACTGTTATTGCGTTCCTCGCCACCACTGAACGTATTGACCATTCCAGAAAGCGCCGTCCCTTCGAGAAAACTGCTGTCAGGCACTTGAATTTGATAGTGTATGTCTGGCAAACCCGCAGGCAGATTGCTGAACACAAACTGGCCAGTGTCGTCGGTCGTCTTGCGCACCGGCACTGCTACATTACTCGATCGGATGAGATTTAATTTTACCCCGGGAATTCCGTTTTCGCCCGGGTCAAACAGACCATTGCTGTTCATATCATTCCATATACTCCCTGCAATGGAGCCACTTTCAGAGCGACTCCCCCCTTGCATCAGGAAGTTGTGATAGGCCTTGTAGATGCGGGGATTTGCTTCCCAGGCCGCATACGCATAAGTGGCCATCTGGCAGGCATTCGCCGACAGAACAGAGCCCCAGTATTCGTTGCAGTCTTTGTCCAGTGGAACAGGGATAATGATAATTGCCAGTTCGTCCCCCTTGCTCTCCACCAGGGCATCAATGTGCGGGTAAATATTCTGACTATTAAAAGTAGAGTAGTCTAACAATACCACAACTGCCTTGTCCGCTTTTGGATTGCCTATCGTTGGATACTTGCCTCGCTCGATCGACAAACCAAGGTTCGGAAACTTATGGAATCCGTCCTCATACCTTTGTGCATCGTCAGCCACTGGGCCTTCCTTACCTTCCGATAAGTCGTAGCCAGAACCAAGGAATTGCCCGCCGATCAACAATAGCGCCAGGAGAACTGAAAACGCGAACGTGGGAAGTGCGGACACTTTTACGCCGAAATGAATGGCCTGGCACAAGCTTTTCAACGTAATCCCGCCGACCACGACACCTACAAATTGGGCCAGCAAACAGAATGTGCACTTCACTCCGTAGCTCAGTTGCAGGCCCACAAACCACAGAGACCCTACGAGCAGAGTAATTCCCAGGGCGCCAAGAGCAATATCCGAAAAGCGTCCCAGCTTTCTGATCGGTTCCACACTCAGGATAAACATGGCGAGATAGTTTGCCACTGCCAGCAGTGCCACAGGGATGCCAAACAGCGATCCCCAGCGACTCTTGAACACTTCTTCACAATCCCACTCTCCTTCACAGCCCCCCAGTGTCTCAAGGCTGCCGCTCAACTGCCGATACAGCAAAAAACCGCAAATACAAAGCCCCACGATGGACCCCAGGCGGATGGCACCTATTACACCATCCGTGAAGGCGGTTGTCATCTTGACACGATATTTTCTGCTGGACATAGATTCGATTGCTGGATTCCTGGATGCTTGCTTCTGTCACATTTCGATTCTCCTGTGAACCATTAAACATGAAAAATCCGCAGATGAATCACTAGTTCATTAGATCGCTTCCGTATTGTTAACATTCAATACATTAGGACTTTCCGAGTCGATCGGTCAAACCAGTTGAAAATGTAGACACTGTGAACATTTCAATTCAGCCCTGATGCATTCAGATTTTCCACTTTTAGCTTCGACAATTTCGTGTATTGTCCTCCTTTGGGGGAGGAGAACGTGGCACTGGGTGTCTTAGGATACTCGGTGCCACGACCCATTTCCGGCCTTGGGCCACCTTGGATGCAGAGAGAGGTCAGTCTGTCGATGGATCACCCGCTCATTTTCTCTGAAAGCGTCGTATCAACGCGACAAGTTCCCAGATCTGCTCAGATTTCAGAAATCCGTCAAAGCCAACCATCGGCGTGCCATCGAGCCCTGTAGCGATCGATCGGAAAATCTCCTTGGGACTGTCACCACTTTTAAAATGTGAATCAGTAAGGTTCGCTGGAACGATCGACTGCTGCCAGACATCGATGAGGCCTTTTTTTTTGCGACAGGGCCGTCGCCCTTTCCTTCAGCGCCGTGACAACTGGAACAAAGGTTGGTGAACAATGGTAGCGCCTTCGCCGCATGTTTCTCATGTTCCGCATCAATCGCATTTGCATTCCTAAGCCAGTTCGGCGACTCAGGCAATGTCAGTGGAACTGCGTAATTTTTTTCGTCTCGCCACCGAGGTGACAGACTTTGCACATAGGCAACCACACCATCGATTTCCATTTCGCTCAACTTGCTGAATGTCGGCATCGCCGTCCCCGATACTCCAGACCGGATGGTGCGCCGCAGATCCTCCTCTGTTGGCAGTTTGCCATACGGCGTCGTGCGAAACTTAAACACTCCCATTCGCAAGTTGCGTGGCTTATTCGTCATCGCCGTCGCCCACGGCCCGTTTCCTCGTCCAGTTTCTCCATGGCATGGGGCACACATGCGCGCAAAGATTTGCCTGCCGCGAAAGTAGAGCGTCCGGTCTGCCAGACGCTCTTTGGTTGACTGGGCAATCGAGCGGACAGTTTCTCCAGCAGGTTTTCCGCCTTCATCGCCCAGTGCAATGGTTGAAACAATCCGCAGTAGAATCAGGAAAGTAAGCAATCGGGACACGGAAATCATTGATCGCAAGTTACAGTGTTCACACAGTCACGGCAAAGCACCGTCCGCGCTATGCATGCATTGTGCAAATGCCGTCATCCAGCACATTGGTCAGTGAATTTCTGGATCTGGCGTGGGTTCGCCGTCGTGGTGGAGGAAGTCGAAGTCACAACCTTCATTGGCCTGCGTGACGTGATCGAGAAAGAGCCTACCGTAGCCGCGACGATAGCGTGGTTCAGGTGGCGTCCAGGCAGCACGACGTGTCTCCATTTCCTGTGGAGTGATTTTCAATTCGAGGCGGCGTTCGGGGACGTTGACTTCGATCATGTCGCCATCCTGCACGAACGCCAGCGGCCCACCCACTGCCGATTCTGGTGCGACGTGCAAGATACAGGTGCCGTAGCTGGTGCCGCTCATCCGGGCATCTGAAATGCGCACCATGTCACGCACACCTTGTTCCAGCAGCTTCTTTGGAATAGGCAGCATCCCCCACTCTGGCATGCCTGGAGCCCCTTTAGGCCCAGCGCTTTGCAACACAATGACCGAGTCCTTTGTCACTGAAAGTTCGGGATCATCGATGCGCGCAGCCATGTCGTTGTAGTCTTTAAAAACTACTGCCGAGCCAGTGTGCGTGAGCAGCTCTGGAGTCGCGGCAGCGGCTTTAATAACAGCTCCGTCGGGCGCCAGGTTGCCGTTCAGGACTGCGGTGCCGCCACTGGGTGCACATGGATTCGTGCGCGGGCGCACCACTTGTTCATTGTAGATTTCAGCACCCGCGATATTTTCCCCTAACGTCCTGCCATTAACCGTCAGACAATCGACGTGCAACAGATCAGGAATCTGATTCATCAACGCCCGCAGTCCGCCACCGAGATAAAAATCCTCCATGAGAAACCTGCCCGCCGGACGAATATCCGCAAGTAAAGGAGTGCGCTGCGATATGGTGTCGAATTCGCTCAACTCAACTTTGATCCCGGCGCGCCCCGCCATCGCCACAATGTGCACGATTGCATTGGTCGATCCGCCGATGGCCATATCAATAATGATACCATTCTCGACCGCATCGCGTGTCAGCACCTGGGATGGTTTTAAATCGTTCCAGACATTCTCCACAGCCTGACGTCCGGCCTGCGTTGCCATGCGTTGATGGCCGGTGTCGGAGGCTGGAATGGATGAGGCTCCAGGCAAGGTGAAGCCCATCGCCTCGGCGATCGCCGTCATGGTCGATGCCGTCCCCATGGTCATGCAGTGGCCAGGCGAGCGAGCGATGCCATCTTCGATTTCGCGCAGCGCTTCTGCAGGAAGCTTGCCCGCACGCCACTCATCCCAGTACTTCCACACATCGGAACCACTGCCCAGTGTCTCGCCACGCCATGCGCCCTTTAACATGGGGCCACCCGGCACGTATACCACTGGCAGATCCATCGACAACGCGCCCATCAGCAGGCCAGGCGTAGTTTTGTCACAGCCTCCCATGAGCACCGCGCCATCGATCGGGTAGCCGCGCAGAGTCTCCTCAGTCTCCATGGCCAGTAGATTACGATAAAGCATGCTGGTGGGTTTAGTGTAAATCTCACCGACCGACATCATCGGGATCTCCACAGGCATGCCGCCTGCCTGCAAAATTCCGCGCTTGATGTTCTCGACCAACACCTTGAAGTGCATGTGACAGGTATTCATCTCCGACCAGGTGTTCAGCACGGCAATGATCGGCTTGCCAGCGATGTCGCCGTCATCGAATCCCATCTGCTTGGCACGTGATCGATGCCCCATGGCGCGCAGATCATGCACACCGAACCAGCGGTGGGAACGGAGCGTTTCAGGAGTCTTCTGGCAATCAGTCATGCCGCACGCTGCTGAATTGCAGCCACTGTGTAAAGCGGGAGTTGCCAGTTTCCCGTTGCAAGTCAGGGCTTACGCACGAGAATTATAATGGGCATTCTGCTACAATTTGACGGTTAAGAGTCCAAATCTTTGGACGAATACCGACAATTCGATCGGCACTTGATCCAAGAATGACAGTGCACTGTAATTCTGCGGTCAAAGCCTCCGGGCTTACCCGAGTTGAGTAGCACCACGTAAAGCGTGGAAATGGCCAGGGATATGAGTCTGACGGCCAGCGCTTCGCCGATGCTCCAGTTGAGGCACCCGTGGGCGAGGCGAAATACGAGGAGGCCAAGCTTTCGCTTTCGGCGGTGATGATGTTTGCATTGTTGGTGAGCGTTCCATTGAAATTCAGGACGACCTTGCTCTCCACCCGGAGTTCTGTGCCTATCCCCGCAAATCTCATACCCGCGAAGCGACACTAACATTGCCACCTTATTATTGATGCTGATTGGTCGATTCTTTGCTCGCGGATCCGCTTGGGATCCGGCATCGATTGACGAGTTCGATTTTTCATTGCCATCATTCCCACTATAGAATTGCGTCTGATTTCTCGACACTCGGATCCAGCGCGTCTTCGCGAATCGATTTGTTTTGAATGTGTCAGGACTGGTGGAGGGCGACGGGCCGTCAGCAGCGCGCGGGCGGTTCTCCATTTCGCTACGCTCGCAGTAGAACTCTTTGTAGAACCGGCGCGGGACAAAGCGGGCCTCCGGATTCCAGATCGATGCTTTCTTCGCTGAGGTTGGTCACGATGAACCGGGGATTTTCTCCTTTGGGCCTGATCTGGGCTTTGCCTATGACTCGCCGGGCGCAACTCCAGCACTTGAGGGTGCGGTATTCAAATTCATCAAACTCGGTGGCATAACCGCCACACAGAAGGGCAGTAACTCGCGCGCTGAACAGGGCGTCGTTCAGATATCAGATGAGGCGCTTGTTCTTTCCCGCACCTATGCGCACATTTGGGAAGGCACGTTTAATTGCTTCGTAGGTGTCGTTGCTAGTCGCCGGTTCGCCTTTTCGAAGCGCAATTACTCGCGTCACCGAGAGGCTTTGCTCAGCGCAGAATCGGGCCACTTCCCCAACGTCGAATTCCTGTTCGCTTGAGGGCATGTGGATAGTAAGCTCTAGCGGTAATCCCAATTCCAAACCACGTCTCAGATCCGTTCGCCAACTTCCCTTCTCGGGGTGGATATCGACACGCAAGTGCGCCAACTTGAGTGGTTTCATGCTCTCTGCTACTTCGCCCTCGCCTAAACACGTCCCAATTTGCGGCAGTCGCGCGTTGGATTCCCTGGGAAGCCGGATAATATCGGGTTCGTTCACCTCAATGGGGTGACCCGGTTGATGCGGATGAAAGCGTAGTCTCACCGACTGCCGAATCTGAGTTCCCTTCTCCACTTCGACAGGAAAGGGATCGGCAAGAGGTGTGCCATAGACCTTGAAACTAGCATCTGTCCAGTTTCGCTGATCCTCCATCTCGAAGATCTCGCCATCGAACGTCATCTCGGCCCACAATTCTGGTCTCACTTCATGCGTCAACTGTTGCAGATCACGGAAACTTGCTTGCCCGACGATCTGCGGTTCAATCGTTTCGGGGAATCGGCACTCGATCACGGATCCATCAGTGCGTGTCTGACGTGCAATAGTTCCGGCGCATTCGCGAATCGGATAGAGGATACAAAGGCCAATGCGATTGCGCCGAAAGGTCGTTAGCGCTTCGCCCTTAAAAGTGACCGTGACGATGCCGTTATGGTTACCGGTAATCGAGGTTTCCCAGCGGAAATGAACGTCCCTATCTTTACATTCCGATTCGAATGTAATCGCAAAGTTGTCGTTCCCTACGGTCTTTCGGACATTGGTGATGCGCGGCTTTGGCGTTCCCCAATTGTGATCGCGCACGGCAATATAAATGCACCGAATCACTTCACGATCGCCCAGTCGAATCCTCCGAAGGAAACCCGTGTCAGGTTCGAAGAACATCTCGGCAGCACCAGCGTAAAGGGGGATGGTAGACTCGTTATTCATTGAGCGGGTTCCACGCGAATCATGCGACGGCCGAGCTTAGTGAGCGCGCGACCTCGGAAACTATCGAGCAGCACGGCGAGGAAGATGATGCTACTGGTGATGATAGGATAGATGTAAGGGTCAGCATTGATGATCACGAGCCCATTCTCAACGGCTTGAACAAGAAGCGCTCCCAGCAAAGTGCCGGGGAGAACCGTGCCACGCCCTCCGAAGAGACTTGTGCCGCCTAACACAGCAGCGGCGATCGCGAGAAATTCCTTCTTGTCCCCAAAGCTCGGCGAGACTGCTCCCGTCTGTGTCAGCGAAATGAGACCGCTCAGGGCTGCGCAGGCACCGCAGAGCGCGTAGGCCCCCACCAGGATCAAGGTGACGTTGATGCCCGCGATGCGAGCCCCGGCGGCGTTGTTTCCCACCGCATAGAGTTGGCGGCCAAATGGCGTTCTTGTCAGGAGAATGTGCGCGCTGATCGCCACCAGTGCCAAGAGCATGATCGGCAGAGGAATCCCAAGGAGCCGTGCTGAACCAATGCTCGTCACGCTCTCCGGCATGTTCATGGCTCGTGTTTTAGTGATCCAAAGTCCCTTGCCACAAACAACATGGCCAAGGTCACGACAAACGGGGCAACGCGGAATCGTGTGACGAAGAGCGCATTGAGAAGCCCCGCGATGATCCCAACACCAACCGCCGCACAAAAGCCTAGCAAAACAGGCTGATCATTGAAGATGAATTTCCCTGCCACCGCTACCGCAACAAACATCACACTGCCGACGCTCAGATCTACTCCTGCTGTGATGAGAACGATTGTCATCCCGATCGCAGCCACCGCCGTACCACTGGATTGAACCAGAATATTTGTTAGATTGGAGAGTTCAAGAAAGCGGGGCGATTGCAACGCGAACACGGCAAGGACGAGGAAGCACAGCAACAGCGGTGCGGCATTCAAGATCTGCAAGCTCAACTGGCTCCGTTTGTTCATCGCGTTGCAGTCAGGGTGCTTTCGTGTAGCGAGGGGTGGAGAATGCGTTCTCGATCAAAGTCCTCGCGCGAGACTTCGTCGCGAATCTCACCATGGCTCATGACCAGGATGCGATCACAGAGCCCCATGAGTTCTTCGATCTCTGAGGAAATCATGAGAACGCCCGTGCCACGATCCGCTAGTGCGAGGATTAGTTGGTAGATTTCGAACTTAGCTCCGATATCGATACCGCGCGTTGGCTCATCCAGAATGAGTAGCTTCGGTTCGTTGAGCAAGCACTTCGCCAGAACGACTTTCTGTTGATTGCCCCCGCTCAGCGTTTTCACCGGTTGTTCATTGTTGGCCGAGGCCGTCAGTGTCACCGATGATCGGATCCTTCGAACATCGCCCGCAATGCGTTTCCCATCCAACCAACCGGCAACTTTCGTTCGGCTTGGGAGGGAAACCATGGTGATGTTGTCAGCGATGGAGGCATCCGTGAACAATCCTTCCACCGCTCTATCCTCCGTTAGAAAAGCCATGCCTTTCTGAATGCGTTCTCTTGGCGACAAGCCATTGATGTCCTTCCCGTTGAGAGCAACAGTTCCAACAGCGATCGAATCCAGACCAAAGAGGATTCGCATCAACTCCGTGCGCCCGCTTCCCATCAGGCCTGAAATGCCAACGACTTCGCCTTGCCGCACATGCAACGAAATGTCAGACACAACGCCGGGTTGACTGATGTTGTGCGCTTGAAGCACGTCCGCCTCCTTGGGGATAGATGACCGTCGCGGATAAAGCTGATCTATCTCGCGCCCTACCATCAAGGAGACGCAACTGTTGACGCTGAACTCCGAAACCTTGCCCTTACCAACGATTTCGCCATCACGCAGAACGATCAGTTCCTCGCAAAGCCGGAGCACATCCTCCAAGGCGTGGGAAATGTAAATCATCGCGATACCATGCTCTCGCACATAATCTAACACTTTAAATAGATGCTCCGATTCCTTAGACGAGAGTGATGTTGTTGGTTCATCAAGGATCAACAACTTAGGTTTCGTACTTAACGCTTTCGCGATCTCGACCAGTTGCCTTTCACCTGAAGATAAGGATTCGACTAATGTGTCAGCATGGCAATTTAAGCCGACCCATTGAAGCAAATACTCAGCTGTTCTGCGTGCCTCGTTCTTCTTAATGAGGCCTCCACGTGTTGAGAAACTGGTTAGAAATAGATTCTCTGTGATCGAGAGATTGCTGAACAAATTAAGTTCCTGATGGATAAAGGCGATCCCGGCTTTAGTCGCCTCCCTTGGGCTTCCGGGTTCGAATTTCTGTCCCTCGAATCGCATCCCACCGCTTGTGGGAGTGAGGTTGCCTCCTAACAAGTTCATGAGTGTGGATTTGCCGGCACCGTTCTCTCCAATCAACCCAATGGACTGGCCCCGATGGATTTCGAACGAGATGCCCTTTAAGACACGCACATCAAAGAAGCATTTCCCGATGGCTTCAAAGGCTAACAAGACTTCGTTCATGCGGCACTGCTCCGATTGCGTGCGGCGTCCAACATCGCCGCCAGGAGAATCACGCTGCCTTTCGCCATCATGATCGTGAAATGCGACAGGTTGAGGAGATTCAAGCTGTTGTCGATCAATGTGAGAAAGAGCACTCCAAAGACTGTCCACAGCACCTTTCCCTTCCCGCCAAAGAGGCTCGTCCCGCCGATGACGGTGGCTCCGATGATGTCCAGCAGGTTCTTCTGCCAATGCACGGGCGAACCCGTTTCCAAGCGTCCCGTGATTAAGATCGCCGCGACACCGGCACACAGACCACAAGCCACAAAGGCTAGAATGGTCACCTTGTTCACAGGAACTCCTGAGATCGTGGCAGCCTTGGGGTTGTGACCGGCCGCATAGAGCCACCGGCCTAGCAGAGTGCGCGTCAGCATGAGATGAGCGACGATGGCCAAGCAAGCTGCCAACAGAGCGCCACACCACGTGTGCTTGCCCGCATAGAGAAATGACTCAGGCAAGTTGTAGATCGAGGTCGACTTGGTCATCCAGATGGCGATGCCACTGATGAACATCATCATCGTCAGCGTGACAATGAAGGCAGGCATGCGGAAGGCCGTGATCAAAGCGCCGTTCACGAAACCGATCCCAGCACCCGCGGCTAACATAATGATAACTCCAGCCGGAGCCGCGGCGATGCCTAGAGATTCTCCGGCATTGCCCGTCATGGCCATGGCAACGGTGACGCTGGCAAAGGCAATTACAGCGGTCATCGATAGATCAATGCCTGCGACGATCAGAACAATGGTCTGGCCCGTTGCCGCGACCAGCAACGGCAGCATGGCTGAAACGATGTTCCCGCCATTGCGCACCGTCGCAAAGCCGGGAGCAGCAATCGCCATGACGCCGTAGTAGGCGACGCACAGGACGAGGATCAGATACTCCGATCGAAAGAGCCTCTGGGGCATTGCCGCAACGTTAGTTCCCAATATTGGCTCCCCACATGCGGCTTTTCATTTCTTTCTTGTTCGCTTGCGTGATCACAAAACCCGGATCGCGAATGAGTGGTTCAGGGGGCTTGCCGTCGAGCATGTCCAGAACCGCTTGGACACTTGCTCCCGCTTCAAAGTAAACATCCTGCACGCCGGTGGCATCGAGATAACCCTCCTCCATCATTTGCCAGGCGGTGGCATCACCATCAAAGCCTCCAAGGATCACATGGCCAGGTTCGCCAATCTTGTGATACTTGCCGGCTTGCTTGAGAGCGCTGATGATTGAAGGAAAGAGAAAATCGGACGACGTGAAGATGAAGCTAATGTCGGGGTTCGCTTGAAGAGCGTTGACGACACCCGCTTGCGCCTTCTCCTGATTCCACTCCGACGGCACTCGGGAGACGACTTCAATGAATTCTTTGTGAGGCTCGACGGCCGCATTGAATCCATCACGACGGCCAATGGCATTCACATCGCCGAGATCGCCCATGATGACCATGGCCTTGTGCCTCCTGCCCGTCTTCTTCGCTTCGCCAACCATGAACTCAACCGTCTTTCTGAAGCGCTACACATTCGGCCCCTTCAATCTCTCCCCACGCCGCCAACTGATAGCGTGCCCAGAAACCAGCGCCAATGATGCCGAATCGTTTGGCGCTCACTTCCTAGAGGGAAAGAGGTTACGTTAAGCAAAGACGCGAAGGATCTCCTCGTGACTGGCACGAAGATTGGTCTTTGATCTCAAAATGTCTAACACATCGGGTGCTGCATCCGATTTCAATTCTTCGCCTGACCTGAATTTGAACCGATCAGCCGACGCATGTCATCGCAAAATGGATTCTTAGATCGAACTTCTAAATAGAGATCGGCTTCTTTGCGATCAAGCCGATGGAACAACTCCCACACGGTGTCTCCAAGCCAGAAGAAGGGCTTGCCCTCAGCCATTTGAAGGTAGCGCTGGTCACCACTCACTTTCAATCGTGGCAGCTCTGCCAGAACAGTTGACGCGATTTGGGAAACGAATAATAACGGCAGATGAGTGATCTTCATTTGTCCTCATCATGGACTAAACGGACTCGGATGCCTAGGATGGAAAAGGGGGGTTTTTTTGACGAAATGCGCACCTTTTGGGTGAATCACGACGCTGTATCAACTCGCGATACTCCGTCGGCGTCTGCTCAAAAGCCTGATTGAACCGACGACTCTGTTTGATGAAAGAGCCGAATCAGAAACGGAAACTCCACGTTAGATCTTCCCGATGGCGGCCTCCATTGTCCATGAGATCTCGGATACGATGAAGACGAAAGGCCAGTCGATCGGCCACCGCCCTAAGGCAGTGGAACGCAGAGTCTTTGCGCTTACCTTTCTTTCGCTTCGTCACTTACCTATCAGAACAGCGCCGCTTTCTAGCTGTCACTGTCCACAATAGATATAATGGCGCGCCTGTAGGCGACGAGGCTGGGATTGCCATCGTCTTCGACTGTCAGGATAACGTGAATCGTCCCTGGCGCATCGTGCGCCGACTTCGGAATCACCAATTCAACTTTAGCGCCCTTGTTCTGCGTGAACCTGACATCACCAGAGAATGTTCCAGCCTCAGGGTAGAGCATCCAATGACTGGTGATAGCGTTTCCGTCAGGATCGCTGCTGCCGTCGGATGAAAGAGTAACTGTTTCTCCTGGTTTGGCGTTGAGTGTCAGGATTGCCTTCGAAGTATTGCCATTGAGACGAGCAATGGGATTGTGGTTCGCCTTGCCGTAGTCGTCTGCGACGCACCAGTCCATGCGTGCGGCGAAATCGTTCTGGAAGTGTTCGCGCCAGCGGAAGACGGTGGCGTATTCGCTTTTGATTCCCTTTCCGTCGTAGCTCCAAGAATCGGATGCATCCGAGTAAACGGTGTAGTCATCGTGACTGGCGATCTCGTTGTCCACGGTTTCATTGCCAGTGCCGCTTCTAACATTTCGCTTGCGAGCCAGTTCAAATCGCCCCCCCAGCTTCCGTAGCTGACGTGTTCGGGATTGCTCAGACCGTTAGGCATGAGATAGAGGAAAGACGGTGTGTCGCCTTCCCAGAGATAGTCGGCGCCTGGGTACTGCTCACCTAGAGGCCCGTGGTTTTCCTGCACATGTGGTTTGATCCATGCAGCGTTGAACACGCAATCGTTGCCACCCCACGATTCGGGCCACTTGTTAAACTTCGGTGTCGTGCGCGAAATACCCTTCCAAAGCAAGCGCGCCGAGATGAGCTTTGTCTCTGGAAAGTGATGAGCGATGTAAGCGAATCCGTCGTCCTGCAAGGCGATCTCATAGCCACGAATCTTGCTAACCAAACGCTCCACATCGTCAGGACGGTCGCGTTGCAGCTTCATCACGGCACCACCCAGGGTGTTAGCGCCGCCCCACACGCAGAGCCAGACCGGGCGAGGATCGTCCTTTTCCAGAACCTTGATGATATGGGCGATCCCTTCGTTGTCGAACTGACCGACAGCGGCGCTCATGCCGTAGCCATCGATTCCAGACATGGATAGCGCATGGAGTTGCTCGGCAGTCGGGTAGCCGGGCGCATGACGTTTCAGATTATCGTGAGCCTTTCCGTAGGCATCGATCACTTGCCTGATCGTCGCCAAGTCAGGATCGTTCTTGCGCCAACAGGACGTCGTCGCAAGGATTCCTTCGACATCAAACTCGTTGGCATAGGTCAGGAATCGCACGAGTGACATTTGATCGTCGGGCTCATTACTGATGTCCGTGAGGATCACCACACGATGCTTGGCTGGCGGATCAAACGGAATCTGAAACGGAGCCTTCTCTGGAGTCGTCACGATTGGAAGCGTCTCTAGTTTCTGCTGGCCAAGGATTGCGTTCCAAGGCAGCTCCTGGTTGTGAACGATGCCATCGCCGGGACGGTGCACTTCGACACTGACCTTGGGTGTTTCGCTAGTGGTGTCGATGTCGAAGACAGCATAGAGTTTGCCTTCACTTTTGTTGAAGAACATCTCAGGCAGGTTCTCAGTCGGAAAATTCTGCGCACCAAGTGGCCCAGCGGTGACTTCAATCAATTCGCCGCCGATCTGGTAGCCGCCGGTGAAATGGCGGCACTATTATGATCTCTGTCTCATGGCCGCCGATGAACCGCTGAAAACGTCTGCTTTAGGAAAGCTGGACTTGCTTGATGATGTGGTTCTTTTTAAGAAGAAATTCTACCCTCGCGGTTGGGCAAACTATGATGCGGCAAAGCCGGGCACGCTTAAACTCATTCCGCCAGACCATATCCTCAATGCCATGCAAAAGGACTACGCAGCGATGCAAGAGATGATTTTTGGGCGTCGCCCGTCTTTTGAGGAGATATCATTTCATTGACCGCACTAGAAAGAGAGATCAATCATCCGTGAAATTCACCGAAGCCCAACTCGAATCAGCCATCATCGAACTCCTCGGAGCCGAGGGCTATCCGCACGTGTTGGGCGAGGCGATTGAACGCCAGCCGCAAGAGGTGCTCATCAAAGCCGACCTGCGAGCCTTTCTCCCCAAGTCATGCGCCGGGATGGTCGCTCATTCCCCTTGCTAAACGTCATACATTAGATGACAATGTGTGACGTTTACCGACATACTCATGCCGCCCACTCCTCAAGAAAGACTTCGTTCACTCGCCTCCGCTCACGAGGTGCTGACGACAGCACAGCTTCTGGAAGCGGGCATTTCTGACCAGAGCATTACCCGGCTTGTCGAGCAGGGAACGCTGGTGCGGGTGCGTCGTGGGATTTATCAGCATGCTGATTCTCCGACGAGTGAGCATCATGACCTGATTCAGGTCACGAAGAGTGCATCCCGCGCGGTGATTGTGCTAATCAGCGCCCTGAGATTTCACAACATCGGTACCCAGCAGGCTTATGAGGTTTGGATTCAGCTTCCAGCACAAACTCGGGTTCCCAAAATCGATTGGCCTCCCATCCGAGTCATCAGGACACGGGTGAAAGCGCTTCAAACGGAGGGGGTGGAGCATCACCAACTCGGCGGTACCGAGGTCGCGATCACGACCCCGGCACGGACGGTGGCGGATTGCTTCAAACACCGCAACAAGCTGGGGATCGACGTCTGCGTGGAGGCACTCAGGGAAACACTGAACGCACGAAAAGCGAAGATCGGAGAGATCAGCGAAATGGGTCGGCTCCTTCGAGTCGGCAAAGTCATGAAACCCTATCTGGAGGCGATGATATGAAGAACGTCGCCGCTTCCATTCGTGCCAAGCTCCTCAACCTTTCACGTGCGAAGGGTGTGCCGCTCAATGCATTGATGGAGCAGTATGCCACCGGACGCTTCCTCTATCGCCTTGCCCAGAGCAAGTATCGTGAGCGCTTTGTGCTGAAAGGGGCTCAGCTGTTTCGTATTTGGGAGGCAGAGGAACATCGGCCCACCCGCGATCTGGATCTCCTCGGATACGGGGAAGCCACGGAAGAAGCGATTCAAAGCATCTTCACCGAACTGACTCAGATAGACGTCGATCCCCCAGATGGTCTTGAGTGGGGCGAAGTGAACGTGACATCCATCCGTGATGAAGTGGCTTACGGTGGGGTTCGAGCCAAGGTGAACGTTCATCTCGCGGGGGCCCGCCTGTGCCTTCAGATCGATGTGGGATTCGGCGATGCCATCACCCCCGAAGCGGTGGAAAAAGAATGGCATGAACTCCTCCCTTTCCCCAGTGCCCGTCTCCTTGTTTACCCTGCTGAAACCGTCATCGCCGAGAAACTCGAGGCAGCGGTTTCTCTTGGGATCGACAACAGCCGCATGAAAGATTTCTACGATCTTCACTGGCTGCAGTCGCACCTGAACTTCGATGGTGCAGTACTGATAGAAGCCGTCGCGAATACCTTCGCAAGGCGCGGAACCGAAGTCCCCGAGGATACCCCAATGGCTTTCACCGGGGAGTTCTGCAATGACGAGCAGAAGCTTGTTCAGTGGAATGCCTTCCTGCGCAAAGGAATGCTAACTCCCATGCCACTCGATGAAGTCATCGGTGAGCTCGCACAGTTTCTCCTTCCCGTAATCAGGAAGGAAGTGACCGATCGTCAGTGGACGCCATCTGAAAATTGGCAAGCCCTCAAGCCAACCACATGAAATTCACTGAAGCCCAGCTCGAAGCCGCGATCCTCGAACTCCTCGGAGTCGAAGGCTACACGCACGTGCTGGGTGAAGCGATTGAACGCCAACCGCAAGAGGTTCTCATCAAAGCCGACTTGCGCAGCTTCCTGGCCAAGCAATACGCGGCGGACAACACCACGTCACAGGAGATCGAGGCGGTGATCAAGCCGCTTTCAGCCTACTCCGCCGCCGATCTCTACGAGAGCACCAGGGCGATCATGAAGCTGGTCTCGGATGGCTTTCTTCTGAAGCGGGAAGTCCACAGCCAGAAGGTTCTGCCAAATCTGGACAGAAATCAGAACAAGTTGTCCGGAGCAACTATCTGGAAATTCCGGATAGTTCACACGGAGGGTTCATCGCGCCATTCAGTTGTCCGGAAATTCCAGACAACTGCCAACGACGGCAAATTTAACAACACCCCATCAGCCGCCTAGGTTTATGCCCAACGAACTCATTTTCTACAAAACGCCGGACGGTGAGCAACGGATCGAAGTCGTCTATGAGGATGAAAACTTCTGGATGTCGCAAGGTGCGCTAGCGGAGCTGTTTGGCGTGAAGCGCCCGGCGATTACCAAGCATCTGGGCAACATCTTCAGCACGGGTGAACTTGTGGATGAAGTGGTCAGTTCCATTTTGGAACATACCACTCAACACGGCGCTATTGAGGGGAAAACTCAAACTCGGAAAGTAAAGTTCTACAACCTGGATGCAATTATCGCGGTTGGCTATCGGGTAAACAGCTACCAAGCGACTCAGTTCCGCATCTGGGCAACGAAGACCTTGAAGGAATTTGTGATCAAGGGCTTCGTCATGGACGATGAGCGCCTCAAGCAAGGCAAGCAGTTTGGTCAGGATTACTTCGATGAGCTGCTGGAGCGGATTCGTGAAATCCGAGCCAGCGAGCGCCGGTTCTACCAGAAGATCACCGACATCTACGCACTGTCGACCGACTATGACAGCAACGCCCCCATCACCCGGGAATTCTTCGCTACGGTGCAGAACAAACTCCACTGGGCGATCACCGGTAAGACTGCCGCCGAGGCGATCCACGAGTTGGCCGACTCCAAGAAGCCTCACATGGGACTCGCGACATGGAAAAGTAGCCCTAAAGGCAAAGTGTTGAAATCGGATGTGTTCGTCGCAAAGAACTATCTCAACGAGGCGCATGTAAAGGAGCTGAATCGA
This sequence comes from Verrucomicrobiales bacterium, assembly GCA_051270635.1. Classification (GTDB taxonomy): domain Bacteria; phylum Verrucomicrobiota; class Verrucomicrobiia; order Verrucomicrobiales; family DEV007; genus JAGROY01. The sequence continues at coordinate 3,708 of JBNMNB010000042.1, read as the reverse complement.
ATCGTCTCCGCCTACCTCGACTTGGCAGAGAATCGAGCCGAACGCCAGATCACCATGAACATGGCCGACTGGATCGTGTTTCTGAACAATTTCCTGGAGCTATCGAGCTACCCGATTCTGGAAGACAAAGGAAAAGTGAGTGCCCTGGAAGCCAAGCTCAAAGCGGAAGCCGAGTATGAGCAATTCCGGCAACAACAAGATCAGGAATACGTTTCCGACTTCGACCGTGAAATCAAACGCCTGGAGGGAGGAAAGGAGTGATGAAATTCACCGAAGCCCAACTCGAATCCGCCATCATCGAACTCCTTGGAGTCCAGGGCTACCCGCACGTGTTAGGCGATGCGATTGAGCGACAGTCGCAGGAGGTGCTCATCAAGGCCGACCTGCGCGCCTTCCTCGCCAGGCAATACGCCGCCGACCACATCACGCCGCAGGAAATCGAAGCGGTCTTTAACCGGCTTTCAGCTTACTCCGCCGCCGATCTCTACGAGAGCAACAAGGCGATCATGAAGCTCGTCTCGGATGGCTTACTCCTGAAGCGGGAAGACCGCAGCCAGAAGGATCTGTATATCCAGTTGATCGATTACTCGGGGCTGGTGGAGTTTCGCGGCGAGGAGGATACATCGGCAATCGAAAAACCATGACGACAACATCTTCACCTCTTGCTCCTCCGATGAACCATGTGTTCGTGGATTATGAAAACGTACATCAGGTGGATCTTTCCTTGATCGGTGCGCCTACGATCAGTGTGACCGGAACGCATTGAACAAATTACTCAAGCATGATCATTGTAACCAGCGCCAGAGCAGTGAAAGCCTACGGGATCCCCGTTTCGAAAGGGATTCCTGATAACATTCCATGGCTTGAGGGCTGGCGCCTCGATCGAACGGACGATGTGCATCCGCAAACGCGTGCCGTCATCTCAAATCTCGTCACTCTCTACACGTTCGTGATTCCGATCGACGTGGAACCTGACGTTGAGGCGATTCTCAATCATTTCCGGATGCGCCTCGGCTTTTCTCTGGCGAGCATGTGTCCGGCGCTGGAACTACCTTTCTGTTCGCCAGGTTCGCCAGATGATCAATCGCCGGTGCAGTTCGTTACCGGAAACCCACGCAAAGTGATCGGATGCATGAACCAGGTAATGATCAGTCTGTCCTATTCGATGGTTCCGATGGGGCAAGATTTTATTCTGAGTGCTGAACACTCGATCAACTCCATGCCTATGCTTACTCTCGTCGATGGCAAAAGCGGGTTTCCAGATTTGGAATTCAAACGGCGGCTGGAAACGGAGATTTCTACGTGAGGAGGACGGTTTAGGCGGATGCAGCTACACTGCCGTTTTGCCAGTATATCCTGTGGAAGTCTCTCATGGGGAAATCGCATTGAGCGGCAGCCGAACGCCCAACCTCACAAGCGACATGGGAATAGTTGCCAACGACCGCAAGAATGCGGACTATGACTGCGACTAGAAGAGCATGACTTTGATACCCGAGCACGAGCCCATCGATACTACGAGCGAAGAACCAAATTCTTAAACAGATGATAGACGATTCAACAAAGAGTGACCAAGCGTGTTCCGGGCGAGACAATCCTGAATTCTGGACGTTACCAAACGCTCTCTGCGTTGCTCGGCTCATCGGATCGTTTGCGTTACTACCGATCGCCCTTGCCAGCATGCCGTATTGGTTTGTCGGAGTCTATTTGGTGCTGATCACTTCAGACCTTGTGGATGGACCTATTGCACGCAGACTAAGGCAGCGTAGCGACATCGGCGCTCACTTGGATAGTATTGCTGACGCTGTACTAAATGCGTGCTTGTTAGCTGGTGTTGCGATTCTCTGCTGGGCGATTTTGCAACACGAACTGCTGCTGGTTGGGACAGTGATCGTCAGCTATTGTGTCTCACTGATATTCGGATTCTGGAAATATGGCCGCATGCTTTCCTATCACACATATCTCGCCAAGTTCACTCAGTGGCTCGCAATGTTTGCGGCAGTCAGCCTCGTCTTGGATTGGTCAGTCTGGCCGCTTCGAGTGGCTGCCAGTGCCGCGATTCTTGGCAACCTTGAAGCCATTGCGATCACGTTTGTTTTGGCTAGATGGCAAACGGATGTTCCAACATTGTTTCGCGTTTGGCCTGTCAAATAACTGCCCTCCCTTTACCAATCCTTTGTTTGCCGAGTGAAAATGATTCCCTCGGTTAACTTCAACAAGCAATCGCGCTCCCAGAACTAAAGTGAAATTCACGCGTCACTGCGTCATCGCGGATGAGATCGGAGACAGTAGCCACAGGCGCTCTTCAGCGGAGCGTTGGTGCTGCACGCGCTCGGGACAATCGGCTTCCAGTCTGCCGAGGTAGGTTCCGCAGGCGTTGGGCCACGAAAGTAAGCGCCTTACTTCGTTCGCCACTGCTGCGTGGGCGAGCAGTTCCGAACGGAGTTGGGCAGAGGTTCCGCTCCATGGCTGGTCACGATTGCAGAAGATTGCATCGTCTCAGAAGTTGTGTGCCTGGAGATAGAGTGTGTAGCTGTCGGCGAGCAAATGCGAGAGCCCTTTGGCGATCTCTATGCGATCATTTCTTTCGATACCTGTATTGACGTTCATAGTTTTTTTGTTGTTTTGTTTTGTTGTTAGTTAGTAGGTGGTTCTAGAATCGGTAGATTGCGGCAAGTCCCGAATCGGTCGGCATCTGCTCGCTTGGGACGATCACGACTTGGCCGCCACTCTTCATCGTCAGCTCAGCGAGGTCGTCGAGGAGATCGTCGATGTCTGGCTCGGTCAGGTCGGCGAATTCGATCGCTCCGGTCGCGGCGTCCACCCGACCGGGAATCTGGCGATCCGCTTCGATCAGTAGCGTCTCGACTCTGCCAGCCATGGCAGCTCTCATGACTTCCTCAAGGCTGTCGTCGCCAAGCTCTTGCGCGTGCGCGGTCCCAAATACTTCGATCAGTCCCGTAAGGCGCGTTTTGTAGTGAGGCAGAACAGCCTTCCACGCACGTTCACGGAGTTTATCGACCGAAAGGGCATCTGGATTGGTCTCGACACCGCTCTCTATCAGTAGCGGGTTGCGACTGATTCGGCGGAACGGGGTGTGATGTTCTGGAAGGGCTGCCAGCAGTAAGGGCAGGCCGGTCGGTCGTGAGTAGCGGTCAAGGATGATGTGATCAACCGTGCGAAAGAACGGTTCGGCGTTCTGAACAGCGGCACCCGCAGCCTGACCGCCCCCTCGTGCGCCGATCGCAGTGGAGCCTGCCTGGGATGTCCGCACTTCAACATGAGGCACCTTCCGGTCACGCTCCTGTGCGTCGGCTATGATCTGTAAGACATCCGCTGGGAACTCGATCGGATCGAGGGCGTCTCGGTTGCCCTCGAAGAGCTTGACTTCATGACGACTGATCCCGAGGACATGATAACGATCCGCCGATTGGTGAATACGCAGCAACGGTTTTATATGGAAGCTGTCGGCTACCACCGCCATCTCTTGAACGGGGCGCGGGAGATAGTCGGCTGACTTGCCAGCCCGCCTTGCTCCAGTGACTTGCCCGCCGCAGTGCGCATCACAGTATCATTGCGCAGCAGGTCGCTGTCGTTGGCATCGTAGTAGCCGCCGATGATCTGAAAGATGCGCTGACGCAGCAGTTGCTCGCCGGAATGATCCGGATTCTTGCGCGGATCATCCATCGCTGAGGCAAGCTTGGCGATGAC
>JBNMNB010000041.1:0-38505 GCA_051270635.1 Verrucomicrobiales bacterium | reverse complement strand
TTCCTGATAAGCGCCAAAGGCGATCGTCTGACCGTTGCTCACGCCAATGGCATCCAGTGGCACGGTGGCGATGATGCGATTGTTTTCCTTCTTCCAGACGAGCTCGGTGATGAATTTTTCGTCGTCATTGACGGAATTGTAAGCTTCCACGCCATCGGGGGCACCATCGCGCCAGCCAATTTGCACGGTGACCTCACCTCCCAGCGGTTTCTCCAGCCCCGTCTGGGTGCCCTCGTATTCTGAGGTGCTGAATCCGGTCGCCGGGTTGTTGTCGGTATCTAAGATGAAGTGGTAGTAGTAGCGATTGGTTTTTCCTTCAGGCGTCTCTTCCACAGATGGACAAATGGCGCCCTCCGCAGTCATAGTCAGCTCCAGTGCGCCGTCTTTTACTTCCAATGTAATCTCTCGAATGTCGCCAGAGCTGTCTGGCAAGTCTGCGGGATCAGACGTGACAACGGCGCCACCTACTGATGGAGTATCCTGTATCGTGACTTCTTTGGACTCGACCCAGTCGACCATCCAGCCGTCGGAGGCTCCTTCCTGATAGGCACCAAAGGCAATGGTCTGACCGTTGCTCACGCCAATGGCATCCAGTGGCACGGTGGCGATGATGCGATTGTTTTCCTTCTTCCAGACGAGCTCAGTGATGAATTTTTCGTCGTCATTGACGGAATTGTATGCTTCCACGCCATCGGGGGCACCATCGCGCCAGCCAATTTGCACGGTGACCTCACCTCCCAGCGGTTTTACCAGTCCCGTCTGGGTGCCTTCGTATTCTGAAGTGCTGAATCCCGTCGCTGGATTGTTGTCGGTATCTAATATGAAGTGGTAGTAGTAGCGATTGGATTTTCCTTCAGGCGTCTCATCCACAGATGGACAAATGGCGCCCTCCGCAGTCATAGTCAGCTCCAGTGCGCCGTCTTTGACTTCCAATGTAATCTCACGGATGTCGCCTGAGCTGTCTGGCAAGTCTGCGGGATCTTGAATGATAATCGGTTCTGATCCGCCCGATTCTGACCAGTCACTTAGATCTCCATCAATTGTGATGGCGGTAGCGACTGACATGACTGACATGAGGGCTGCTAAAGTAAGAGTTGCACAAAATGCGGTAGCCGTGATCGCTTTAAGATATGTAGAATGTTTCATGACTAATGGGGGTAAAACAGTTTCTAAAAAAGTGAATGATAAGACTGCCAAGCCCTGCATTACGCCCTTCGTTACAATATTTTCTCTTTTGCGAGGCTCTTTCGAAGCTGCATGCATTCCTCCCACTCTGCTCGCAGCGAACATGCAACGAGATTACACAGAATTGCTGGTCAACGGCAATCCTTATAATTAAAAAAATCGCACCGCGTTCGCAATGCTTTTCACCAGGATCGACTACTGCAGTCTCTCACGGGTCAAAAGATCAAAGACGTTTTACTAATTACTAAGATTCTTAGTGCCGTGGTTCTGGGCTACCCCTGATTCTTCTGAGTAACGTGAATCATATAGCTTGTGAGGAACGGCCGTTGGCGCTTTCCGATGCAACACGACGGATTGTAGTCAGAATGGCTTCGAGGTCAGAAGTTTTCGAATATTTTCGACTCGCTGGCGATTGGCTCCCATATCAGAGTGGCCCACCCGAGAAGCGGAGCGGACATGAATGCGCGACTCGGATTCAGCCAGGCGTAATTCGAGGTCATCAATGAAACGGACCAGTGGCGATGAAAAGGTGGCGGCAAGGTAACCGGGTGTGTCCGCTAAGATGGTGCCACCTGTTTCGACGATGACCTCGCGCGCAGAGTTCCAGGCAATCTCTGGCGTGGTTGAAAAATTCAGCGGCTGAATTTTTGCCGCATCTAAATCAGCTGATTCACTGCAAACGCAGTTGGGACGATTCGGGCAGTCCGCTAGCTTTCCATCCGTCAGACCAGGAGCACCATCCGATCGCCTTGATGCAACTGACAGAAGCGTAATTAGAAGGGGGATTCCAAGGGCTACGCCGGAAAGAGCGATCAATAACATGCGTTTCATTTTCATTGAGGATTACGTGCAAGATGGCGAGAAAGGTGATTTCGAAAGAATATTGCAGGAAAACTTGGCCCCAAAGAATGTTTCTGACGTAACACAGGCAATCTTACTGTCGCAGTCGTATGCTAAAATCAACTTTATTGCTCTTCTTGTCGTTCTCCTGTGGTCACGCTATTGAGTGGTCTCAGTGGCGCGGTTCCGATCGCGATGGCCACTTTTCCGGGCCCCATTGGCCGACGTCGCTTGGCGAGGACAAACTTAAACAGTCGTGGCGGGTCGAACTTGGCAAAAGCTACTCAGGGCCCGTGACATTTGGGGATGTCGTCTATACCACTGAGTCAGTAAACGATGAAAAAGAGGCCGTGCGCGCTTTTGATCTGAACTCAGGGAAGCAAAAGTGGGTGACCGATTGGGAAGGGTCGATGCGCGTGCCTTTCTTCGCCCGCAAGAACGGTAGCTGGATTCGCTCGACGCCTGCCACAGATGGTGAACGCATTTTCGTAGCGGGAATGCGGGATGTACTGGTCTGCCTTGATGCGAAGACTGGCAAGGGTCTGTGGCGTGTCGATTTTCCACAGGAAATCGGATCTGAGGTGCCTTCATTCGGTTTTGTTTGCTCGCCCTTGCTGCAGGGTGATTCGCTCTATGTTCAGGCAGGAGGATCGACTGTGCGAATGAAGAAATCGACCGGTGAGATCGAGTGGCGCTCACTGGCTGATGATGGAGGCATGAACGGGAGCGCATTTTCGTCACCAGTGCTGGCGAGGATTGGAAGCAGTGAGCAACTTCTGGTGCAGACGCGGAAGGAACTCTGTGGCGTTGAACCAGGGACTGGCGACGTCTTATGGAGGCAGGAAGTGCCTGCCTTCCGTGGCATGAATATACTTACTCCAGTGGTCGTTGGTGATCGCGTTTTTACCAGTGCCTACGGTGGCAAAACACTTGCTTATCAGGTTAAGAAGGACGGCAATAGCTGGAAGCCTGAGATGGCATGGGAACTGAAGCAGCAAGCGTACATGTCTACGCCAGTGGTGATCGATGGCCATGCCTACATTCACCTTCGCAACAAGAAGTTTGCTTGCGTCAATTTGCAGTCAGGTGAGGAAGTCTGGGAGACGAATCAATCGTTCGGCACTTACTGGAGTCTGGTGGCGCAGGGAGATCGGATTCTTGCTCTGGATGAAGATGGCACGCTGCGGCTGATTCGAGCCAATCCGGCGAAATTTGAAATAATTTCTGAGCGTAAAGTAGCAAGAGGGGACACCTGGGCGCATTTGGCTGTCGTCGGCAATAAGCTGATCGTCCGTGAGTTAGAGGCTCTTACTGTGTTCGATTGGAAGTGAATCCGAGCACTGATTGAGATTGCGCAGCAAAAGAGTGCACTCTACTTTGAACGGATGCTCATCCGACTTTCTTCATTGCTCGCCACCTTCTCTGCGCTTCTCGTTTTGAGTGGGTGTGGAACTCCCACCGGTTCTACTGCCAGTGGCGGGAGTGGCAGGAGTGGCAGGAGTGGCGGGTCAGGAGACGGCACACCGACCTGGAGTATTCAGTACCAGGGCTCAATTCAAGTTCGGGACAAGACGTATCACGTTGTCGATCTCTACGATGTCAGCGACTCGGATCTAAGACGGGTGCGAGCATCAGGATCGCGTGCAATCGCGTACTTCTCGAGTCAGTATGAAGAGTGGCGGCCGGATTCCAGCCAGTTCCCAAAGCAGGACCTAGGAAAGCCCCTGGCGGGTTGGCCAGGAGAGCGCTGGGTGGACACGAATAGTGCAGCGGTGCGCTCGATCATCCGCAGCCGTTTGGATCTTGCAAAGAGGCGAGGCTTTTACGGGGTGGATGTGGACAATACGGATCTCTACGAGCACACTACCGGGTTTGCAAACTCCCGTAAAGTGGCAGCCGATTATGTGCGCTTCATTGCTACTGAGGCGCATGCCCGCGGGTTGAAGTATTCGCTGAAAAACTCTATGGATCTGATTCCGAAAGTTAAGAACGTAGTCGACTTCTATCAGAACGAAGAGTGCCAGGAATACGGGGAGGCTGACCGCTACAGAGGTGTCGGGCCAGTGCTCAATATTGAATACAAGCGGCCGACTTCCCCCTATCGACGCAAGGGATTCTATTCCCTTTATAAGCGCCAAAACATGGGCGCCTTTGAAGATGAATTGTAGCCCTAAGGGCGATCCTGTTTACTTGGCGCCCGTTACCTGATTCCACGACTTCTCAGGCAGTCCGCTTCCAGCGAGCCATTCGATGGCTGCTTCGCTGTCTTGACGGAAAAATTGTTTTCCAGCGCGAACCATTGCCGCTTCGCGCATTCCTGCATCCGTGATTTCGGCAGCCCATGTGACGGCTGCCTCACCATCCTGATGGGCCAGGCCGCTGATGAATCCATTGATAGCAAAGTTGCGATCGTCCGATGGAGGCATCGCCACAATTTCCAGCACCGCTTCGTGCGGTTGTTTGGCTCCGCGGAAGCCGTAGACGGCACTGATCGCGTCTAGTTTGGCCCTGCTTGGCTCCAGCGTTTCTACCCACTGCGAGGCGGCCGAAAAATCGTCCCACTCGCGCACGATCTCTCCAAACATGCGAGAATTCTGCTCTGACGTGACGTATTGCTCGGCCCAGGCGGCGGCAGCTTGCGGATCTTTATTGGCAAATTCGTGAGCGACCCTCTGCAGCGCGGCTGCCTGCATCGGCCCATCTGAAAGAGCATCTGCCCACTCGATCCCAGCCTCGAATCCTGAAGTGCTGAGGACTTCGTGCGCCAGGCGATGCGCGTATTCAGTCGCCGCCGGGTTTCCATCTTGAGCCAGTTGTTCCACATAAGTCGTAGCAAAACCAACATTGTAGTCGACCAGTCCTTCCAGCAACCTGCCTGTCATATGGCGTTGCTCTTTTCCTTCCATCGTGGCAACCAGATCGATTGCTTTATGTGGTTCGATACTCGCCAGGCCGGGAAGCATGTTGCTGGTAAATCCCGCGCGGTGCTGAGGAGAGATTTCTTCAATATGCGCGAGCGCTGCTGCTGGATCATTGGCCCCCCAGGCGTAATCAAACAGCCGCCATTGCTCGCCGTTCGCACCGTTCTCAGCCATTGCCGAACGCATGAGCATCGCTTGCGCAGTATCGAATGAATCCGCTCCCATCTGTTGCAGCAACCGATCAAATGCCTTCCTTCGGGTAACAGGATCAGAGGATCTAAGAGAAGCTACAACAAGCTCGATGATCTCTTCTTTGGTGAGTGCTGGCAGATCTTTCGTTGAGACATTGGTGGTGATGATAGAGAGTAATGAGAACTCTTCACCTGCTCCTCCGTTCTGCGCCGCTGCTTCAGCCGTTTTCTCTGCTGTCCCGGCATCAGTAGATGAGTCGCGGGAATGCAGCTCTGTCAATGTTAGAGCGCGCGAGGGCTGCCCCTGCGTTTGGTCGCTGCTCCACGGTGCCCGTGATGCCCGTGATGCCCAATGGGAACCCACGGTAAATGTTCCGATCGTGACCAGTAGCCAAAGACTGTGTGTGACGATAGAAGAATTCATCAGGACATTGGTCTTACTCTAGCGTCGGCGCTCATTCTTCGGTGGTGGGTTGAGAATAGTTTCCTTCATATTGTCGGGCAATGTCGTTGATTGCACCCACTCAGCAGCAGCAGTGGGATCCTTGCGCGCCCAAGCCGTACCCGCCTGAGATATTGCAGACAATCGCGCTTCTTCGGAAGAAATAGTTTCCGCCCAGGCGATCGCTGAATGAGGATCTTCCCACGCCAGGCGCCCAGTGAACCCAGTGATGGCAGAGTCTTTGGCTGGTGACTCGGGCATGGTGGCAAGGTATTCGCTGGCTGCGGTCGGGTCGCGCTTTGCCCATTCATCCAAAGTTCTGTGCATCCCAACATTTTGCCCATGCCCCTCGGCGATTGAGCCCAGCCATTCCAGTGCTGCCAGCGGATCCTTTCGTGACCAAGTGACACCGACTTCGCCCAGCACTCCCGCATTCTGCTGCGTGTTGTCCAGCTGTGCGGCCCATTCGGCAGCTGCCACGGGATCCTCATTGGCCAGACCATTGGCAGTGCGATGCATCGCAACCGTGCGCGGGGCTCCTTCGGGAAGGTCTGCTGACCATGCGGCCGCACTGGCGGCACCGTCAGTGCGCATCACTGCCTGGGCGACCACGTGCATCATGCGCGCTGCACCTTTCTGTCCCTTCTCCATCAAACCTGAAACGAAGCGGCTCGCAGTGTCAGGATTGGCATCGGCGAGCCCCTGAACCAGACCATTCATTAGATGTTGGCGAAGATTGTCCGACGAGAGTTTCCTCTCCTTAAGGAGGTATTCGAATCCGGGATCACTCTCCATATCGAGGGTGTTGAACCACGCCATTGCTTCGGCTGGACTTGCGCTTGCCCAGCCCGCCAGGGCCGGTGACATGTCGTCCTCTGGTGTGCTGGCACCGAACATTGCAGCCTCCACACCTGCGACGGTTCCCCAGGCATAATGAAATTCGCGAAACTCTGCACTACGGTGATCCATGTGCGCAATCTGTTCGCGCACCAGCAATGCATTGTCTGCAGTGAGTCCTTCAAGAAGGTTTGAAAATGCAAGCCTTCGATCAATGGGACTGGACGCTTTACGAAATGTTTCTCCCAGTGCCTCGATATCCCTATCAGTGAGCGCCTTCACCGAAGATGCCATTGAATTCTTGCGGCCTCCGTTAGATTGAGTAGACGTTCCATTTTCGGAACTAGCACTAGCAGCCCCCTCGAATGGCACACCACTTTGTCCGGTAGCCGCTCTTCCGTCCACGAAAGATAATTCTTTCTCGGCAGGAAAAAACAACGATCCTGCAATAAAAGCACCGGTCGCAGTGGTCAGCCACGCGCCATGGACGTAAAGATTCTTATTCACTTTTGGTAATTGAAATGAGAAATAGATCGTTTCCCAGTAGCAGTCGTTGGTGACTGCTACTGGAGTGTTAAGGGTTTAATAATCAATTGAGTATGCGCCATCGGCGTGTCGTCCAAAAGATGAAAGAGGACACATCGTTAAGGATCAAATGCCACTGTAAGAGGGATTCGTAGAAGATCCAGAAATCCGAACGCTAACGATAGCTGAATGGTGGGCATTTTCCAAGAGTTGCTTGCGCAGAAGATTGGGGATAACGGATGCATCATGCAGAAATGGAAAGATAAAGTTGTGATCGTCACTGGCGGCAGTGGCGGAATGGGACGGGCGGCAGCAATGCGTTTTGCGCAGGCGGGCGCCAGGACTTTCGCACTGGGCCGAACTCAGGAAGCGTTGGATGCGGTCGCGGGAGAATTGGAGAATATCACGCCTGTGGTATGCGACGTAGCCGACCAGAAAAGTGTCGATCAGGCGATGTCCATCATTTTGAAAACTGGGGCACCTGATGTGCTCATTCATACGGCAGGGATCAACACGCCGGATCGCTTTGTCGTTCATTCTGATGAATCACGAGTCGCCAGTGAAGAAAGCTGGAAACGTGTGCTGGAGATTAATGTGCTCGGCGTCGTGAACATGATGCGAGCGGTGACCAAGCCGATGGCTGGAAACGGAGGGGGGAAAATCGTGGTGGTATCGTCGACGGCTGGGCATGGATTCGATTCGTATGCGGGTGTCCCTTACACTGCCAGCAAATGGGCGGTACATGGATTGCTGTTTACGGCTCGTGCGCAGCTGAGCGCATACAACATTGTCGTTTCCGAGTATGCGCCAGGCGAAGCGAATACGCCCATTGTCGACAAGCGACCGGTGCTGCCGATGCCTGAACATCGGCAAGCAATGATCCAAACAGAAGACTGCGCAGATGCACTTTTTTTCATTGCGTCGCAGGATCACAGTGTGAGTCTTGTGCAATTACCAAAGTATCAACCGTTCGGCGGCATGCCACCTGAAATTCCGGCGCCGTGGCTGGCGGGACTCGACATTTCTCCATGCTAGCAGCTAGCATGTGGTGGAGGAAATACGTTCTGGCTGCGAATGCAGTTGCGATGCTGTCGGCAGCCTCGATAGAACCTCTATGCAGGATCCCATTTTTGTGCAGCGCGCTTTCAGCCGGATCGCTGATCGCTATGTGTTGACGAATCATGTTCTCAGTATGGGAACGGATATTCTCTGGCGCAAAAAAGTGGCACGACTAGTGGCGCTGCAGGATCCACGGTTACTTCTGGATCTGGCGACCGGCTCTGGAGATCTGGCGGCGGAAATTGTCAGCACGTGCCCAGAGCTCGAGATCATCGGCGCAGATTTTTGCCAACCTATGCTGTCGCATGCGCGCAAGCGGGGCTTGCAGAATCTAATTGTTGCGGATGGATTGCAGCTGCCGTTCGCCGACGAAGTGTTTGATGCAGTGACGGTCGCATTTGGTCTGCGAAATATGGCTGATTGGCCAGCAGCAGTTGCTGAGATGCATCGTGTCCTTAAATCCGGAGGACGATTGATCGTTCTCGATTTTTCACTTCCATCGGGCATTCTGCGTCGGCCGTACACCTTTTATCTGAACAACGTGTTGCCGAGAATTGCGGGCCTTCTTACGGGGCAACGGGACGCCTACGATTATTTGTCCAAGTCGGTGGGGGACTTTCCGTCTGGCGAGAAAATGGTGGCATTGCTCAAGGACTGCGGATTTTGCGAAGCGACTGCAGATGCGTTGTCGTTTGGCATTGCCTCAGTTTATGTCGGCACTCGTTGATCAAGTCGGGACGATGTCGGCGATGAGCCGGCGCCACAGAGCAGTTTCAACTTCAGGAGCAAAGGAAGATGCTAGGGCTGCGCAGTGAGCTTCCAGGGATGCGAGAAATGTTCCCCTTTGCGCACATTCTGAGAGCAGTCTGGCAAGTGCGGTCGCGTCACCCTTCGCAAACAAGCCAGGGTAGTCAGCTCCGAGAATGCCCACATTGCCCGGAATATCGGTAGCGAGAACCGGGGTGCCCAGAGCGATAGCTTCGCACACGGCATTGGCCCCGCCTTCAAAATTTGACGAGTTGATGAACGCGTCTGCATCGGTGAGTGCCTGCATCGCTTGTGGGTGCTCAATGCCACCATGCCACTGGTAGTGGCCGTCGGAATTTTCAGTCAGCAGTTCCGCCTGTTGTGCGAGTTCAGGATCGATTGGCTCGCCGTAGTGGTGTACTCGAATTGTTGTGGGCTTTGGCAAAAAATGTAGTGCTTCGCCAGCTAGCAGTGGGACTTTTTCAGAGCGCAGATTGGACAATACTATCGCAATAAAGTGATTCGGATCTTGGCACGCATCAGTCACAGTCACCGACGACAGGTCATCAACGGACTTGGCGATGACATGGGACTTTGCACGAAATTTGTTTGGAATGGCATCCAGTGCCGCTGACTGTGAGACGACGAGGGCAGTGGCGATGTCCATGGCGCGGACGGTTTCGTTTTTCTCTTCTTCGGATTTCGAGCCGTAGAGATCTGAGCCAGCGAGAACGACAATGATAGGTGCTCGCGGGTTGTCCGTTCGGAACTGCTGCACTGTTTTTCGCAATCGCCATGCATTAATGGCGATGATGCCTGTCGACTCTGTATCGGGTGCCTGGAAGGTTGCAGTGGCGGCGATACCAGCACTTTTCAAACGGGCGGCAATTCTGCGCGCGGAGACGGAGTTTCCAGTCTGTAATTCGACGGGATAGGGAGAAATGACTGAGAACACGAGTGGAGAATCGATCGGCAATGTAATTTGGAATCCTTAGGCTCCAATGATAGGGTTCATCAATGAAAATCGCTTATAAGCAACTTGTGTCGCGCGCTATGCCTCTATTGGGCGTGGCCGCCCTGAGTTCGATCATCGGCTGCGCGGAAGCTCAACAGAATCCCACTAAAAAGAGCGCGGGACAGTCGTCTGCCGTGACTGCAACTGATGTGAACGCAATCCGCAAGTGGTCGGTAAAAATCGCACGTAAGGCGTGGCGAATTACCGGCAAGCTTCAGGCACCAGCGAATATCAGCGCCATCGCATCCAGCGACGGAAAAAATTTCATCATTGGCAGCGATGATCTCAAGTTTGCCCAATTCGGGACGATTGATCGGACTGCCCGAGTCCTCGAGGTGAAGGGGGATGTCGAGTTGCTGGGAAAGAAGGAGGATGACGAAGTCGATATTGAGGGAATTGCCGCCGCGCCGGGCGAACGGCAGTATTTCATCACTGGTTCCCACAGTCTGACCAAGAAAGGGAATATGAACAAAGAGCGACGTTCTATTTTTCGTATCAATGTAAGTGCGAGTGGTGAGCCGCAGAAGGACAAGGATCGAGCAAGTCTACGCGATGTCATCCAACAGGATCCAAGCCTGCGACCTTACTGGGAGAAAGCCCAGCAACAAGGCGGTATCAATATTGAAGGACTGGCATGGAAGGGTGCCAGCCTGTTCGCGGGCCTCCGTTCTCCAAATCTGGCAAATCATGCTCTGGTGATCGAGGTGAACGCGGGAAGCCTGTTCAGAAAAGGGCGCACGAGGCATCAATTACACCGCGTGCCGCTCGGAAACGGACTGGGCATCCGCGAGATCGCCCCCATTTTAGAAGGCTTTTTGATTGTTGCTGGAAATGCCGGCGATGAGCCGACACGAGAATTTCCAGTGGCCCGTGACTACCAGAAGAATCGCGGCTACGAATTATTTTTCTGGAATCCTGAATCCGGCGCAGCGGTAAAGTTACTGAGATTGCCACGGTTGCCTGGTCGACCGGAAGCCCTGCTCGTTCTCGAGGATTCGAAAACGAAAAGCGAATTTCTCCTTATCTTTGACGGAGTCATTGGTGGTGGCCCACTTCAGTTTACGCTTACAAAGTGATGGAATCCCGGTCGTGGGAGAAATTATACGAGGTGTTCCAGTTGGAAATCATCGTTTTCGAGGTCCACACAAGTGCGGCCTGCTGCAGGTTGCCATTAACGGCCGTTCTTTGTCTCGACTCACGATAGTTACCGTAAGGAACGAACCAAGTGTCCCCGCGATTGCGCTTCTCCTCATCATCAGTATGCCCCCGGCGGTTGATGTTACACTTGTAAACGTAGGGGACGCCAACTGCACGGCGATCGACGGCGATCGATTCTTCGTTTTACTGCCTACTTTTTTCCAGGTGGTGAAGTGCTCAATTCGATAGGTCCTCTATGCGCAACTTTAGTTTCTTCATTTCGCGTAGTTGTGCTTTGGCGGGATCTGACAAGAGGGGGTTGCCTCTCAAATAGATTTTTAAATAGGGGGCAAAGCGTTTCTCACCTTCGAGATCCGCTTTGCACAGGGCAATCAATGGCGACAGGTCTGTAATCTGGTTGTCC
The DNA here is from genome assembly GCA_051270635.1 of Verrucomicrobiales bacterium. Taxonomy (GTDB): domain Bacteria; phylum Verrucomicrobiota; class Verrucomicrobiia; order Verrucomicrobiales; family DEV007; genus JAGROY01. The sequence continues at coordinate 27,182 of JBNMNB010000041.1, read as the reverse complement.
TCAAGAAATAGGAAGCTACCTGGCTGGATACCTATCAGTGGCGTCAGATCATTGATCCGGTTGCCGCGCAGACCGAAGCTTCCAACGTGATTGAGTGCTCCTATTCCGCTGATGTCTACTAGATCGTTCTGGTCAAGATACAAGGAGTTGAGCTTCTTAAGGCCAAGGACTGGCTCAATACTGGTGATGGAATTTTGTGAAGCATAGAGTGACGAGAGATTGACCAATGGTTTAACAGCATCCAGGGCAGTCACTCTGTTCTGCGATATCTCCAAGTACTGAAGTCCCGTGAGACTTGAGACTGTAGTGATGTCTTCGATCTCGTTATTGGAAATGTCGAGGAGTTGAATGCGTGTGAGCCCATTGATCGGAGAAATATCCTTGATCCGATTGTCTGCAAGTTCGAGTGAAGCAAGTGCCTTACAATGCTCAAGCCCGGCGAGACTGATGATTCCGAGTCCCTTGCCATTTACTGTTGAGACATTCTTTACATCGCTGGCAAAGAGAGGCTCGTCTGTGTGGCGCTTGGCAAACACTTGGTGTCGTACCGCCTTTTCGAGATTCTTGTCCGTGAAGATCGGTTGTTCCTTCGGGGCCTCCTCTTTCTTTTCTTCTTCTTTCTTGGCATCGTCTTGGCCGAGTGCCGGCAATGCCACGCATGCAAGACAGGCGCAGGACAGTGAGAGAAGAGATTTTCGTAACCAGGGGGATTCTGTGTTTCGTTTCATTGCGGATAAAAGTGGCTGTATTGCTAACGTTTGAACAGTGATTGGGTCAAGAGATGGATCAGGCAATGATTTCGCCGACAGAATTGGCCTTTTCAACACCTGTAAGGCGGAAGTCGAGGCCCTGAAACCGATAGGTGAAACTGGCGTGATCAATTCCCATCAGTCTCATGACGGTTGCGTGCAGGTCGCGAACATGGACAGGGTTTTCGGCAACATTGTAGCTGAAGTCGTCAGTAGCACCGTAAGTGAATCCGCGCTTGATTCCACCGCCCGCCATCCAGATCGTGAAGCAGCGAGGATGATGATCGCGGCCGCCGTCTGGACTGTCCCACTTGCCCTGTCCCGCCACGCCACGTCCGAATTCACCGCCCCAGATCACGAGTGTATCATCGAGCATTCCGCGTTGTTTCAAATCACGAATCAATGCAGCACTAGGCTGATCGGTGTCGCGACAGCGTGCCGTGCACCAACTTTTTAATCGGCTGTGATGGTCCCAATCAGGATGAAACAATTGGATGAAGCGGACGCCGCGCTCTGCCAGGCGACGGGCGAGAATGCAGTTGGCTGCGTAGCTGCCAGGCCGACGTGAGTCTGGGCCATAGAGTTCGAACACGGAATCCGGCTCATCGCTGACATCGGTCAGTTCCGGCACGCTTGATTGCATGCGGTAAGCCATTTCGTATTGTTTAATGCGGGTTTCGATTTCTGGATCACCCGTCTGCTCCAGTCGCATCGCATTAAGCTCGCCCAGTCCGTCCAACATTCCACGTCGCAGGTGACGCGGCAGGCCAGCAGGATCTTTGAGATACAAAACAGGTGCTTTGGCATTGCGTAATTTGACTCCCTGATAAACTGAAGGAAGAAATCCGCTGCCCCAGTAGTTATCATAAAGCGGCTGATCACTGCCGCGCTTCATCTTCGAAATAAGGACGAGAAAGTCAGGCAGGTCTCGATTGACGCTTCCCAGTCCGTAACTGAACCAGCTGCCAATGCTCGGCCTGCCCGGCAATGGGTGGCCTGTCAGGAATTTGGTCATCGCGGGTGCGTGATTGATCTGATCGGTGACCATGGACTTGATGAAGCAGACATCATCCGCAATCCCGGCGATATGCGGCAGCCATTCGCCAACGGTTGCCCCAGACTGACCGTAACGTTGAAACGAGGCATGGGACGGCATGATCAACTGTGGTTGGCCAGCCGTCATCCCCGTCAGTTTCTGTCCGCCACGCACGGCGTCTGGTAGTTTTTCGCCCGCCATCTTCATCAATCCTGGCTTGGGATCAAACAACTCAATTTGAGACGGGCCGCCAGACTGGGTCAAAAAGATCACGCGTTTGGCCTTTGGAGCCATCTTTATTAACGCGTTTGCCTGGGCCTGCTGCAGCATATTGCCCAGCGCCATGGCACCCAGTCCAAAGCCCGCACCGCGACCAAGAAAGTAGCGGCGAGTGATGCGGATGGCCTCTTCGTCGAGAGCATTTTTGAGTCGGTCACTCATGTGTGATCGCTTCGTCGAGATTAAAAATAAGGTTGGCGACAAGCATGGCGCTGGCGGTAATCACTACTACACCGTCGTCGGTTGGGGGCAATTGTCCTGCTTTTGTGAAACGTGCTGCTTCGCCCGGTTGCTCAACGTAAAATTCCATCGCTCGCGAGTATTCGCGCAGCAGCACGGTGTGCTCGTCAGTTGTTGGTAGCCTTCCTAAAACACGCCGAAAAATGAATTCTATCTGCCTGGTTGCATTGTCAGGCGAGTCGCCGATGGCCCGATCCGCTATTTCGCGCGCTGCCTCGAGAGCAGTGGTATCATTGAGCAATGTCAGCGCCTGGAGTGGTGTGTTCGTGCGACGCGCTTCCACTTCGCACGATCGACGCATTGCGTTGTCGAAAAGAAATGTCGGCGCACTGGTGCGTCGCCAGAAAGCATAAATAGTGCGCCGATTCTGGGCATTGCCCAGTGATGGACGATAGGTGAAACGTCCCATAAACTGATCCTGCCAGATGCCCGGCGGTTGCCAGGGATAAACTGGCGGGCCACCCACTGTGGCATTCAGCAGCCCACTGGCGCGCAATTTTGCATCGCGCAGCATCCAGCTGGGAAGGCGAAAACGAGCGCCGCGTGCAAGCAGTCGATTTTCCGGATCGAGCTCCAGCGCTTCCGGCGATGTCGCACTATCCTGTCTGTAAGTTTCGCTGTTGACGATCGTCCGCACCAGGTGCTTTACGTCCCAGCCGCTCTCAACAAATTCAATGGCCAGCCAATCGAGCAATTGCGGGTGAGTCGGCGATTCGCCCTGCAGCCCAAAGTCGTTCGGTGTGCGCACTAGCCCGGCACCAAAGAACAATTGCCACAATTGATTGACGATCACACGAGCCGTCAGTGGATTGTCCGGCGACACGATCCATTGTGCTAATTCCAACCGACTGGGAACGTCTTCCACAGCCCAGGGCAGCACCGCCGGTAGCACCGCGCGTGGAACTTCGTCGCCGTGTTTGTCCCACTCACCGCGGACAAGAATGTGGGTTTTTCTTGGATTTTTCCTCTCGGCAAGCACCATGACGTTCAGGTCAGCTGCCGCTTTCTTTGCGTCCACCTCCTGTCGCTTGATTTGCTGATGGCGGCGGGTGGCATCTTGCCAGACAACGTCACCTTCGAGGAATTGGTCTAGTAATCGTTCACGAAGTGAATCACTGATTTCGGCTTGCTCAATAACCGTGTGATGAAGTTGCTCCATGGGCATGGATGCAAGTGAACGGACTGCTTCTCCCCATTGACTGGTGGCACTCAAGCGGAAGCGTCCGATCAACCTTCCCGGATCGAGGGATCGGTGCATCAATGTGATGTCCAGTTCTTCGTCAGCAGCGAGAATCAGTGGCTCTTCCAGCGCCAGCACTGCACGGTGGATTTTCTGCGTGTCGATGGTGCGCGTGGTCCAACCAGTGCGCGGATCATCATCAAGAGTGCCGCTGACATTGTTCGTTTTGGCGTAGCGACCTTTTCCAGTCGCGTCAGCCACAGCGGAGGTGAGAGCAATGTCGCGCACTTGTGTGCTGCCGGATTTCCGAACGTTGACTTTGATATTCGTCAACAGGAATTCTCCGTCTTCTGCGTGCGAGTAGCGTTCTGCCTTATGCGTAGGATGGGAAAAAATCTCAAGCTGCAAGCCTGCGATGCGATCCAGTTCGGGTGTTTCCAATTTCACTGTGTAGTCGTCCTGGCGCGGGGGCAACGACGACGGTGATGCAGTGACAATTTGCGCACTATCAGCGGTGAGCTGAGTGCCCTCCGCGGTCACGAAGGCGAGAGGGACAAGTGACGTCCACGCCTGAAAACCGTTTCCGACCGTGCGCTTCTGCTCTTCCAGCCAGGATTGAAATGCTGGTTGCGCTGCGAGCTTCAGCTCGGCGAGTTTCGCTTCCGACGATTCAAGTAGAGCACTGGCTTCACGGACGGCGGGCTGCGCATTCGGCGAGCGGTACTTTAAGTAGGGCTTGGCTGCCCCACCGGCACTTCCATCCTCATCGATGCTGTTGAAGTAGGCGGTCAGGCTGTAGTAGTCCGCCTGGGAAATGGGGTCAAATTTGTGATCATGGCACTGTGTGCATCCAAGGGTAAGTCCCATCCAGACGGTGCCCATGGTGTTCACCCTATCAAGCACATAATCGACCCGTGATTGTTCAGGATCACGGCCGCCTTCGCCATTGGTCATATGATTGCGATGAAAGCATGTTGCCAGGCGCTGCTCTGGTGTGGCGTCGGGCAGCAAGTCGCCAGCGAATTGTTCGAGGCTGAATTGATCGAATGGCTTATTCTGATTGAAGCTATCGATGACCCAGTCTCGCCAAGGCCAATTGCTACGAGTGGCATCTGCCTGGTAACCGTCAGTGTCGCTGTAGCGTGCGTTGTCGAGCCACCACATCGTCATGCGCTCGCCAAAGTGGGGCGATTCAAGTAGTCGATTGATCAATTCGCCCGTTTGCAATTGATAGTCGTCTTCAGTCGGCGGAAGCCCTGTAAGATCAAATGACAGACGTCGGGTCAGCGTATGCCGGGCAGCTGCTGATGCTGGTTTGAGCCCTTTGCTTTGAAGTCGAGATTGGACGAAGTAATCAATGGGGTAGTTGCCAACTGGAACGTTCGCCTTCACTGGATTCTCGAACGCCCAATGTGCACCCCACTCCGCACCCTGCGCGATCCAACGATCTAACAGCGCCACTTGATCTTCACTTAAGGGCTTCTTGTGCGAGTCAGGAGGCGGCATTACCTCGTCGATGTCTTTCGCTCGCACGCGATGCATCAACGCGCTCATTTCTGGATGCCCCGGCAGGATAGCAACCAGGCCGTCGCCAAGATCTGCCGTTGCCCCTTCGCGCTCATCGAGACGCAGCCCTGCCTTGCGACTGGATTTGTCGAATCCATGACAACTGAGGCAATTATCGCTTAAAATTGGGCGTATATCGCGATTAAAATCGATCTCGTCAGCGGTCACTGGTGACCACAGCGCAGGCGCGGAGAGAAGCCTGAGGATGATGGTCAGGGCGTAAGTCGGACGTTTCAAAATCAAGGCGATGGACTCATGGTGTAACTCGAACTAAGGTACTGGCTCCTCGCTGCCAGAGTAGATCCACTTGACGACTTTGCCCTTGCGGATCAGAGCTTTGGCCTGAGTGGGGAAAATTCCGAAGATGGAATTTGTGGTGTAGTCGACGCGGCCGACCCAATAGGGCTCACCCTGAACCGTGCTGAAGTGAAGGCGGGCCCAGTATTTGATCATATCAGGCTTAATCTCCGTTACCTGTCCGGACTTCATGCTTTGCACCATCACCGGGACTGTCCCGCTGACAAACTGTAACGGAGGCTCGCCGATGATGGCCCGTGTTTTGGCATCAATGTTAGCGGGTTTCGCAGGCATCGGGGTATTGGACCCGGTTGCCATTCCAGGACTAAGGTCCGCGACTGCAGGAATTTCAAATTCATCAGGCTCTTCTGCCGCCATCTCTGCCTGTGCGGCTTCGAACTGCGCCAGTTTGCGCTTTTGAAATATCTTGTAAACATCGGTCAGCACTGCCTTGAAATCGGTGTCGTCAATGGCGACTTGGCCTCTGAGATCCGATTTGTCATTTGGCGCTACTGATAGTGTGCCATTGCCATCGGTCGACAAGGCGACAACATTTGAACCGGAGGGCAGGCTGCCGGTGCCATCAGCAATATTGTAGTTGACCGCCTTCTTCAGTTTGATGTTCCTGGGAAAAGCAGAATCAGGAATCTTCTTCCAGTTTCCGACCAATTCGTTGATCGGCTCAAAGGTGGGTGGCTTAGCCTGTGGACGTGAACGATAGGTGCCTTTGCTTGCGCTCGGGGTGCTGGTCTCATCTACTTCGACTTCCGTGCCGGGCATGAGATCCTTGATGCTTGCCATATCTTTCCATGGCACTTCGCCTGTGTCCAGATATGCAGTGATCTTAGGGTAAACGTGTGGATAGGCGAACCAGCCACCAATTAAAGTGCCGATCAATACAAGAAAATACCATTTCTTCATTTTTATTGGGGGATGGAAGCGTCGTGAGTCGCCGTGATTCTTTGCCGATTATCTACCATTACGAGCCGCTGACAACCACACGGTAGTAGAGTGCAGGATCAGCAGTGAACGGCGGATAATTGACATCGTCCACGTATGTTGTGGTTGCATCCGTCCCAGGGATCAAGCTTACAACACGCCAGTTCATCAAATCATCGGAGATTTGGACAAAATATGAACGAGAAATCAAGCCGGGCCACGAAAGGCGTAAAATAGGAGTAATGCCATCTTCAGCGACAGCTTCCGTAACAGAAAGTCGAAGAATGCTCCCTGAATCGGACGGGTCTGTGCCAGCGATCTGTTCCTGGGCGTTAGTGGCGCCGTCGCCGTCTGAGTCATCGCTGCCGATTTCGGCGAGTGAATCGAAATACAATTTCTCCCAGTCGTCAGTCAGGCCATCATCATCGGTATCGGGATCGGAGCCGCCAATGACAAGCTTGCCCCCGCGGTCGACGAAGTTCTGTCCAAGCGCCTCGATAGCTACTCCCTCGTAGACTCCGACCGGAAGATTGAGGCCTCTCACTAACAATGATTCGACGGAAATCGTGTGATCAATCACAAGTTGACTGGTGCGTCCAATCAGTGTCAGGGTGCCCGTCGCGTTGTAGTAATCAAAGTCGAAATCGAGCGCGCCGGTTTCTTCGATCACAATGTTGCCACTTCCCAGTGCATTTTTTCCTGCAGCACTGACGGTGTCTCTGATAATCCATTCCCCAGTAAAAGCTGAGCCGTCTCCAAGAAACAAGGTTGCCGTCGATCCCTCGCCCGTGTCCGGTGCATTCACTGTGATGGTTCCACTACCGGCAAGATCCGATCCGACTGCCAGCACGCGTCTGCCGTCCACTGAGGCATGATTAAAACTCGCGGCTCCATCGACAGTGATGCGCGAACCGCGGATGCCACTAATGCCACTGGTGCCCAATTGCAGGTAGGCATTTTCGCGCGAGTGCCAGACAGCCCCTTCCTTGATCGTCAGCAATGGGACGTGAGCGGTTGAGCCATTGGCATGACTAAGAATGAAACGACTTCTGGGGCCGATGAGAGATAAATTTCCGCCGAAATCAGGATCGACGACATCCTGGGGTGATCGAACGGTGGCAGCGAAGTTGCCATAGACAACGTAATCGTTTCCTGGTCTGGGGATCTGCCTGTCTGACCACATGGAGGCAAATTCCCAGTCGGTGCCAGCGGGCTGCGTTGTCTCGAGAAAAATCGGATCGGCGGGGAGGGGAGAACCATTGATCACGGGAAGATAGTTCAAGGTGACCTCAGCCGTGGCGGAACCATCATCATTGATCGCAGTCAGAGTATAAGTAATCGAATCGCTCGTGCGGATACCGGTCATTCTGAGATCGAATAGCATGTCGGTACTGGCGGGATCCTGTTGATGGATTTCTACTGCCAGTGTATTCGTCCCAGCATTGATTAGATTCTTATCAAGTGTCCAATTGGTCGTGGTGGATGATGCGGCAAGGGCAAGAGTCCGGTTGTCAATAGCTCCGTCCGCAAGATTGTCCCGCACAATTTCCTCGCCGTTCAGATAGACCACAGCCGCATCATCACGAAGCAGCGATAGGTTCAAATTTTCCAGCATCGACAGATCATCGGCTGCGACGGTAAATTCGTGGCGGAAATAGCAAGTGATCCATTTGTTAGCTGGGGCAGGGCCAAAGCTGACAGTTGTGGGGAAAGAAGTTTCTCCATTACTGTCTCCATAGCCGAGTTCTGCCGGGCCCGCATTCCATCCTGAGTCATCGAACACAGGGCTGAACCATGCAGTGGCTGGATCCTGATCGGATGGACCACGATCTTTACCCGTGTCATCAAACTTCCACAGCACCCGGCGTTCGATCAGTGTGGCCGATGTCCCAAAGTTGTCGCTACTGATGAGATCAAGATCGAAACTGATATCGCTGCTGGCAGGGTTAGCCTGATGAATTTCGACTGCAAGCGTGTTTTCACCAACTACCAATAGGTCGAGCGCGGCATCCATTACCAGTTCCTCATAAATGCCTTCTACACTTGCTGAAAGGGCGAGGGTATCCGCAGCCACTGCCACTTGAGCGTCTGGCAAGTTGAGACGAGCCACTTCTACGCCATTGATATAGATGATCGCGCCATCGTCGTAGAGCAAATTTGCGGTCAAATCGCGGAGGACCTGAACATTGCCAACAAGAAACTTCCGTCGGAAATAGTAGGTGATGTGCTTGTTGTCCAGGTCATCTCCGAAGTCGAGCAAGGTGGCCTCTACCGTTGAATCATAGCCGAATTCGCCATTGCCATGCCGCCACTGTGAGTCGTCGAAACCACTCGCCTGCCAGTTGGTTCCTGAAAGATTCGATCCATCATCAAGAAACTGCCAGTTGCTGTTGAATTCCACCATCGATACTGGAATTGTTGAGCTGACTCCGTAAAGCCCTGCATCGAAAATCAGATCGCTGCTGTTGCCTGCTGATTGGTGAACTTCAGCACTGAGAATGTTCGTGCCTGGTCGCAGCTGTGACTTGTCGACGATGTAGCGAAAGACCTGCGTCTCCGCATCGCTCGCAGTTGGGAAAACGGATTCTGTGTCTGCGGTGAGAGCCGCATCAGGAAGGTTGTCGCGCACGATTTCTGCACCATTGAGATAGACGGCAGCTCCATCGTCGCGTTGTAGCTCAAGATACAAGACGCCGATGTTATCGATTGCTTCTGCGCTCGCTTCAAATTGTTTGCGAAAGTAGTAGGTAATAAACTTATCAGTTGGATCCGGGCCGAATTCGAGTGCCGTGGCCGTTGCATCTCCGTAGCCGAGTGGCCCAGGGCCTGTCAGCCATCCGCTGTCGTCAAAATCGTCTGCCTGCCAGTCTTCGGCGCTGAGATCGTCACCGTCATCCAAATAGTTCCAGTCAGCATTCAAACTCACCAGTCGAATGCGAGAAACTGGCACTGGTGGAACTCCGTTGCCGCTTCCATCGGCATTGGTGAAATCGGTGACGTCACCGATACCTGGGCTGAGAGTGACTCTGTCCGCACCTACCGTTTCCCAGGATAACCACGGGCGACCGCCTACCGGGAGCTGGGTGTCGTCCACTATGAACGATTGGATTCGAGGCGGAACAGCGATCGATAGCAGTGGCATTGCCGTGAGCAGAGCCAGACCAGATATCAAGACTCGCCGTAGAATACGGCTGCGGCGGCGAGAGAATGCTAATAGGGAACAATGCATGATGACGCAGAAAAGGTAATGGTATTCCTGCCCGTGACGAACGGAAATTCCACCACGAGAGGCTGGAAGCAGAGTCCACCACAATGGATGAACTGGAAGTGAATTCTAAGCGTCCGTAGTTGCACTCAAGTCTGCGGTCAATGTATGACTTTCGCCTGGAGAAATGGTGACAGCATCGCTGTCGGCATTGCTCGTTTCGACACATACCATTTCAAGATACTCCTGATCGCCGAAGTCGGCCATTCTCTTTGCTTTTTCGATCCACGGATTCCAAACCACCGTGGACTGGCTGCCAGATTTCGCAACGTGTATAGCGCGGTTCCAGCTGGAATCGGTGATCACGCAGGTGCTTTGCGTATCGTGGTAGACGCGGTCAAATTCGGCCTCAATCGTGATCGGCTGGTCGTCCTTCTTAATTTGATCTGCATCAAGTTGATCGCGGTAGGCAGTGCCCTCCAGGCCAGTGATGCGGATGTTCGCGATGTTGGAGATCGCAAAGTAACTGTGGAGGGCGGCACTGCACGTCATCGGCAATTCACCAGTATTGTGTGCGGTCAGAGCAACGCGGAGAGACTCAGCAAGTGTGATCTCAATGGTTAATTCAAAGGGATGCGGCCAATCGGAGCAATCGGAGTTCAGGGATTGATCGGATCTCAGCAAGAGCGTGAGTGAGATTCTATCGCTGCCATCATTCGCTGTTGCTATCACTTCCCACGCAGACGTGCGAGCGATCCCGTGCGCTGGAAACTCGGGGTTCTCCGGATGCGGCCCGAACCATGGCCAGCACACTGGAATGCCGCCGCGAATCGCTTTTCCCGATGAGAATACCGCCTTCTTACTGAGCCACAGAACCGGCTGCTGGTCAGTCGGAGTGTATTCCAGCACATGGCCGCCATGCAGGGCGATCGTTGATGTTCCTTGCGGGCTCGACATTTTGGCGATCGTCAATCCTCCCGGGCCAGCGCAGAACTGAAGGAAAGGATCGATCCCGAAAAGGCTGTTGAGACGGTCAATTTCGCTCATGTCAGCGGTGATCGGATTCCCCTGTTTCTCTCACAAACGGTTTGCTTGATGCCGGGGATGTTTACGTAAAATATTGCCAGGCAAAAGATATGAGTCCAGAAAGTCAGTGACATGATTTGATCAATCATAGTGTGCAGAAAGATCAGTGATAGGCCGACGCCCAGTGCCCAGCGCCGGCCTCGCAGTGCCAGAAAAGCCGAGAGCTCAAGCACCAACCCGGCACCGAAGAATAGCCGGGCGATATTGGGATACTCGACGATCAGCTGGGGAATGCGGGTCGTCACGAAGTCGGACTTTTCTTCGAGCGTGTTGTAGTAGTCGCGCAGATTCCCCTTGGTAATTTGCACTGACAGCAAGGGGATTTTCTGCACCCAGAGAAAATCTGATTTGATCAATTTGGCTACGCCGCAGACGACGTAAGCTGCGGCAATGGTGACCTTGGTCAGGTGTGTCGCATGATTCTGGAGAGCATGGCTGGGGAAGAGCACTTGTTTCCATCTGGAGGCAAGTGGTGCGAGTGGATTCTTTCGTAGCACATTGAAAATGTAACTGCCCAGTTGAGCTAACAAAATCAGTGAAACGATTTGGTAGGAATGACCGATTCCGCCGTCAGAATTCTCCAGCGTCCCGACGGAAACGGTCACTACTAGCAATGAGGTAATCGCGGCAATCGGGAGGGCACCCAGCACATAGAGGGCGAGTGGGATCCAGATCCATGCGTGGATAATGTCCAGGTTTTCAGCTTTACCAAACCACAGAATCGCATCTTGCAGAAAATCGATTCTGCTCAAGCCATTCGGCGCGACTATAGTAGAGAACGTTCTCCCCCCTTCGATACTGTCAAAGATAACGCGTGCGAAAAACGCACGCATCAGAAATAATTCGTAAAAGTCGTGATCAATCCACTTTTCGACGAACGCCCACTTTGCCCATCTGCGAACGAGGTGTTTCATGGTAGTGGTTCTTTTGCCAGCACGGTAAACTCATCGTGGAAGTCACCATCCTCCAGCCACACTTTGCGAAGTTGGGCGCGTAGCTCGGTGCAACCATCAGTTTCCTTCGCGAAATCGTCGCGCTTGTGCTCTTTCAGTAATTGATCCAGCACCGCACGACCAGCTGCCCGCTGCAGCTCCACCGATGCATCTTTCATTTTAATTCCCTGAGTTTTGCTCAATCGGTTCAGGTGGGTTTTGTAGATTTTTTTGGCATCGGACGAAGACTTGTCGAAAACATCACGCATGTTCAGAGGGATGTCATTCTCGTCGGAAATGAAGAAGATCAGAGCCTCTTCATCGAAGTTGGAATACATCGGATAATTCGAGAATGGATACTCGTCGCCGATGACGTAGAGAACGATGACCATGGTGGCCATCAGTGCCAGCGGTGCTCCGCAGATCCGTTTCCACAGGCTCATTTTTTGAGAAATGCTGCGTCACACCAGTTGACGTGATCGGACAAATCATAGTCTTCACCGGGATCGACGCTAAGCACGATGTCTGTCGCTTTTGTTACATCAATATTGAGCGAAATCGGTTCCTCTCCACCGCGCAGTCGATGCCGGGCAAGTTCCTGCCCATCACCGCGGACAACGATTTCGCAATCGCCTCGGTGAGCGCGCTGCGCATCGATTCCTACCAACGCAGTGAATGCCACAAACGTGCCCGGATTTTCGAATGTGATCTGCGTGCCGCCCGCCATGCCAATTCCTTTTTCAAACGTGCGATTGCCCACTTGCATCGGGCCACCCGCGATACTGCGATCTCTCTGCCATTCTCTACTAGGTGCCAGCACTGGCTGCACGATAGAATTGGTCGGCGTCAGATCGGACGCGTAGAGAAGATTGGGTGGTTGGATCTTGATGCTTCGAATATTGCCAATTGGCAGACTCAACTTGGTAGCATCGAGCATTAAAATGTGCAGAACGTCACCAGTGAAGCTCTGGATACTTGCGCGAAAATGGGAACCATCCCTGGTGCGAATCGTTGCATTGAGACTGTCAGTATTGGCTACCACTGCATTGGCAAACAGGATGCCGTAAACCTTGTTTCGGCTGAGTGAGACAGGCGCACCTTTGCGATCGAGGCTAACCTCTTCTGCTGTGAATTGTTCTAAAATTCCTGTGAGTTCTCGCAGTTCTGTTCCCTGCGGGACAAAGACGCGATCATTTTCCGGATCGCCTTTGCCGGTGAGTTGGCGTTCGAACAGGGAATCCTTTCTCTCCGGTAACAGCCGCACGCCGCGCACCGCATCAATAGGAAAAGCTGCGGTATTTCCTGCAGCCAGCTGAATCGCAATTTCTTCAGCGTCATTTAATTCGACCGCATTTCCGCTAAGCTGACTACCACAAGCAAGAAACACGGATTCGACGCCCTGCGGACGGGTGGAATTTTCAGCGAAGCGTAAGCTTCGGATTTCCGCTACAGGGATTGACTTTCCATTGCCGAGCACGGCGGATTCGCTGTCGATACTGGTGAGGTTATCGCTGATTTCGGCTCCTGTTAGAGTGGAAATCGTGACTTCCACAGCGGCAGATGGGGACGAAGTGAGACTCCCGATGACTAGCGCTGCTCCTACTCTGGTAAATAGACGAGGGAAGACCGCGCTGGCGATCTTCCCTCTGAAAAGGCTGGCTGCCAGAGTCTCGTTAGTCCTTTGATTCTGCGTCTTCGTTCCCAAGGTCTTCAAAGTACTGTTTAAGCAATTTCTTGTAGCGAGCCGGGAAGTCAGCATCTTTTCCAGCGAGAGCGTCGGTATTGCGCGCTTTCTCTCGCATATCGTCCCATCCGCTGCGGGCAGCGCCGAGTATGCGTTTGGCTGAGGTTGGCGCAGCTTGTGCCTGACCATTCCCTTGTTCGCCATTCTGGTTTCCCATTCCACTTCCGCCGCCCTGACCAGGGCTGCTGCCGGAACCTTGTCCAGCACAGCTGCCGTTTCAGGGCGGGCCGTTTTCAGCTTGTTCGATCAAGCTATCTAACATAGCCACAATGTGATCCTGCACTTCCACGGTGCGCTCCCCGGTGTCGGTAAGAACCAGTTTGCGCTCGGAAAATCCCATGTGATTCGCCACGTCGCCCAGCGATCCATCGACATCCTGTTGAAGTTGCGCAATGCGGTTGATTGCATCGTCGCGCAAGCGCTTCGAAACATCGTCGCCAAAAAAGGCGACCATTGTCTCGAATGTGCCCAGCGCTTCTTTCTTCAAAAGCATCTTTTCCTGACAAACGCCAAAGTAGTAGGTCGCTTCACCTGCACGCAACGAATGCGCCGCCAATTCATTGGCGACTCGCTGGAAAAGCGGCAGCGCCTCCTCATGCTTCATGTCGGCAAAGAGACGACGCCCAATCGCGTAGTGTGCTTCTGCAGAAAGGAAGGGATCACCGGTTTCTGTCAACTTGATCAATGACTGAATCGACTTCTCAGGCTCAGCTTCAAGAATCGCTTTGTCCAATTCTGGATAGAACCTCCGCAGTGCATTGCTGACGGCTTGGGCTGTCGGCTTCGATCGCAAGCGCTCGAGCGTGTTGCTGCGAATGTCTGCAGGAATCGATTCCTTCTTGCCGTAGGCACTGGCAAAGTCTTCGACCAAGTCATCTGCGGGCCCGGCAAAGCTGCTACTACAGAGGCCGCCCACGAGTGCGAGCGCACCGATCGAAGGCAAAAGTGACAGAGAACGTTTCCTTTTCATAATAAACGACACGGCCAAACTATCCGGGAAAGCACCTTCCACTGCAAGGGATATTCCCTAGTGGATTCAAACTGGCAACTTCGAACTGAAAGGCTGGTGTTGAGTTGTAACCCTTTGATAAAGAGTAAACTGAGGCGCTCACGAACTCCGCTCCCTGCATCATTTCTTCTTCGCAGCCTTTTTGAGCACCTTTTTCAAGGTTTTTGCGAATCGCTCGGGAGTCGTGCCGCCCATGGATTTGTCCAGGCTGGAACCGTCATTGTTGAGGAACTGAATGTGAGGGATCCCCCGCACGCTGAATTTTTCGGCGACGTTGGCATTTTTCGCCACATCAGTATCAAGGTATGCCCACACAAATTTGTCATGATACGGTTGCACTGCAGCACTGGGATAAACGTTCTTCTTATTTGCCTGACAGGGTGGACACCAAGTGGCAGAGAAAACGACAAGAACCGGCTTGCCAGTTTTTTTCGCTTCGGCGACAGCAGTGCCATAATCTGTGAGGAATTTCGGACTGCCCTTGGGAAAATCTTTGGCCTGTGCTGCGCCAGTGAAAGCGGCGGCGATGAGTGCTGCGCTGATAAATGTGAGAATGCGTGGTGTCATAATTAGTTCTTGTTCAGAGTTAGGGATTCTGGCCCTCGCTGAGTGAGATGCAGGAAGTAGCCATTTTATTCACCAGAAATATGGGTCTTTTTTTCCCAAAGCTTCGAGATCATTTATTGAGTATCAGCGGTCATGGCGAGTGAACGGCGAACATAGCAGTAGAATAGATCGGCGTTTACGTCGTTCTCTCAACAGTCTTCCGAACCAATGTGGAACAGGATGTAATCTTATCACAGATCAACCCTTCGGCGACAAACAACGCTGGATCGAACTTGCAGTTCCCGGATCCGAAACGAAAGTCGTGCTGTTCACTGGGGACGGCGATGAGAAGAGGATCTGAGTTACGACGAATCTCGCTTTCGAAAGCGACGATTTGGATGCCACCTGCGAAACACTACCGGCCCGGGGCGTCGAATTCCATTGAGGAAGCGACCGAGAATGTCGGCACATGTGAAAATGCGCCGGAACGACCTTCGCTATTCGTGTGCTCGCTTCATGGATTGCGATGATCAGGATCAGTTCATCTGCGCTTGCCACCAGGCGCAGGAAATTTCCGTGGTTTTTCCTTTGTGTCCGGATCGTCGGTGTCATTTCTCTTTCCGAAGATGACGGAGTTAGGGTGTTCGCTAAGGTAAGCGGCAAGTTCGCTGACTCGCTTCGCAGCATCACCGATATCTTTGATGCTCTGCTCCAGTTCCGCCCTGAAGGCTGCATCGCGATCGGTCATCGATTCGAGTTTTTTCGACGTTTCCCCGATCGATCGCACAGCCGTCTCGCCCGCGTCCATTGCCGACTCTGCCGCAGCCATCGCATTCTTTGTCGACTTCAAAATCACGGCTATCTCGTCGTCGCCTACCTGTTTGTCGATCTTCTCGGCGACTGCCGCGAACTTTGCTCCGGCATCGCTGAACGATTTCAACATCTCGTCGATCTCCTCCGACTTGATCCTGTCCCTCATGGCGACGACCGCCTCGTTGATCTCGGCGGGCTTCAACTCCTCGAATTTCGTGGTCAGCGTTTCGATGAGCTTGCTCAGGCGGTCGGCGATCCCATTGAAGTCGGTTTCGCTGAAGTTCGCTATCGCAGTGATTATGCCCTGTTTCGCCTCCTGGATGTCTGACTTCACTGCAGGAATAATTGGATAGGAACTTCCGTCGTGTTCGAAGCGATTGCGGGCGTTTGCCGGTTCTGCTTCATCAATGTAGTCCAGATTCACCTGGAGCAAGCCGGTGAGAATACTTTGCATTTCCAGCCTCGCCCGTGTAGCCCCTGTTCGATCTGACGTTCGATGAGCTTGGGATCGGCCACGTCGATCTTGAGCCCCAGATGCTCGGAAAGTTTGGCCACGTCCATATCGAAGATCACGGGAACCGATGGTTTAGACGCCGGACCTCCGTTCTTGCTCTCGAAGCGGATCAGTACCTTTTTGACTTCGCCGACCGGGATTCCCTTAAGTTTCACCTTGGAACCGATCTGGAGTCCATCGACGTCTTGATCGAACAGGGTAACAAAAGAGACCCTCTCCTTGAGGATTTCCGCTGATCCAAAGAACACCAATGCCGCGATGGCAATGCCAATCGCACCAAGGATGAAGACGCCGATGAGGGCTGGGTTAGCTTTTTTCATGAGGGTTATGTCTCTTGTTGGGCACCGTCGCCGCGGCGAAGAAATTTGTAGACATTTGGGTCACTGGCGCCTTTGCGCGCCAACTCCGCTGGGTTTCCTTGCGCCAGGAGGGTCTTCGTTTCTACGTCAAGGAAGATACAACGGTCGGCGATAGCGAAGATGCTGGCGAGTTCGTGGGTCACGATGACGATCGTCGCCCCAAGGCTGTCTCGCAATTGCAATATGAGGTCGTCGAGGAGGCGGGAAGAAATTGGATCCAGTCCGGCCGATGGCTCGTCGAAGAACAGCACTTGTGGATCGAGTGCCATCGCACGGGCGAGCCCGGCACGTTTCCGCCTTCCACCGCTGAGTTCGGATGGGAAATAGTCCTGAAAACCCTTCAACCCGACGAGCGCAAGCTTGTAAGATACCACGGAATCAATCTCGCCCTTTGATAGGCTGGTGTACTGTTCGAGCGGAAGGGCGATATTTTCACGGAGGGTCATTGAGCCCCAGAGGGCGCCTTGCTGATACAGCACCCCGATAGAGCGCTGCACCCTGGTTCGCGTCTCCTCGTCCGCGCCAGTGAAACGTACGCCATCGTAGAGGATCTCGCCGACTGTTGGTTCGCGCAATCCGATCATGCTCTTAAGGAGGGTGCTCTTTCCGCAGCCGCTCCCACCCATGATTACGAAAATCTCCTTGGTGCCTACGTCAAACGTGAGATCTCTCATGATCACATTCGATCCGTAAGCAATAGTTACATTCCTCACTTCGATCAGCGCCTTTCGCGACACTCTTTCTGTCTGCTCATAACCCCAGGATTTCTAACAGAACCGCAAAAAATGAGTCCGCCACCACGATGAGGACGATACCGGTGACCACTGCGGCGGTAGTCGCCTGGCCGACTGCGGCCGCATTGTTCCCGCAGCGTAATCCCTGCAGACATCCTGCACCCGCTATCAAAATTCCGAATACCGTGGCCTTCACGACACCGATGAGAATCTGCGTGAGATTGAGTGCTTCCTGAGTCTCGATGAGGTACTGCCTGAGGGGTAGATCGAGCATCGTGGTTCCGATGATTAAGCCCCCGAGAATCCCAATAACATCGCTATAGACGCATAGCAGTGGCATCATGAGGAAGAGGGCGAGCATTCGGGGAGTGACCAGCATATCGAAGGTATCGAAGCCAAAGGTTGTTAAGGCCTCGATCTCCTCCGAGACTTTCATAGAGCCGAGGTGGGCGGCGAAGGCGGCACCGCTTCGACCGGTCATGATGATCGCGGTCATGAGCGCGCCCATTTCACGAACCATCGCCAGTCCGACCAGGTCGGCGACGTAGATTTCGGCTCCGAAAAGCTTGAGCTGGACAGCGCCTACGAAGGCGAGAATCAAACCAATGAGAAGGCTGATCAGGCCGACGATGGGCAACGCCTGAATTCCGCAATCCTGCACCAGCACCCAGAAGTCTCGCCAGCGGAGTGTTCCTCTCCCGGACAGGACTCTCAGTGTGCTGCGCGCTGTATTACCGATGAACTCACACACGAAATACAGATCCGCCGATCCGCGCAGCCCGGCATTTCCCACCCGGGTCAATAACCCGGGTGCCGGTGTGCGCGGACGCCCAACCCCTGGGGGAACCGCACGCGAAAGGGCGATCAGTTTGCGAATCGTTTCAGGTAGCGAATCCTCGCAGACGTTGACGCCTGAATCCTTGAAGGCGTCGATTACTTCTATTACGAACAGCACGAGGCTGGTATCCCACCGCTGAACTCCCGCCATATCGAATCGGCACTCAATGGAATTATCGCTCCCTGACATTGACCGAACAGCGTCGATCGTAACGGTAGGGACAGGGGTCGCGCCGAGCTCCCAGGTGCCGACAAACGTCAGCGTCGCGCAACCAATTGAATCAGTCACGAGACTTACACAAGCATCAGTTTTCTCTATGAGGTCAGAATTCAAGTAGATGCGAAATCGGAAGTTCGGTCAAAGTGTCGTCTTTGCAGACTGCCGAAATCGAGGCGTGGAGCTTTCCGGGAATTCGCATCTGAGTTGTAAGTCCCAACAAAGATACGATCGGAGATCTTCCAGGTGAGGCTATGGTGACTCACTCGTGGGCGCAGCCAGCCGATTTTAGTTCAGTAAAACATTTTTTGAGACGAGTTAAAGAAGTTCTGGGAACGTACAGTCGATAGTGATTCTGGCAAAGCGGGAGTTGTCCAGATCTAAGCCTTCCTGGTCGATTTGGCCTTTCCCGCATTGCCTCCACAGGCGGTAAATGATCCTGCCACGATCACCGGGAGAACGCAATTTGCCGGGCACAGTAGATGGCTGAGGTCGTCTACGGTTTTCTGGCTTGGCGTTGAACTATGCCTTTCAGGAGACGACCAAGGATATCCGCGCCTGTGATAATTCTTCGATTCTCTTTGTCCCAGAAGAGTATGACGTCATTGTCTACTACTAAATCATTCTTGTGTTCAGGTTCGACCGCAAGTTTGCCAATCACCTGGTCAAGCTGGGTAGCTGGATCGGTCACCAATATCGGACGGTGGCAGTAGCGATAAATATCGGGATCTGGCCTGCCGGAAAACAGATGGCAAAGGTAACTTTCTGCCTCCAGTAAGAGCATCGGCATGTCCTGCTCATCTGTTATGATCCGCCATTTCTTATCGCTGGACTTGAGTGCCTTCAGGAACTCGGCGGCACCTTCCTGATCCGCTTGAGGAAGGATGGGAAGGTCGAGATTTGTCGGAAACTGATAGATCGTAGTGGGGTCGACAACCTGGCCTTCTTTGCTGACAAGGCGATCATCCAGTTCGAGAAAGTTCAGTGCACCGCGGCCTTCGGTTTCGCCGATCTCGGAATCATGCTGGTGAATGTGTTTCTGAAGGATGATCTCCATATCGCTTTCCCGCATGAACCTGGTTCCTTCAGGCCCAATCCAGCCGTCGAGCACGAGGGCAGTTGGCTTTGCAAAGGGATAAAGTAGAATCTGGTAGAACCGAATCAAGGGGGTGAGCTTGGAACCGACCCGGATGGCATGACGTGAGAAGTATGCCTGGGGAACGATCTCTCCGAAAAACGTGATCCCTACAGTCGAGAAGACAAAGCCATAGACCCCGTTGAGCAACGATTCACTTAGCATTGCCAGGAGGACATTGACGCTTACGTTGCCCCAGAGGATTGTACAGAGTAGGAAGTTTGAGTCATTGCGCAGTTTGAGGATACGAGCTGCGCCAACGTTTCCCTGCTCTGCTTCGGCTTCGAGGCGCATGCGTCCAAGCGAAAAGAAGGCTAGGTTGAGCCCTGAGAACATCGCGGATTGCGACAAGCAGGCGACGATGGCAATTCAGGTGAGAAAATCGGTCATGATCTATTCAATTGTTGAGTTCCCTAAAAGATAAGGAGGGCTACCAGGGCTTAGGATGCTCCGATAGAGCTTCTTGACAGCGTTCTTCGCCAGGGCAGCGGCACACTGTTTAGCCCAAATCTTGATCTGAGCAATGGCGACTGCGCAATTTTTTCGAGCGATTCCGCATTAAAACTCGAGCAGACAGACAATCGCCAGGAATTTGACGGATGTTGTTCCGCCAAGATAGCTTGGCGCGCCAGTTCCGTAACGGTTGTAAACAGTGTCGCTGATGTAATTCGCAATCTGTCGCTCCCACAGTTTGCTGCCATTATCCGGATTGAGCGCGAGCCACTTTCTGGGAAAGCATGTTAAGAAAGCGCTTTGCAAACTAAGTAATCACTCCAGCTTTATCGGCTGGTCTGTCGGACGGCATTTGCTGGCGGGTCCGACTTCCATTTGACCTGCAGTATCCGATGCATCGGCACGCAATTGGAAAAACATCGCAGCTGGCTTTCCCATGGGTGGGCGCCAGAGCAAAATGAACTGTTCCCAATTGGCGTCGAGTGGCTCGCTCGCCAGCTCGCTTTCGGGCAGGGCATCGATCCACGTGAACATATCAACCGAGCGCCCCAGTCCGATTGCGACATTGCGCCGCTTGGTTGCACGGATTTCGACCGCTTCAACGCTCGCCTGGTCGTCCAGTTGCCGCACCACACCAACCGTCCATTTGGGTAGGCTTGCCGAATCGAGCGGATCGCTTCCCATCGCGTATTCGAGGAAGTCGGCGGAATGGTCACCATCGAGGTCGCCTAGCAATTGCGCATCCGGAACCGGCTCCCAGACCGGGCGAATCAGGAGTGGTTCAAGCCAATTTTCAAGTTGACTGGTGAACGGCTCCGCGGATGGATCGCGGAAAAAGACATGGCCGGCGGCGATGCCGTTGACACGCAGTTCAAACCGGTAGAGGCCAGCTTCCAGATTAAGATTGTCGAAAAGATACCGGTTCGAATGGGTTCCCGTGCCAGGATAACCGATGTCGATCGACAGAACTTCAGGCCGTGGAGAAATGGTGACATTTGCCGAAATGTTATTCCCGTTCCGAATCGGCGGCGCCCAATCGGCGACTGTTTGGGCTGTCGATCCGAGGTCAAATTTGACATCGAGGGCCAGGAGGTCGGTTGATTCTGAAAGTGCGTCGAGCACCAGTCCGCTCGGCGCCGGAACTTCGGGATAAACGAAGCCCTGACGCGCCAGTTCGTAGGCGTTCAAACGAAAAACGATCTCGAAATATCCGTGCGGGTTATCGGGTGCTTCCGCTCCATCTCTGACTTCGCGCAGCTCAGGAGGTGGCGATGGGAAAGCAAAGTGGAACCGTTCGAAACGCACTGGGAGATTATTTTGCGGGACGGCGACAAAATCGTAGGGATAGGTGTATTCGTCAGGAGGCGGCGCAGCACCACCGATCGATTCCTGCACCTGCACCAGCAGTTCCCGGCCATTTTCGCTGACTTCGCCAATGCCGACGCTGACTCCCAACGGCGTGCGGCCAAGAAAAACTGCGATGATCATTTGCTTGGAAAAATCGACCGGTGGCGCGGGAAAGGCAGGATCGCGCTGTCCAGCCACCCGATCGAGGAATCGCCCCCAGGCTGCTTCGCTGCGAATCACTGTCGTCATGCGTTCTTCCGGCGCCAGAAATGTGTAGTTCGGTCTCGTCAGTGCAACGACCGTTGCGGGGCCGGGGATCACCGACTCTTCGCGCACAAAAGTGATGGCTGCTTCTGTCCTTGCGAGAGCAACGACATGGCGTGGATCGATCAGGTTCTTGGTGACTGGTTTGCCCGGAGCTGGAATGACCGCAGTGTAGTTCACCAAAATCGTGCTGTCCGATTGCATCGATATCCTTCGGATCTCCACCGCATGGCATCCCGATGTTTGCCCCAGAAACACACCAACGAAAATCTCACTGTCAAAATCGACAGGAGGCGCGACCGGCAGCGGGCTGAGCGTCAGATCATACGGAGCGATCCAGTCGTTCCATTCCTCAAGGCTCCTGAGAACAACCGTGCCCTCGGGTACACCCGAAGTTCCACCTGGGAACGCGGCTGTGCGATACGGCACTGGTTCACCGCTTTCCGCTGGAGTTCTTTGCAGGTCGAACAACTTGTAAAGTTGACGCGCCCGGTCTGGGGGATACGGAGGATTGCCGCCCTTGCTGAAGGGTGTTCCGGTCGTTGCATCAATCACGAAATTCTCACCGTCAAGACGCGGCTCGCTCCAATCCTCAACCGCGTAGAACTGCGGCCCGGGAAAGGTGATCTCAACCTCGGCGCCGACATGCCCGGCAGGCGTCAGTTTAGCCGAGATCATTGCTACTGCATTGCCCGGCCCATCGCCATCGGCCGACACCTGCATCGTAAGTAAAGTGCAATTGAACAAGAATGGTGGCAGACCAAAAACGGCAGCGCCAAGACGGGGAACGAAGGCCTTATTCATAATTCAATGGAATCTCTATTTGTACGTTTGCGAATGATCGGAATCAAATTGAAGTTTCACTCGCAGCAGACGATTTCTCACGGGTATTAATCTCCGATCAATCTTCATGCACTATGAGAGTAACCAATCTCGTATTCCCTTAGATCCGAACAACGAGAATCAGAAACACGGGCCGGGATACCCGCAGTTCCAAACGTCTCATCTGTATGAAATGTCACCGCGTTCTTCGCTGCGTAATTGCTGGAAAAATCACATCGATACGTCGATCGATTTATTCGTCCAACATTTCTCACATGCGGCCGTGCTTGAGAATCGATAGTAGCAGCCAGAACCCCATGAGACCGGACATCACAAACCCGACAAGGCCAATGATCGGAATCTCGCCCCACTTGGGAGGGACGCCGGAAAGCACAATCAGCGAAGAGCCGACGATCAATGCGGCAAGGACAATCGCAAACGAAATCCGGTTACTGATCTGATCGTTCGTTTGGCGAAAAGTTGACAACCCATGGTGCTCGAACTGAATCTTTATTTTTCCTTCGCGCGCCTGTCGCAAAACAGATCTAACCTCCCCGGGTATCTCTGTTAAGAGTGACGCAACGTCTGCTCCCGAGTAGAACAAGTCACTGGCTATTCGCCGTGGATCCATGCGGTCTGCCACGGTATTCTTTACGAATGGTTCGGCGACCTGAATGATCTTGAAGTTCTTATCGAGCGAGCGCCCCACACCTTCAACGGTCATGATCGCTTTGATCATAAGAAAGAGGTTAGGCTTCAGGGACAGTTGATGCCGCGTTACGATGTCCAGAACCTGCTCGAGCAATCGGCCAAGATCAACCTCGCCGAGCGGAAGATACAAGTGTTGATCCAAGAGCTCGAGCAGATCGCGTTCAAGGTTGTCGTGATTTGGCTCGGTATCGTAGGTGGTCAATTTTAGAATTGCGCGGGTGATACGACTTTCATCTCGCTTCACCACTCGCATTAAGACATCGATAAAATCGACGCGTTCCTGCTGACTAATACGGCCCATCTGACCAAAATCGATATAGCAAATGACATTGCGCGGCAGGATGAACATGTTGCCGGGGTGAAGATCGGCATGAAAGAATCCGTGCACGAATACCTGCTTCATGAGCAGTCCAGCGCCTTTTGCGGCAATCTCTGAGACGTCGTATCCTTCGGCGCGAAGCTGCTCGCTCTCACTGGGTTTGATCCCCTGCACAAATTCAAGCACGAGTATCCGTTCCGTAGTCCATTGCCTGTAGACCTTTGGAACATAAATTGCGTCATCTCCCAAGA
Source organism: Verrucomicrobiales bacterium (assembly GCA_051270635.1). Taxonomy (GTDB): domain Bacteria; phylum Verrucomicrobiota; class Verrucomicrobiia; order Verrucomicrobiales; family DEV007; genus JAGROY01. Next base: position 3,598 of record JBNMNB010000041.1, on the reverse strand, counting down.
AACAAGCCGAGAATCGCTCGATGTTTGCCGCCTCATTCTCAAAACTGATTTCGCGCTCAAGACTGCGGGCAAACTCTTCTACAATTTTTGTAGGATGGTGCTTTTGCAATTCTTCCACGTGCCTTTCAGCGAGTCCGGCGAGGTGAAGGAGAATCTCCAGATCGACATCGATGATCTTGCGGAGATCTGGTCGCTGCACTTTGACCGCCACCACGTCGCCTTCCATGACCTCACTGCCGTCGATAGCGCTCTCCCGAAGCACCGCCTTGTGCACCTGTGCAATCGACGCCGCTGCCAGCGGTTCGTCGTCGAAGGTCGCAAACAGTTCGTTCGTGTCATGGCCGGTTTCTGCACGAATAATCTTGTGTACTTCTTCAACTGGAAACGGTGGCACCTTGTCCTGCAGTTTCGCCAATTCGCTTGCGATGCCGAGAGGAACCAAATCCGGACGGGTCGAGAGCAATTGTCCCAGCTTGATAAATGTGGGTCCGAGCTCTTCGAGCGCCATGCGCAGCCTCACGGGTCGACTGAAGCGCTCGATTTCTTCGGGGCTTTTGCGGGAAACGAACTTAAGACCGATCTCGAGGTAATGTTCGATTTTGAGCATTCCGACGATATCGTCGAAACCATACTTGATGAGAACACCGAGAATATGGCGATAGCGTTCCAAGTGGCGATACGTCCGCGCAAAAACACCTATTTTTCGGATACTGAGCATGATACCCACACTATCGCACACCTCGGGAAAGGGGGAAACAACTGACGACGACGGGCGATCTGAGAGTCGTTCTATTCCAATCGATGTCCGCCGATCGTCGTTTCGTTCTTTTAAGGGAATACTAAAGAGTAAAGAGCAGGCGGACGCATTAATTGGACATCGATTCTTCTTTCGGCTCAGGCAGGAAGAACGACAGCAGGAATCCGGCAAGGTAAACGGCCAGGGCGACACCGGCCGCGGTGTAGGCCAACTTGATTGGGGCACTTTCTCCGGGAACCCAGGATTGCACCGCGATCACGCTGGTCAGCCAGGCAAATGAAGTGCCAATGAGGCGGCCCCCAATGTTGGCGGCAAAGGCTTCGCCCGTGCCACGCAGGTGAATCGGGTAGACACGCGGCAAGTAATTCCCCCAGAAGCTGAACTGGCCAACCGTCAGCATGCCGGCAAAAAAGATTCCAAAGTAGAGCAAGTTGAGGTCTTGCACTGCTGCATAGGCAAACACAAAGGGCATCAGCACCAGGCCCGGAATCTGAAAAATCCGTAAGAGCAATCGCCGACTGACGATGGCAACCGCGAGAAAAGCGAGCAGTAATCGTCCCACCAGGCCACCGATTTCCTGCACTTTGGTGACATTCGCGGCAACGGTCTGCGTCGTCTGGCTTTCGATCTTTTTCTGTTCGGGAACGGTCAGTGTCTTGCCCGGTTGTTCCTGCGCAGCTATCGCGGTTGCTACCTTCTGCTGCACTTGTGGTAGTCCCGGCACGATACGTGGAATTTGCTGGATCGCGCCAAAGGCCGCGCCAAATGAACAGGCGAACATGAGCGTCGTCACGACTGTGGTCCGGCGCAACTCTGGAGAGAACAGCTCACGAATGCTGGGCCTTTTAAGTGTTCCTTCGTCCCGCATTTGCTTCCAGGTGGGCGATTCCGGAAGAAACGGACGGATGAGAATAAGCGGGATCGCAGGGATGAGTCCGGACATCAAAGTGTAGCGCCACGCTGCGTTCCCATCGCCAATCTGGCCGCCGAATAAATTGAACGATTCGGGCAGATGAATCGTCGGGAAGTTTACCGAATAGGCAATGCACAAGCCGTTGGCGACCGCGACAAGTAGACCGCCAATCGATGAAAATGCCTGAGTGTAGCCGAGAACTTTTTCACGTTGCTTCGGATGAGGAAACAGTTCCGCCAGCCAGGCGACCGCAGCGACGAATTCGACACATACACCCACGAAGACGAGACAGCGGAAAAACAACAGCATCCACACCGAGGTCGAAAAGCCGGCCGCGAACGCGCCGAACGCGTACAACAAAATACTGTAAGTCAGCACCCGCCGTCGACCATATCGATCAGTCAGCCATCCACCCAGTAATCCAAAGATCCCTCCCGCCAGCGCCGGAATGTAGAATAGCCGACCAACCCACATTGCAAACTCGGGACTCCCCGGCGCGGCACCCACCAGTTCCAGCAATGCAGGCCGGACGATCAGCGGCAGCATGAGGAGCTCGTAGATGTCGAAGGCAAATCCGATCGCCGCAATGGTGCAGATGAGCCATAGCGTCCGATTCATCGGGTGCGGTTTTATGTTGGTGGACGCAGTATCAGCCAAGGTGGTAGAGCCGTTTTAAGATCAGTAAGAATTAGGGTCACAAGGATCAGTTTCCATGCCACCTCTCGACTGAATCATCAACGCCCTTAAAATCAGTCGCTTAGAAATCAACGAGAGTTGGAAAGAATGATTCGCGACAGCACCGAGTGCGAAGAAACTATCCAGATTGTCCAGTTGGTTATCGCTCCTTAGTCATCGGAAGTGATCAGAAGGGGATGGTTGCGCCTACTTTGATTCCCCACGAATCCCAGGTCACTTCGTTGAGGGGGATCGGGCCGTCTGGTTCTGATTGTGTGCCGCTGCCGGTTTCGAAGCTTGTCCAGTCGGCGGCCAATTTGGTTGGCCGTGGGGCTCCCCGCTTTCCGGATCACCGCATGCGGAACACGTGTCGCGTGCACGGTTCATCCTGGCCATACAGGATTCCCAGGGAGTCAAACATTTCGGGATCCTCCAGCACCGTCATGATTTCCGGAAGATACCGCCGGGCGAGTTCGATGAGGGAAAGGTTTACAAAAACCGGACGGCCTTTGCTGCGGGCATCGTCGATTGTTTTCTTAAATTCATCGATCGATCTGACACGTACGGCCAGGGGATCATAGCCACGCGGATGCATGAATATTTCGAGGGAGACGATTTCTTCGTTTTCGGCTGCCAGTGGATTCAGATTCTGGCGGTAGTAGCTGACAGATTCCTGCAGCGGCTCAATGGGATAAACGCGATAGTTCGAGCGTTGAGCGAGAGTAGTCGCCGCGAACAGGGACAGGAATAGAATGGGGAAAATGAGCGCCGCAGTAGGTTTGCGCAGCAGCCGTCCGGCTTCGCCCATGCCGACAGAAAGCAGAGCAATGACACCGGGAAGCCCGATCAGCAGATACCACAGATAGAGGCTGTTGCCGCCGACGATCGCCTGAATGATAAACAATGGCGCAGGTAGCAGGAGTGGAAACAACAGGATGCGAGATGCGGTGTCCCTTCGAGCAAGCGCCCAGATCCCGAGGGCAAAAAGCGCTGCGATCAACACCCACGTTCCCAGTCCAAGCAGGCCACTCGGACTGCTTAACTGATCGTGCCAGGAAAGTGCGAGTGGATTTCCTGTGGTGAATGGCTGCCAGCGCATCCCGGTGAAGAGGGCGGCCACGCCATCAACCATCCAGCTACCGGAGATGGAGCCAGTGAAGCGGTCACTTTTCATGAACTTTTGAATCTGCGGAATGCAGGGCGCATAGAGTTGCCACAGCACCATTGCCGCCAGCATATTGGTCAGAGCGAAG
>JBNMNB010000040.1:0-39395 GCA_051270635.1 Verrucomicrobiales bacterium | reverse complement strand
TTCTGTGACGGGGAGGTTGCGGGTCGGCTGGGGGGCGGGAGCGTCTTGGTTGTTCATGCCTACTAACCATACGCATAGAATTAAAAGTACAAGTTATAATTTCAATAACATCCGCCTTCCGGTGCCCGCCGCTTTCATTCACACCCGATTATTCCCTCGCACTCAATCGATATTCTTCCCATGATTAGTTCCCTAACATCAGTCCCTATGAAAAAAATTCTCCTGCTAGCTCTGTTCTCATCGATGGCCTGCACGATATTGGAAGCCGAAGACAACGTCTTGTCCGAGTCGGAGGAGAAAGCCGGATGGAGCCTGTTGTTTGACGGCAAGACGACCAATGGCTGGATGTCGATCCAGAAGGAACCAGTTCCCGACCAGCATATCCAGGAAGGAGCACTGAATCCGCACCCCTGCAATTACATGCTGATTCATGAGAAGGAGTGGGGCGATTTCGTCCTGTCGCTGGATTTCAAGATTAGCCCGAAGTGCAACAGCGGTATCTTCATCCGCACTTCTCCGCTGGTGCCACGCCCTGGAAAGAGCATTGGCTTCAATGGGCTCGAGATTGCGATCGATGACACCAAAGGCGTGGGCTTTCACGACACCGGGGCCGTTTATGATCTGGTCAAGCCGATCAAGAACGCCATGAAACCTGCCGGGGAATGGAACGGCATCGTGGTGACATGCAAGGCTAACAGGATCACAGTGCGAGTGAACGGCGAGGAAGTCACCAAGATGGATCTCGATCAATGGAGCGAGAAGAACCAGCGCCCGGACGGCAGCGCGCACAAATTCGACACCGCCTACAAAGAGCATCCCCGCAAGGGATACATCGGCCTTCAGGATCACGGTAGCGACTGCTGGTTCAAGAACATCAAGCTAAAGCCTCTAACGACACACGAATAACCGGTGAACGCCTCGACAATTCTAAGACTGGATCGCCGGGATCTCCTAGCCAGCAAATGATCAATGGCACCCATCTGATACGCGTCACTTTTTCGCTCTTCTCGCTGGCTGTGCCGATGGCAGTTGCCCAGGATGAGCCGCGGTTTGAATTCACGCGAATGATCGCGCACTGGGATGGGTATGGCGATGCGGGCTACCTTGACTTTGTCAGGGAAGCCCAGCCTGAGGTGGTTCAGTTAGGGTTCTATGGGGCTCACTTCTGGAGTTTGGCGCAGACGCCCCAGTTTGGTGGGTATCCTGCGCATTTCCCGGTGCACGGCTGGGATGATTGCGGTGATTGGTTTGAATCGAGGAACCGTGAGGTGCATCAGATTGATCCGGCGATCAAAGTCATCGGGCATTTCAATATCGAGTTTCTCGTCGGAGATCCGGCTGGTGAGGATGGGCCCCGTGGGTTCTTTCAATGGTATCAGGAAGGTTGGGACGAATCGGTGATGGGCGTGCGACCGGTTTCGGATCCTACCACATTGTTAGAACGGGGCGAGCATGGTGAGCCTCACAAAGCGCAGGGTTATGCGATCGGCGGAATGCACGAATACAGAGCCTGCCTGCGGAACCCGGGATGGCAGCAGATTCTCAAGGGATGGGTCAAACAGGGCATCCAACGTGGGATCGATGGCTTCATGATCAACTATTTCTATCGCGGCAATTGCTTGTGTGAACATTGCATCGGTGGATTCAAAGCTTACCTAGGAGAGAGATTCACTGCGGCGCAATTGCACCAGCAGTTCGACATCGGTGATCTGGATCAGCATACCTTTGGCGAGATCGTGAGTTGGCACGATCCTAACGAGAGCACGCCTATACGGCGCGAAATGTTGCGTTTCTCGCAGGTCTCTAACAAAGCGGTTTTTGATGATGTGTTTGTGCGCTATGGGCGCAGCTTGAAGCCGGATCTGCTGCTTGGTCAGTGGAATCATCTTGGAGACTTTTCACAGATCGCTGGTGATGAGCGTTGTCTCCTGCCTGCGGATCTCTGGGGAAAAGATGAGAGTTACCTGTGGTATAGCACGGGCGGTGCCGCCAATGCGACCGATCTTCCCAATCGCGTTCTCGGTGAGGGCACGCTTCAGGCGCGTTACATCCGCGGCGCGTTCGCGGACAAACCGTTCACCTTAGGCAAGTATGAGAACACCAGAATTCGAGTGGCCATCGCTGAGCTTGCTGCCAACGGCGGGGCGCCGATGGGTTTCTACACGCGCTTCAAAGATCCTGCGGCGCGTGCGGAGATTGTCCGATACTATCGATTCTTGAAACGCTACGACATGCTTTATCGCGGCAATCGTCCCTACGCAGAAGCAGCGCTGCTGTTTCCACGAAGCGAGGTTCACCAGGGAAAGATTGAGGCCCTGACGAAATTCAAAGAACTCGGGCGAGCGCTGCTCGATGCGCATGTGCTATTTGATGTCGTGCCTGACGACCAAGTTGAGCCGGAGCGCTATGCTGGTGTCATTAATTACCGTTCATCGCCAGAGAGTGCATTAAAGGAGCTGCGTGTTCGAGTCCAGGCGCCATTTACGGTTCGCGTCTCTGCAAGTCAGCCCGCCCAGAGTGAACAAGAGATGGATTTGCACTTCGTGAACTACAACCGAATCGAACCACCGAAGACTGCAGATGGCCAGCCTTCTCCAGGGAGCGGCATCATCGATGAAAAGCCGATCTCAGCATCTGGTGTGAAGGTCAAAATGCCTGAGTTGGTGAAAGGGCGGAAGATCGTGAGTGCGACGTTCCTTACGCCGGAACAACCCGATGAAATGAGCTTGGTATTGGAGCGGAAAGCCGGCCGATTGGGTTTCGAAGTTCCGGAGTTCCTTGTGTATGGTGTTGTCAGACTAATTCTTGCCCCATGAATTTTATGGAAACATCTTATCGGTTTTCGTGGAGACTAAAAGTCACCACTACCAGGAGCCTATTGTGGCTCATGCTTTCCGTTAGTCTGTTTGCTCAGGATAACGAACGCGTACCGTGGACGTCGTCCCGCCTGGCTGGATCGCCTGAGCCGCCATTGCCATTCACGGTTGAGAGGATCTTTCCCAAGGTGGACTTGCCTGCGCCGATGTATCTCATTGAAGAACCTGGCAGCGATAACCTTTGGGTGGTGCTGCAAGGGGGCGAGCGCGACAAGCCGTCCAAGATCGTCACGTTTCCTAACAAACCAGAGGCAGCAGAGGCCGAACTCGTGTTCGATTTGCCACGACATTTGATCTACTCGGTGATCTTCGATCCTGGCTACGAGGAGAACCGCTTGATTTATCTCTTCTGCAATGGCCCTACCGGAAGCCGCAGTCGGAGCAATCAGGTCGATCGGTATCGTGTTGATAAAGAGAAGGGGTTCACTGACAAACTCACTATCATCGAATGGAAATCTGGCGGCCACGATGGTGGAGACATGGCTTTTGGAAACGACAAGATGCTCTACCTCACCACAGGCGATGGTTCGACTGATTCGGATGCATGGAATTCAGGACAGACGTTGGACGACTTGTTAGGCGCGGTGCTGCGGATCGACGTGCATTCGTCGCGAGCGGACAGTCCTTACGAAATCCCGCCGGACAATCCTTTCGTCGAGATGGAAGGCGCGCGACCAGAGATCTACGCCTACGGATTGCGTAATCCCTGGCGGATGACGATCGATCAAGCATCTGGCCAGATCTGGGTGGGCAATAACGGTCAAGATCTCTGGGAGACAGCGCACCTTGTCCAACGTGGCGAGAATTACGGATGGAGTGTGTTTGAGGGCAGTTACCCTTTCTATCAGAATCGTCAACTTGGCCCGACTCCCCACATTGCGCCGACGATCGAACATCATCACGCGGAGTTTCGATCATTGACAGGCGGGGTGGTTTATCGCGGCACGCGCTGGCCGGAGCTTGATGGCGCCTACGTCTATGGCGATTACTCGACAGGCCGGATCTGGGGCGCGAAACACGATGGTGATGCGTTAGTCTGGCATCGGGAACTTGCTGACACGGCGCTTATGATCGCGTCGTTTCGAGTGCTTGGGAATGATCTTTGTGTCGTGGATCATGCGGGTGGAATTTACCGCCTGACCAACATGCCTGAGCGAGCGCAAGACGCCAGCGCGTTCCCACGTCGCCTGAGTGAGACGGGGTTGTTTCAGTCGACGCCAAAGCACGCGATGGAACCTGGAGTCATTGCATATTCTGTGAATGCCCCCGGCTGGCATGATGGGGCGACTGCGAGGCGTTGGATGGCCATTCCTGGAAAAGAGACGATCGCTTTCACCGATGGCGCACGCGCTGGCGAGTTTCCTGATGGAACCGCTTTGGTGCAAACGTTAGAGCGTGATGGCGTGCGAATCGAGACACGTGTTCAGCTGCGTCAACAGAAGGAATGGATGGGCTACAGCTATCGGTGGGCGGTTGATCAGAAAGACGCCGTGCTCGTTCCCAAAGGTGGCGAGGACATTGCCGAAATCGATTGGCGAATTCCAAGCCGAACTGAATGTGCGGCGTGTCACAGTCGCGCCGTGAACTATGCGTTAGGCATCACTAGCCAGCAACTTGATCACGCCGATCAGCTCAGCAGGCTCGCTGAGCAGGGACTCTTCAGCAACAGCGTTCCGGAGAAACGCACCACTCCCTTGGTGAATCCCTACGACCCTCAAGCCGACCTCCACGAGCGGGTCGGCGCGTACCTGCACACGAACTGCTCCATCTGCCACGTCGAGAGTGGCGGAGGCAATGCGAAGATGGACTTGCTGATCCGTTCTTTTCCAAAGCGCTCCGAGCTGATCGAGGCACGTCCTCAACACGCGACCTTTGGCATTGAGGATGCGATGTTAGTCTCTCCAGGGGCGCCGGATCGTTCCGTACTAGTGCACAGACTTTCCTATCGTGGTTCGGGCCAGATGCCTCCCCTCGTATCCCGACAAGTCGACACCGAGGCCGTCGCCATGATCCGCGAATGGATCGAGGGCCTGAGCCCCAGCCAGAAGCAAGTGAGAGTGTGGACACTGTCAGATTTCGATGACGACTTGGGGGCTGTCGTGGCATATCGCCCCTATCATTCAGGCAAGAAAGCCTTTGAAAAGACAGGCTGTTCTCAATGCCATCAGATTGCCGGCTCGGGCGGTGTCGTCGGCCCCGATCTTTCGAACGTCGGCTCAACGCAGTCTCCAAGGGAATTGCTGGAATCCATTCTTCAGCCTTCACAAAGCATCAAGGAAGAGCGGCATCGTATTCCTGGCACCAATCCCCCGCTATCATTGATGCCTGGAGGAATGGTGAATGTGCTGACGAAGGAAGAAGTGCTCGATCTCGTCGCTTTCCTGAAATCCGGTGGTCGGCCACGCGTGGCGGCCATTGTCACGGAATACCGTCACAATTCGCACGCAGACATCATCGTGAGCCGTCTTTTCCAGACCGATACCTTAGATGGCAAAGGCAAAGAATCGCCGCTCAGACTGGCCTCGCTCTACACCGATCAAGTGCCTGACAGTGACACCAGTCGGCAGTTCTCTTCTCAATATGACTTTCCTATCTATGAATCGATTAGCGAGGCGCTGACGTTAGGCACTGGCAAACTCGCGGTCGATGGCGTGCTGCTCATTGCCGAGCATGGCAAGTATCCCAAGTCAGCCAGCGGGAATACGCACTATCCCAAACGCCGTTTCTGGGAAGAGATTGTTAAGGTCTTTGAGCAGAGCGACCAAGTCGTGCCGGTCTTCATCGATAAGCACCTGGCTGACAACTGGACCGATGCCAAGTTCCTCTACGATTCAGCTCAGGAAATGAAGATCCCCATCATGGCAGGATCCTCCCTGCCCACCACTTGGCGTCGTCCCGCAGCCAATGTGCGACGCCGAGCCAATCTGAAAGAGATGGTCACCCTCACCTACGGATCCACCGATGCCTACGGATTCCACGCGCTTGAATTGGCACAAGCGTTAGCCGAACGACGCCGCGGCGGGGAGACTGGCATTCAGGCAGTGCAAGCGTTTCAAGGCGAGGCTGTCTGGCGAGCCTTCGAAGAAGGGCACTTCGACTTGGCACTCTTCCAAGCGGCTTGGGAGCGTCTAGAGAATCCACGAGGCAGCCACGATCTCGACGCGCTTCGCAAATCCGTAGGCAAGCCTCTTCTCTTCACGCTTGAGTATGCCGATGGCTGGAAATCTCATTTCCTTGAACTCAACGGCGCCGTAGGCGAGTGGGCAGCCGCCTGGCGCTATGGCAACGATGACAGAATCGAATCGTCACTGTTCTGGACGCAAGAGGGGCGGCCGGGCATGCACTTTACCTGGCTCTTGAACGGCATCGAGAAGATGATCCTAACCGGCGAACCCTCATGGAACGCCGAGCGCACCTTGATGACCAGTGGCGCTCTCGACGCCCTCCTTAACTCATTGCATGACGGTGGCGAGCGTTTGGAGACGCCCTATCTAGAGGACATCCGTTATCGTTCGAGATGGCGTTGGACCGAACCGCCTCCGCCACCACCAATGCGTCCCTGGTCGACGCAGTGAGAGGACAACCTATCATCTTCCTATGAACTCCCCAAATTCCACCCAACGCCTTGCTTCGATCGACGCCCTACGTGGCTTCGACATGTTGATGATTGCCGGTGCGGGAAGCTTCTTTGTCCTACTGGGCAGCAAATCGGACGTGGCTTGGGTTGATGCCATTGCTGCGCAGTTCAAACATCCGGCTTGGAACGGATTCACGTTCTACGATTTCATCTTCCCGCTGTTCATGTTCATGGCGGGTGTCTCCCTAGCATTCTCTCTCAACAGTACGCGGCATCGAGACCTTCCCAATGCCGTTCTTTACAAGAAAGCCTTCAAACGGATGCTTATCTTGATCGGACTTGGCATTCTCTACAAGAACGCGCCACTGCCGATCTTCGAGCCTGATCAGATTCGCGTAGGCAGCGTGTTGGGACGGATCGGCTTTGCGGGCTTTGTTACCACGATCCTCTATCTCAACTTCAGTCCTCGCGGACGTATGTTCTGGATTGCGGGCATCCTGTTAGTCTACTACGCCGCACTCTACCTCGTGCCTGTGCCGGAATTCGGAGCTGGCGATTTGTCTTTCGAGGGGAACTTGGTCGGTTGGTTTGATCGGCAATTCCAGCCTGGAAGACTTCTTCAAAAGACCTACGATGAACTTGGACTACTCACGCAATTCCCAGCCCTTTGTCTCACCATGCTGGGTGCTATCGGAGGCGATATCCTGCGCGGCAGTGAAAGCGGCGGGCGGAAGCTGAAGACACTCGGTTTGTTAGGCCTCTGTGGCATCATTGTGGGCTTGTTGTGGTCGTTTCATTTCCCGATCAACAAACACCTGTGGACCAGCTCCTTCATTCTCTTGACGGGCGGCATGGCATTCCTCGCATTGGCACTGTTCTACGGACTGATCGACGTTTGCGGCTTTAAGAAATGGGCCTTCTTCTTTCAGGTCATCGGCATGAATTCCCTAACCATCTATCTGGTCAACGGCTTGGTCGATTTCAAGTACACGTCCGCTCGATTATTCGGGGGGCTCTATCGGCACGCACCTGAAACGTGGCACGACGTATGGCAGGCATCAGGAGCACTCGCCCTGGTGTGGCTCTTCCTCTATTTCCTCTATCGCAACAAGCTCTTCTTAAAGGTATGACTTCTGGTCGAATTGAAACACGTCCCCGTAATCATCATCGCCGCCGCGCTTCTGTCCCAAGTCCAGGCCTAGTTTCCGGGTTAGGCGCGGACTCCCACTCGATCAGCGCATCGAAAGGAACGAGTTTGTGCCACCAACGAGTTTGGCTGGTGGGCGAACAAAGACAAGGCACACGTCCACTATCTCCACTCGACGATCCTTCACCTCATGGGCCTCGACCACGAACGCCTGACCTACCGATCTGCCGGCCGTGACTTCCGACTGACAGATGTCTACGGGGAAGTTGTAGAGAATATTATCTCGTGACGGATTCAAGAACGGAATAAACTCACATCATGCGCTCAATAAACACTTTCACACGACGAACATTCGTTCGGAACGCAACGACCGGTTCGGTTGCCATGACCTGGCTCAGCTCGCGCCAAACCCCCATGGCCTTTGCCGCCGAGACCGCCAAACCGGCCTTGCTTGGAGGCACGCCCGTGCATCAAGGAGGCTGGCCCAACTGGCCTAACTGGCTGGAAGCATGGGAACCCGCGGTTATCAACGTCTTGCGCAGTGGCAAATGGTACCGCGGCCGCGGCGGTCACGTGGCGGAATTCGAGACGGAATACGCGAAACTGCTCGGAGCCAAACGGTGCCTGGCCACTGCAAGCGGAACGACCGCCCTTCAGGTCAGCCTGCATGTCATGGATGTGGATGCTGGCGACGAAGTCATCGTCTCCCCATACACGTTCATCGCCACCTACAACGCTATCCTGAATTGCAAAGCCCTGCCTGTTTTCGCCGACACCGATCCGGCCACGTTCACCTTGGACCCGACTTCGATCGAAAGCCGGATCACCGAACGGACTCGCGCCATCCTGCCGGTGCATATCTACGGCATGCCGTGCGATATGGACCCGATCAATGCTATTGCGCGCAAACACAAATTCGCCGTGATCGAGGATGCTTGCCAGGCCTGGCTAGCTGAATACAAAGGCCGCAAGTGTGGCACACTTGGAGACCTGGCCTGTTTCAGCTTTCAGAACTCCAAGCATATTCCAGCCGGTGAAGGCGGCGCCGTTACCGGCGATAGTGATGATCTGCTAGACAGGTGCCACGCCTTCCACAACGTTGGAGCGGCCACCGGAAGCTTCAAGGGTGAGAAGCAGTTCTTCACTCGCGGCTGCAACTACCGAATGCAGCAGTTCCAGGCCGTGATTCTGATGCAGCAGATCGACAAGCTCGTGCGCGAAACGGCACGCCGTAGGGAAAACGCGGAGTACATGGGCGCCCAATTGAAACAGATTCCCGGCATCCAGCCGGCGCGCTTGCCGGAAAACAGCCGGGCCGTTTGGCATCTCTATCCACTCCGATATGACGCGGAGCATTTCAATGGATTGGCTCGCGACAAGTTCATTCAAGCGCTCAGAGCTGAAGGCGTCCCTTGTTCGAGCGTCTACCACGAACAATATTTCGACGGTCTTCTCGACAAGGCGATCCATTCGCGCGGCTTCAAGCGTCTCTTCGGCGCTGAACGACTGAAAGCCTATCGCGAGAGCTTCCAGGAATTGAAAGGCAACCGGCAGGTCTGCGCGACGACGGTGGCGTTTCCCCAGCACCTCCTCCTGGCTGACCGCCAGGACTTAGATCATATTATCGAAGCCGTTCGGAAGATCCAAACGCACAGCGGGACGCTGGCAAAGGCCGCTGGATGAAGGTTCAGGAATGAACTAACCTAAGATCATGCGCTCAACCAGCAAACTGGGACTTTCCTTATTCATCGCCATCAACTGGGTTGTGCTTACGACTCATGGTGAAGAGGCCATTCGTCGCGGCGCGTTGGAAGATCTTTGGGGGCTCACGCCGCTTTCGGAAGCAAGCACCGATGGCAACTCCGTGGACGAGGTACTAGAACCGGAGCAGCGTTCGCATGGTATCGGTTCGTTTCCCATGGCGGATCGCCGAACGCTGCTCAGGAGATTGAGCTTCGACTTGATCGGATTGCCGCCAACAATCGAAGAGCAGGATGCTTTCTTGAGCGACACCTCTGAAGATGCCTACGAAAAGCAGGTCGACCGGTTGCTAGAGCATCCTCAACACGGCGTGCGCTACGCGCGTCATTGGTTGGATGTCCTGCGCTACGCGGACGTGGATGACCGGATGCCGGCAGCTTCTAGCATTCATCTGTGGCGTGATTGGATGATCCGCGCGCTCAATCGGAATATACCTTACGATGCGTTTGTGAGAACGCAGATCTCCGGCTACGAATCCAGGAAACGTGAAGAGGTCAGTGCAACAGGGTTTCGGCGCAAGTTTCGTCCGCGTCCGGACAGTCAGTTCGCACTGGGCTTTCTCTCGCGGGGAGCGGCATCTTCCTCAGATGTCGATCATAGCTTAGCCATCTCCGCAGCCGAGACAGTTTCATCAGCGTTTCTAGGGATGACCTTGCATTGTGCCAAGTGTCACGATCACATGTACGATCCGATTTCGCAGGACGACTACTATCGGATGAAGGCAGTCTTTGATCCTCTCGTGGTTCGCAGGGTTCCCCTGGCCACGGTCGAACAGATTGTCAGTCACGGAGAGAATGTCAGGATCCAAGAAGAGAAGCGGGAGGCGCTGGAGAAGGAGGTAACGGCACTGACTGAACCGTACCATCGGAAGCTTTATGAAGAACGTCTCGCGATGTTGCCGGAGGAGATCCAAGCAGTGATACGGATCCCCGAATCTGACCGGTCTCCGGAAGAGGTGAAGATCGCTGATGACTACTTTCCCGTGCTTCGCATTGATTCAGGGCCACTCGATGCTGCGATGCCGCCAAAGATTCGCGAGAAAGTTGCGCAGCTCCGCAGGCAACGGGATGCGATTTCGAAGCCGGACGCATTGCCCTCTTTTCTGACGGTGGAAGAAGATTCCAAGCGCTTGGAGCAGGTCAGTTATGTGTTAGGCACTGGGGATCCTGACCGTCCAGACAGGAGCCGTCCAGTGAGTCCAGGCTTTCTCTTTCAGCGACAGGCCCCCACCTTTCGAGAAGGCAGGCGGGAGACCTTCGTGGACTGGCTAACCTCGAAGGAGAACGTGTTATTTGCCAGGGTTGCGGTGAATCGGATCTGGCAGTGGCATTTCGGCAAGGGTCTTCACAAGACGGCAAACGACTTTGGTAGCCTCGGCGAACAGCCCAAACTTCGTGTGTTGTTAGATCAGTTGACCTCTGATTTCATGGCGCAAGAGTTCGATATGAAATGGCTGCACAAGACCATTGTCATGTCTCAGGCCTACCGCCGGAAGTCAGCCATGAATGGTGGAGACCATTCTACCGATCCTAACAACGACTACTACAGTCGCTTTCCCCTTCGACGACTCGAGGCGGAGGCGATTTATGATAGTATCATGATGCTCGCCGATCGACTGGATCTCAGTCTCTACGGCAAGTCTTATCGGAGCCCTCGTAATCTCGATTCAGCCGTGCGCCGGGCTATTTATATCAAACGGGGCTTCCATCCACAGAGGAAAGAATTGCCTGATTTCCTGGACGCTTTCGATGCTCAAGATGGACGCGAATCCTGCTCACGACGTGAAGAAACGGTCACCGCACCGCAAGCGTTGTGGTTGATGAATGATCCATTGGCAAATCAAGCGGCCAAGGATTTTGGACAACGCCTTGTGACTCTCGCAAAGGACAATTTGTCTCTCCGTATTCAGTTAGGCTTCAGGATGGCTCTAGGACGTGAACCTGATTCGCGTGAACTTCAGCTGGCACACGACTATATGAAACCTCATCCAGACGATTCTGATAAGTTGGCCTGGATGCTGATCAATCTCGATGAGTTCATCTACATCCGCTAGCCGAGCATGACATCCCGACGGCAATTCTTCTATCAGGCGAGTGGTGGCTTCCTTGGATCAGCGCTGGGAAGCCTATGGGCGCAAGATCGCCAAGCGATGTTCACACGTGGGGTCGCCCAAGCCGAGCCAAAGGTGCGTTCTGTCATTTACCTATTCATGTGCGGCGGCGTGAGTCATATCGATACTTTTGATCCCAAAGACCGGCGCTGGGAAGGTAAACTGATCGATGCCATTGGCTTTGGCGACAACCAGGCGGCGATGCAGCGCCCAGTCATACCCTGCCACCGCAAGTTCACCCGCTACGGTCAATCTGGCATTCCCGTTTCCGATTGGTTTCCTCATGTCGGCGGCGTCATCGATGATATCGCTGTTGTCCGCTCGATGTTCTGCAATGAAGGCAATCATATTCCCGCCGCCATCGAGTCGGCGACGGGTCATCAGGGACGTTTGTTAGATCATCCGTCACTCGGAGGCTGGGTGAATTATGCCCTGGGAACTGCCAACCATAACCTTCCCACTTTCGTCAATATCGGTCGCTCGACTTCTCCGGTGCAACTGACAGGCGGCTACCTAGGGGCAGAGTATTCAGCTACTCCTTTTCAAACGGGCGCAACGCCGATTCCCAACTTGCGCCCTGAAACACCGTTAGGGAATGCGGCTAAGGCTCGGCGCCTTGAGACTCTCAGCAAATTGAATCACGGCTTCCGCGAACAGTATCAAACAGAAAGTGCCCTAACCGCTCGGCTTCGCGCCTATGAGTTGGCAGCTCGGATGCAGTTGTCGGCACCCGAGGCAGTCGATTTTTCTCAAGAGCCAGATCACGTGAAGTCGATCTACGGAATCGAGGGGAAAGACACCGATGACTTTGGAAGACAGCTCTTGCTGGCAAGACGCCTGGCCGAACGTGGTGTGCGTTTCATTCAAATCTGCCACGGTGGTGGCGGCAATGGAAAATGGGATTCTCATGGAGACATGAAGGGCCACGCACCTTTGTGCCGACAGACTGACAAACCCATTGCTGGGCTCATCCGTGATCTCAAACAACGCGGAATGTTAGAATCCACTCTGGTCGTTTGGACCAGTGACTTCGGCCGCACCCCATGGTCTCAAAACACCATCGGACGCGATCACAACCCTAAGGGTTTCACATCATGGCTGGCCGGAGGTAGCGTGAAGGGTGGGACGGTTCACGGCAATACCGATGAGGTGGGCTACCGTGCTGTCGAACACCCGCACTACATCGCCGACCTTCAAGCAACGATTCTGCATCAGTTAGGCCTCGATGCTGAACGCATGGAAGTCGATATCAATGGTCGCCCCGTGCGCCTCGTAGAGCGCTTCGCTGATCCCATTCACGAGATTCTGGGCTAAGGCGATTCCAACAACCCTGTTCTACTTCGTCCCTGGACCGACCACGTCTACCCGAACCGTAGAGCCATAGAATGCTACCACACCGGCCTGTGAAGCCGTGCAATCGCTACCCGGCTCAAGCGTCACTGCACTTCCAGATCCACCGGGCTCGACCTTCACCCGGTACCCCGTTCCCGGCGGGAGTCCGCAGATCACGTAGAGGGGTTTTTTCGAGCGTTTCGGATGGGAAAAGGATATCTTTCCCGGGGAAGCGTCGTTGGCGAAAACGACACATCGCTCGGCGGCGAGTAGTCCACGCACACCGGTGACCGCTTCCATTTTGAGCATCTTCTTCGTCTTCGTCGTTGAAGCCTGTAGAACGGCCAGCGACTCGAGGTTCGTTCCGGTGGTCTCGACTCTGTTTCTGTAAGCGTTCCCGTTTGTCTCTCCGCTCCAGGTCGCCCCGACCGGAAGCAGGATCCGAGCGAACAGCCGTCCGGTGCCGTCGTCGGCAGTGATCGTTGGCGTTCCACCGCCGACGGGCTTTGCACGGGTGTGCATCAGAAACGACTTCGCCGTCTCCGCATCCGTCTGAACCCGGTCGGCGATTACGACGAGTGGGTCGTCGAGCGTCGTTCTTTGATCTAACACGACGATCTCGCGTTGTGCGAGCTCAGGTTTCGCCTTGTAGCTACGCCCGAACGCGAACTTTGCGTAGGTGTAGTGATCGCTCGTTTCGTGCGCCAGAACATCTCCGTCGTCGAACGGCGTGCCCTCTAGTTTCCGGTAGACCTGATGGGGGTTGTTTCCGTGTGCCATTCCCTCGCCATCAATCAGGTAGGTATTGTGGTGCTCGGTCGCGGCATTCGGTTTGCCGGCGTTCTCCGTGACGAGGAATCCCTCGCGGAAGAGATAGAAACTGCCCGCGTCCGCGTGCTGGTGCCCGGTGTAGCGATTCCGCGCCTCGACGAGCAGTACGGTCGCCCTCTCGTCCCAACCCGACCGCCAGATGACCGTGCCTGAACCATCCGGATACTCTTTTCCGTCGAACTTGCCGGCGAAAACCCGGCTGTGGGGGAGGGTACTGAGGTCGAGATCGGGAATCGCCGGGTCGTAAGCGAGGATGAAAGGACCCGAGACGTTTGGGCCATACCGCTCTGGAGGAAAGGTATCGAGCAGGTGCTTCGTTAGCGCCTTGGCGGGACCGATGAGGCCGTACGACGAGAAATGGGTTTGCTTCGAGGCCCAGCGAGTGGAGGGCGAGTTCGAACCGTTGTCCAAATTGAAGTAGCGGCGTCCGGGGAGCATCGCCCAGAGGTAGTACTCCGATTGGCGCAGAACGTCGTTTCGCGACTTGCCGCCACCGCCGTTGACCAGGTCTAGCGTTGTCGCCGAGTGGAGTGCGGCGGCAACCATCGAGAGCTGTCCCCCGCAATAGGAGTGGTACCCCATGCCCTCGGGCCAGCCCCCGCCGCCGCGAGTCATCTGATGCGCCGCCCCGTACCAGTCGCGTTTGCCTCCGGCGAAGTCCTCCATCCTTTCCCACCAGGCATCCACCTGTTCCTTCCACGGCGCGTGCCCTTTCAGAAGAATCGCTGCGGGATAAACCGGGAGCATCCGGAGGAAACCTTGGTTCCCGTAGTCACAGCAGACATAGCGGCTAGCATCGACACGACCGTTCAGGTAGTTGACCGCGTCGATCAACACGTCGATCGCTACCCCGCGCGTGGAGACATCCCCCTGCGCGTCCATGTCATTCCACAGCGCATCGAGAAGGAACGACTGCCCCACGACGACCCAGTTCGCCGCGTTCCACTCGTTGTGGGGGAGCTTCTCGGTGAACAACCACTTAACGGTATCTCGGTAGAGATTCTCGTCGAACCCCTGGGAACGCTCCACAAGGTAGATCGCGGCCATCGTCTCCAGCTGGCGTCCGGCCACCTCATAGTTGGAATCGTTCCTCGCAGTGAGTCCTCGTTTCGCCGCCAAGTACCGCGGGTTGTCGTGGATTCGTCCGTGGATCTGCTTCGCATTCTTGGCCCCGTAGAAGAGCATCCGCGGATGCTCGGTCCGTGATAGTTCCAGCGCCCCCGCCCCGACGGCAAACGAGGCCAGCGTTACAACCAGAACCATGAAGAGTTTGTTTCTAATAGGCTTCATGGAACCTCGATCGACTCTGTAGCCAAGGCAACGCCACCGTCGTTGTCCCGGACGAGCAGAGTGACCTCTTGCGTGCCCTCGCCATCGAATGACTTTGTAACCCGGTGCCCCACTGCCGTCGTACCGTCTTTAAATTACCATTCGCAACGCAAGATCCTGGCGTCGACGCTGCTTTTGCCGGCATCGAGTTTGACGGTGTGCGGGCTCGAGTGATCGGGCAGATCTTTGGCCGAGAGAACGGCTTTCGGTGGGCTTGCGCTTTCCTCACTAACATAGATCCGCGTGCTGCGAGTCGTGGTGTGGCCTGCGCGGTCGGAGATGCTCGCGGTCAGTGTTACGAGTTCACCGGCTGGAAGCGCCTTCGGTGGTTGCATCGGCAGGATGAGGCAATTGTCATCGCTTCGGAAGGCCTGGCCCGCAATGTTCTGCTCGGCGGGCGTCTCGTCGACCAGTGCTTGGTCGAAGGAGATCGACAGAGTTGACGGATCTATTCCCGATCCGCCGTCGGCGTAGTGGAGGACGATGCGTGGAAACTGCGACCAGCTTTGTTGCGTGGGGCTGACGATCGTCAGTTCCGGAGCGGTATCGTCCTTGCTTGCGGAAGGCGGGGGGATCACGGCCGCAATTTCCTTACTGTGGCGGCTGTGCGTGTTCTCGGTTCCAACGTGCTGGACGGTGTAATGATAGACGATTCCCGGCTTGGCCGTGTGGTCGGTGAATCGCACGGTACGATCAGTCAGGGGCGCGACGAAGCTCTCGTCCTGATGACGTTGTCCGACGATTTCGAGGAGCTGCCGATCACCATCATCGAGATGAGGGGCAAGGCTGCGGAACACTTTGTAGTAACGAACGTTGGAGTTTCCCATTGCAGAGAGACGGCGCGGTCGGTCGCGTCGACGGCCTTCAATTTGCGGGGGACATCGGCGCGCAATCCACTCGGCTCGCGATGGGAGTTGAGCAGAATGTGGACATCGTCAGCGCCGGAGCCAAGCCAGATGTCGTAGCTGCCGTCGCCGTTCAGATCGGTGATGTCGACGTCGGAGCCGAGGCCCTTGGTCACTGCGACAAACTTCATCGAGTGCTCCAGATCGAAGCTGAAGATCCCGTGGCCATCGTTTTGGTAAATCTGGAAGTAGCCGTCCCTCACATTGTGCGCAGCAAGATCGAGATCGCCATCGTAGTCGATATCGACCAGCTTGCCGTTGCCGCCGGCGTATTGCTGATTTGCACCGGGATAGCTTCCGGCGAACCGCTGCGCGCTTTCTTCGACGAATCGGCCGCGACCATCGTTCACCGCGACCACGTGCTGAACGCTCTTATGCTGCCCGATCTCACCGTAAGGGCCGTGGCACATGACCAGATCCAAATCGCCGTCGATGTCACCGAGGTTCATGCCCTGACCAAACCCGGATCCCGCCGGTGGCAGCTCGGTCGGGACGACACGGTAGTTCCCCGTGCCGTCGTTCAGCGCAACCGAGACGTGGCGCAATTTGAGATCCTTCTCATGTCCGTGACTGACAAGCAGGTCGTAGTCGCCGTCGGCATCGACATCGCCGGAAACCACGCCGGTGACCCCATACCATTGATTGCTGAAGGGCAGGCCTCGATCGGGTGCCTCGCTGTTGAAGTTGCCCCTGCCGTCATTCACCAGCAACGAGAACTGGCGTGGCCCGCCGCACGATCGGTCGGCGCAAAACGCGTGCGCGATGACGAGATCGACGTCCCCGTCGCCTTCGATATCGGTATTGACGATATTCAGCGCGCTGATCCGTTTTTTCCACTTGAGGCGGAAGCGCGCATCCTGGTTAATCTGAAGAGTCAGCGGTTCTCCATTTCCGCCTTGAAGGATGTCATAGTCGCCATCGTTATCGACGTCCGCCCATTGGAATCCGTCTTCGCCCCATCCGGCCGCACCGGGCATGCCGCGGAACAGGAAACCGGTGAATCCGGCGTAAGGCTCCATCCACCCGTTGCCCTGGTTTCTGAGTAATCCATACCGTGCGCCAAGCCCGCGATCAGGGCTACCGTCGCCGTCGAAGTCGGCGAAATCACCGTCGTAATAGTTCTCGTTGCCAGGGCCACCTGTTGGGTTTGTGCCTTTGAAAGTGTACCGTCCTGTTTGAAGTTTATCGCTGGCATCAATGAGCCCGCTCCACAGCTGTGATTCGGCTACGACGGAGTCGAACGACGCGTATAGCAATACGCAGACGCAGAGCGCAGAGCAGAGTGGCTTAATGCGGTGCATGCTCAAATGATCGCTGTGCTCAGTCTGTTTCACAATGCTATTCTCCCAGCAGGTCGTCCGATTCATCAATTGACAACAAGAACGCGACCAAATCGATGAGTTGATTCTTCGACAGATGGCTTGTCAGCCCATGCCTGTCGTTTTCGTTAAATGTCGTCAGCACATCGAGCAGCGTCGCTGCGCGCCCGTCGTGAAGATAGGGAAACGTGTCCCATAGTCCTTTCAACGTCGGCGTATCAATCCCACGCAATTCGCCACCGAGCCGGTGTCCGCTCGACTCGCGCAGAGTACCGACGTCGTGCAAAAGATACTCGGAAGCATCTTTAGACAGGGTACTGTCAGTAAAGTGTGGTGGGACATGAAACCGAGCGCAGCCGACATCAGTACGATAGAAAACATCCCGCCCACGCTTTGCTGCGGCGGTCAGCTCTCTGTTGGGCATTCGGTTAGGACTCAGAGCGCTACGCGTCAGCGACGCGAGATAAGCGGCGAGGCTATCGAGATCTTCGCTGCGTCCGGCATTCTTTTCGGTTGCGAGTGGAGCGTGCGGCCCGCGCCCGTCGGTGATCAGCCCTTCTCCACCAAAGGCGTTCACGATGTCGATCTCGAAGTCCTGAATCTCGTCGAAGTTCGCCGACCAGTGCACGGGGCCATGCGCCATCCCGCCTCGGCCGCGCAAATCGATGGTGTTGCGCAAGCCTTCGCCATATTGGGTGAAGTCCCAGGTTCTCCCGTCCGACATGTTGCCGTCTGCATGGCACGAGGCGCACGCCGTGTAGCCATCGCGGCTCATGCGCGGTGCTGCGCTGCTGTAGAACAGCTGTTTGCCAAGGGCGACTGCTGGCGCCAGCGGCTCACTGGTCACGCGGATCTTTTGGACGACCGCGAGACGTTTTGGGTCGGACACATCGACGACACTGACAGATCGCGACATGAAGTTGGCAACATACGCCGTGTGCCCGTCCGCGCTGAGCACGATCCCTTGCGGGGCTAGCCCAACGTCGATGCGCGACGCGAACGAAACCGAAGTGCCGTCACTTTGGTCGACAAGCCGGGCCGACGCGAGATCGTATGCCGAGAGCGCCGCAGTACCCTGATGGGTGACATACACAAAGCGGCCATTCGGACTGAAGGCGATCGCTGATGCCATATCGGCGTTGTTCAGGTCGATCCGGCGGCGCACTTTTTCCCGCTGAGTAGGTTTGTCGAGCATCGCTAGCATTCCACGCACGTGATTGGTCGGCTCGAGGGGTTCGCCACTGCGGTGTAGCCCTTGCCTGGTATTGCTCTTCAGGCAGCCGACCCAAACGGATTCACCACCGGGGCTGATTGCCAACGCCGATAGTTGGTTCGGAAAACCGCGTCCGGATGAAGGTGTGTCCGGCCCGGGATCCTCGACGAGTTCAATCCTCGCCACTGTCTTGAGCCCGTCGATTTCCAGTACCGTGACCGTCCCAGTATCGCCACGCGTGAGGTAGTCACTAACATAGGCACGTTTTCCGTCAGCAGTCACGGCGATGGCACGGGGCATCCCTTTGATCTCTGCTGTGGATTTCACCTCGCCCGTCCGCGAATCGATCCACATGACGGTGCCGTCGCCCTGGTTCGTCACCAGCAGGTGAGAGCCGCCTGGCACACGCACGACACCATACGGCTGATGTCCGATGCGGATCGTATCCCGCACTTTGCGCGTATCGAGGTCAATGCACGTGAGCAAGTTGTCATCCTGGTTTGTAACCCAGGCTAACTTTTCATTTGCCGAGAGCGCGATCGTCCGGGGCCTGCGC
The DNA here is from genome assembly GCA_051270635.1 of Verrucomicrobiales bacterium. GTDB lineage: Bacteria > Verrucomicrobiota > Verrucomicrobiia > Verrucomicrobiales > DEV007 > JAGROY01. Next base: position 20,439 of record JBNMNB010000040.1, on the reverse strand, counting down.
CCAACCGGGATCTCGGTAACTTTGTTAGAAGCAAGGTCGATGATACTAACGGAACTCGAATCCGGATTTACCGCCGCAAGGAATCCGCCGCTGCTGCTAACCACGATCGGTGTCGTCCAGCTCGGCTTTCCAGCGGCGACCCGCGGCGACCCGCGGCAAGACTACTATCGTCGTTTGATCAACCGACTGGTCGGAGCCATCATTGACTGTCAAGGTGACTACGTAGGTGCCCGGCAACTTATAGCGATGGCTCACCTCCACCGTTGTCGCCTGAATGCCATCGCCGAGATCCCAACGATACTTGAGCGGCTGCGGAGCATTGTCCGGATCCTTCGATCCCCTGGCGGAGAACTGCACCGCGCCCCCTGGGTGAACCTCCGTCGGCGATGCTACCAGTTTCGCCCTCGGCGGAAAGTTCCCCGTTGAATCGTCTCCCCCATCTTGCGCCCGTAGTAGGCACGGATTCGCGCCGCCGACCAGCACTGCGATCGCGACACATTTCCAGAGAAACCGATGCAAGCTATGAATCCAGCGTTTTTGGTGAAGATGGTGGATCGGGGTCAATTGGTATAGAGAGGAGTGCGTCAGCGTGTGATGGGAAAAGGATAAACCTTCCCGATTTCGCTGTTCGGATCAAGAGGAGCGTCAAGCTGTCCCACCCCCGTGCATCTGGGCCCGCGCGCCCTAAAGGAACACGCGCGATCCCAAACCGCAAAAAGTAAGCACTTGGTGCTCAACGCATGACAATAAAGGTAGAGGCGACAACGCTATGAGCGCAAGATGAGGTTGTGGAATGCAATCCAAAGAGTTCTGGAATCCCAGCAGTTTCAGGACATCGCAGATCTCACGGTCTCCGGCCGCCGGTGGTCAGAGTCTGCACTATCGTGGACCAGTTGAATGATTGCAGTTTGTGACCACCGGGAAATTTTAGAGCGCTTCGAGGTGAGGTCGCTTGAGGAATTGCGGATGGTCTTCGGCAGTGAGCGATGAACGCTATCAATAAAAGGCTTAATGTTAGAAAACTAAATACGATGTGTTCAATGTCGAAGATCGACTGAATGATCTTCGAAAACGCCCAGTCTACCATCACCAACCCAATTACAATCATGTTCAAAGTGATCCCACGAACGCCCACACGCGTAGACATCGAGATCAGCGAGAAAGTTAACCTATCGATTCGATTAACGCATGGGTGTTTAATGATGCGCTCTGAACTCGCGGATGTCTATCAGATGCTTCAGTTGGCAGCGTAGTCCTCCATAGCATCAGCGGAATCACCCAATCCTGGCGCTTCCTGATTTAGGCACGCGTGAGGTTCTTGTCTTTTTGCACCCACGCCGAGCGGATTGACCGTGCCCGTCCAGAAGGCTACGCTCCGCGGATACCGCGAAGAAATGCATTTGTGAAACTAGGCCGTTCCCTCTTCACACCAAGCTGAACAACAATATGAAACCCATACTCACGATTCTCGTCAGTCTACTTTGCCGGAGCGTCCTGGTCGCAGAAAGCATCCAAGTGCCACAGCATTACGAGACGATTCAAGCGGCCATCGATGAAGCCGAAACAGGTGACACGATCCTGGTGGCTCCTGGGAACTACCGAGAACGGATCGCATTGAAACCGGGGATTCTCGTGCGAAGCGTCGGACAGAACGGAAAGGGCAAGCTCGGACTGCAGAGGGCTGAGGCGACCATCATCGATGGCGGCGGCGAAGGCGGCGACTCCCCTGGCGTGACGATGGCTGAGGGAGCCACCCTGGACGGATTCACGATCACTCGTGTTGGAGGTTACGACGACGACCGATGGCAGAAATCCTGGGACGAGAAGGGAGAGAACCAGTCGCACGATCACATCGGAAACTTTGAAAAACCGGGAATCTCCATCAGCGGCATTACTTGCAAAGTGACTAACAACATTGTCCACCATAACGGTGCTACTGGGATCGCCATTCGTGGGGAAGAGGGAAAACGCTGTGCTCCTCTCGTTTCGGGAAACGTTTGTTATCGCAACATGGGTGGCGGAATTGGATCGATGATAGGCTCGACGGCCACCATCGATGGCAATACGAGCTTCGAGAACTTCTACGCTGGAATCGGCCACAACGGTGCTGATCCCGTGGTGACTCGAAACGTTTGCTACAACAATGTAAGGGCCGGTATCGGCGTGAGCGAAGGGGCCAGTCCGGTAGTGCGGAAGAACCGCTGCTACGGGAATCGCCGGGCGGGTATCGCGATCCGCACTGGCGTCGCCACTCGTCCAGTGATCGAAGATAACGACTGTTACGAAAATGAAATGGCCGGGATAGGCACTGAAGCAGAAGCTGCACCGATCATTCGAGATAACCGTTGCTACCGTAACAAGCTCGCGGGGATCGGCTGTCGTGAACAAAGCACAGCGCTGATCGTAGACAATCACTGCTACGAGAACGAGGCGGCTGGCATCGGCGTGTCATCGGCGACTCCGTTGATTCTCGGAAATCGTCTCGAGAAGAACGAGACTGCGGGGATCGGAATCAGCGGCGACTCCAAGGCTCGCCTTCTCCACAACACCTGCGTCGAAAACCGACTGGTTGCCGTTGGAATTCCGGACGGGAGCGAGGCTTTCCTTCAGAATAATACACTTGTTAGAACCGGTGGCATGCCGCCGATTATCGCGATCCTTGGCGGCTCGAAGGCCGTTCTGATTGACAACACCATCAAAGGTGGCGGCATTGCTGGCATCTTGTTAGAGGGGCGTCTCGACGCGATTGGCAATGCCATCGAGGGTCAGAACGGCGGCGCTGGAATTCTTGCGAGAGAGAACAGCGAGGTCACTCTAACGGGAAACCGCATCAGCGGATACCGGAATCCGGTGAGTGATCAAGGCGCCAAATCCATTGTTAACAACGACAAACCTGATAGAGACCGGGCCGCAGGCGGGGCAGAGAAAAGTGAGGCGCCAGCGAAGTCTGAAGGAAAGGGATCAGCCGCAAGTGAATCCGGTGATGGCCGCCCGCCGGGTGGAGACGGCTCTATGTTCTATCGCGTATTTGTCAGCCGCAACGATAAGAACGCCGATGGCGTGATCGATAAAAGCGAATTTCGTGGGGGCGACGAGCGCTTCGGCCAGATGGACAAGAATAAGAACGGCAAGCTGGATCGAGCTGAAATCGATGCCTTGCACCGCAGCCGGATGGCCGATCCACTGAGTATGCGTGAGCGAATCGCGCGTGGTGAAACTCGCAGGCCGCCAGTCGATTTTGCGCCGAGTCCTGGTTCCGGAACGGGCAAAGGGGAAGATGCCGCTCAACAGGAGAACGGCGACCCCTTCGCGGTGACGCCTTTAGGAACGCGAATCACCGCAAAGCAGGCCTTTGCCCGGCTCGATGTGAACACGGATGGCAAGGTAACCGCGACAGAGTTTCAACGGAGCCCGGGAATGGGAGACGCTGCGAAAGCCCTCACAGTCGTTCAAAAGGTTGATCAGGATGGTGACGGAAACCTCTCATTCATCGAGTTCGACAATGTCTTCGCTCAACGCCATGGCGGTGGAACTTCAGCTAGTGAGGCTGCTGACGAGACGTCGCCTGGCGAGAAAGAGACGTTCAAAGTCATCGGCTACCAACCGTCATGGGCCGGCGATGTCGACGGGATCCAGTATGATAAACTGACCCATATCAATTACAGCTTCATCCTTCCCAAATCGGACGGGACATTCAAGGACATGCCCAATCCGGCAATGCTAACGAAGCTCGTGAAACTTGCTCACGTGAACAAAGTGAAGGTGGGCATTGCCATCGGTGGTTGGAATGGAGGCAATGACAGTGCGTTTGAAGAATTGGCGGCGTCTCCGGAAACGCGGAACCGGTTTGTCCGCGAAACCATGAAGATGGTCGAAACCTACGGTCTTGACGGAGTCGATATGGACTGGGAATACCCTGACGCTGGCGATTCGAGCGAGAACTTCCTCTCATTGATGCGCGAGTTATCGGCCGAACTGCGCCGTGAGCATAAATACCTGTCCGCCGCGGTCGTTTCCCTCGGACGTAGGTGGGGCGTATGATGACGTGCCGGGTGAAGGCGGCCGGGCTGACCTCGAGGCGCTCGCTCTCTTCTTGGCCGATGCGCCGGTAGTCGCCGGGGGCGTCGAGGACTTCGCGGGGCACGATCTCGGTGGTGACCGTCGGCAGAGCTTTGAGGGAGTCGCGTAGCTTCTGGCGCCGGGGCTTCTTGGCTTTCTTTTTCTCTGGACTGGGATCAGCCGCCGGTGCGTCCTCGGGGCCGGCGGCGTCGGGCTTTTTTGACCCGTCTCCCAGCAGGTCGAGCAGCAGCTGGGCGGTGTCGAGCTTCTCGCTCTTCGCCCCGTAGATGCGTTTGAGCAGCTCGGCGATGATGCCGTCTTTGATCTCGATCTTGGCCTCCAGCGCGCCGACCCGAGCGGTGAGTTTTTTTGCTTCGTCGTCGGTCATCGTCGCGCCCCATGTAGCATGTGGTGGGTGGGTTTGCACAAGCTTTTTGTGCCTATGTTAGCTTTTCTTGGCCGGGCTCTCATACCAGGGTCTGCTGACCCCGTCGCGCAGGTCGATGCCATCGGTCAGCATGGCCAGCGCGGCGGGCGATCCTCTTGCGCCCACCCTCGATGTCTCGCGGCCAGCTATAGGTGCCGCGCTCGAGGCGTTTCGAAACGCACCAGTAGCCGGTTCCGTCCCAGTAGAGTATTGATGAGCGTGCGGCGTTTGTTGGTGAAGAGGAACGCGGCGCCGCTCAGCGGGTCGAGGCCGAGGTGCGAGCGGGCGATCTCGGAGAGGCCGTTGAAGCTCTTGCGCATGTCGCAGGGCTCGAGGGCGACGTAGATTTTGAGGCTGCCGTTGAAGGTGAGCATGGGATCTCAGGTGAGGGCTCTGATGAGAGTGGTGAGGAGGTCGGCTTGGCCCGCGTCGGACAGCCGGGCGAACGCACCACCAGGCAGTTCGATGTGGAGTTCGCCTGACTCGGAGGTGGCGCCGAACTCGGCGAGGACGAACTGCTGCTTGCCCGCAGGGGGGCTGCCCTGGCTCTCCGCGTGCCGCCGCTTGGCGACCCAGCTGGCGAAGGTCGGATATTTGAGGCCGCAGTGTTCGGCGAAAGCAGGACCGCTCATGCCGCTGGCCTCATAGGCAGCGAAGACTTCGTCCTTGTACGGTCGGGTGTAGTGCTGACGCCCGCTGCGGGCGCTCTTGATGATGGTTGTCGGGAGTTCGTTCTTCGTAGATGCCATAGGTGCGCATAGCATGGCGCCTATACTGGCCGCTGCTAGAGGGGCTCCATTGACCGCTTACGATTGTTGCGCTACTACTACAGAGAAGCTGCTTGAGAAGAATCTCGGCCGAGTATTTTGACCATACGCGTTGGTTTCAGCGTTACGCTCGAAACGGGAGCTTGCAGTGGCAACACCGATACCAAACGAAGTCCTCTTCTAAATACCATGCCAAGAGGTCACAGTGTGGACAGTAGATTTGCCGGCGAACTTCCATGTGCCCTTCCACTTCACCTTCCTCTAGGGAGAGTTCTGGAATGTTTGGAAACGTTTCGCCTATTGGTTGAGAGATTTCTCCACTGGGCTTCCTCCCTGTGGGAATACCGGATGCTGATTCTTTCATACTAGATGAGATAATGATAGATTGAGGATCATAAGAGGAATCGCTCATTCTAGATGAGCCTAGGTTTTTACTCCACGCTTTGGTGACCAAGAACGTTCGGAGCATCAAGATTCAAAGTCCACGAATCGGAAAGCTCCTGAAGTACCGCCTTTGCTTGGGGTGGCGACATTGAACCGCAGGTCGCAATCATACGTGCGAGAAGGGCGGATACCAACGGGGCTGCATAGCTACTCCCAGTTACAGTCTTTCTTGTTCCAGCTCGCCAAGGAACTGTTATGTCAATTCCCCTTGCCGCGAAGCCAACTAAATGACCCGGTCGGAAATAGACTGAAGCTGTATCCCTAGCCGGTGCCATGTTTACTGTTATGACACTATTGAAATACCCGGGCCACTCAACTCGATTGAAATTTTGGTTATTGCAAGCGGCCACGACGTGAATTCCATTGAGGTAGGCCTGATCAACCCAGCTCTTATAGTCCATTATCCATTGAGTTTCTCCCCTGCAGCCGAAGCTGCAGTTTAAGATATCGTAGCCTCTGAGTATGGCCTGGTTGATACCTTCTCTAATAATCGCGGTTCGTGAACGCAGGCCAGCCCCCAGCACGCGAAAGCTTCCAATTTTCGCTGCAGGCGAAGTGTTACGAACAATTCCCGCGATTGCAGTACCATGGCCAAAGACATCGGTTCCATCCCCTGACACAGTAACCAAGCGATGGCCATCCACTTCAATAGCAAGATCATCCTCCAGAATTAGTCCATTAAGATCGGGATGGGACGACTCAACACCAGAGTCGATAATCGCAATTTTCACTCCTGCTCCATCACCTTCGGCAAGAGCACGCTCGGCCTTCTGACGATCAAACCAAGAGTAAAAACCTTCGCCCTTTCCCATTTCTGGCGGACGATCGCCGGTTGGTAAGTCATCCGCCTGTTGTTCGCTCACGGCGGAATTCTTTTCACCTCTCGAAAGCTCGGCACCGCCTTGGACAGCTGTCGATCTATTCACATTCATTTTTTCTTTGTGGTTGATATAGTCGTTGGACTTCTACTGCAGTTCTCTACCCAGACCAAGATTAACCAAACGAAGGTCGATCAAATGCCCAATCAGCTCAGAGACAAGTTCAATGGAAAATAGAGAATTTGCATCGAAAATAGGTGAATGATCCTTTCTCTGAATATTAGTAGGATTATCTTCGAACACGACCGCCGAGCAAACGCCCCGATTGTTCCCTGCAAAGGCCAAAGGGACGGCAATCTGAGCCTTAGTTCGCTGCTCCATAAAACTATCGGTATTTCCGTCATGCAGCTGATTTTTCTGAATATCAAACTCACAGAACGATTCTTGTGTGCAGTATACCATAGAAATGATACCCTGATCTATCGGCTGCCTAACATACTCAACAAATTTCTTAGCGGTACTGCCTGAGTTAAATATTGGAACAAGCATATCTTTTTCGTTATCCGCGAGCCAAACAGTGCCTTCGTGGGCGCCCGCGCGATCAAGTGCGTCTACAAAGCAGTTGCGCATTAGACTAGTGAAGAGCGTATCTACCCCTCCACCCGATACAAAATCGACGATTATCTCGTCGGAGTGATGCCGAAGAGCAGCGGAAATTGTGTCTGAATTTTCTAGCGGGAGAAATTGCATGTTCGGAAAAGAGAAGATTCAGCTCGTACCTAGTCAGCGAGCAACTCTGCGAAGAATTCGAGAGCAGTAGCGTTCTTGGCCATGCATTGAATGGCACGGTCAAGCTCCGAGGGGCTGCAAGATCCGCTGGCAGCCTTCTGCATGAGCTCTCTTTCAACGGCTTCAAGTGGAACTTCGGACGCAAAGCCACGAACTTCGCCGGACGATGTCCCTGCCAATGAAAGCAGGAGTAAAAAATCTTCATTCATATCTGATTAGACAATCGATGTAAGTAGACTTGCGGCGATTTCTAGAAAATTCCCCGAGTGAGTTTTGCGTGATGTTGTGCGAGAATGAGAAAATCTGACCAACGAAGCTCGAGTTTCGGATCAACGGCATGGACATGTACCAAAATTTGGCTGCGCATTTCTTCAAGCCCCTCTTGGACGTATCGTGTGATTCGGCCAGGATCGCGATCCCAAGCAGAAGCAAGACGTTTCTTCATAACTCCGTGAAGAAAAGAAAGTTTCATCAGCACAAGATTCCTTGGAGAATTCACTTCCATCCAGGCAAACGCCGCCTCAACGGCGTCCCTCAATATCTCTCCCACTGAGTCAGACTCTTCATCAACTACCTGCAGGAGAGCTTGGACAGCGGGAGCAACGTCTCCCTCCGCATCCTCAATACCTTCCAGTCTCTGTTCGCGCTTTACCAAATTGAGATATCGGAACAACGTGACCTTCTTGACCCAGCCTTCCAGATTTCCCGACCCTGAGTACTTTGACAGGAGCCCCACTCGATCTGAACCCACGGCGCAACAGTCAGCCAATACATCAGAGATAGTCGATTCGGCGAACTGTCGGCTAGTCGCTCCCTTCGCCCTGGAATAAAGATGAATTTCAAGAATTGGTCTAAAATAGTTCACGAAGGCTTCCGCCGCTCCAGGATCACCTGCCGCAATTTCCGCAAGAGATCCCGCAATCTTTTCAGACATGTTTTCCATTAGCCTCAAGCTGAATGGCTGAGTGGGCCATGTCAATCGAGAAGTAACAGGGTGCGCTGCATCCTCAAAAGAGGACACCGGTGGTGAATGTCCGAATCTGGCTGAGGTCGCCAGTGCAGGGAGGGCTGGAATCAAACAATAATTCGTCTTTTTGAAAACGCAATTGTGCCTTGGGCACAATCAAATCTCAATTCAATTCTCTCGATGGCAAATTTCCAACGTTCATCAGGCTTGCAACTTCCTGGAATTTCATTTCCATTCCCGCATCGCCTAGGAATCGTGAGCATCAGGTTCGGTTCGACCCAATGCTGGAATCGAAGTGAGCGCGGAAATGTTTTGGCAGAAAATAAATCACTCAGAAACTGCGCAAGCTGAACCAAATCAGATGTCTCCTAAGCGATACCGGCAAGCGCTCAACAAGAGCTGGCCCGGGACAGACTAAATAAGTATACAAAAGAAACTTAAGCTAAAGACGAATATGAGCATACCGACTGATGAACAATTCGCAGCCCAGCCAAAGACCAAGCTGGACACTGTGATCGCACAAGGCCCCGATGGGGAAATTTATGCGATTCCGCTCGATGTAGCGAAGCAGCACGTAATTCAAGAGGATCACCCCCCGCTGATTACGCCGGACAAAATGAACTTGAGCAACCCTGAAGAAGATCAGGGTGAAGTCGAGGGACACCATGCAGCGGTGCTCTCGGATGGCAGCGTCGGTTATCACGCTGACTGGGCCTACGGCCGCTACTGCTGGCATTACGATGGATGCTGGTACACAGGATTGCATCGCCACCCCTTCGGCTGGACATGCTACCTTGCTGCCGACCGGGACGGCTGATCCATGGGATTCGAAGTAAGTGCCTGCCCGAAATTGTTCGGGCGGGCACTTCCCAAGTAATGTTAGTAGCACCTATTCAGTAAGCTGCAAAACCGGCATCAAAGCCGTAAGATCCTTGAATCAAAATGACACTGTATGACAACCGAACCAACTCCTGAAGATTTTGCCGCCAAGCCGAAGACCAAGCTTGATCTAGTATACGCCGCAGGTGCGGAAGGCGAGGTTTATGCAATCCCTCTCGATATAGCACGAAAGCACCGTGTAAACGCTGCAGAAGAAGGAGAGCCCTTTATCGACTTGGAACGCGCCGCAGTGACTAACGAAGAAGATGACGCGGAAGAAGAAGTGGCCGGGCACCATGCAGACGGTGGATTAGGGTATCACGGCGACTGGCGTTACGGCACTTACTGTTGGCGCAAGGACGGCAATTGGTACACCGGCTGGCATCACCATCCTAATTGGTTCAGCCATCTCGCTGTTGACCATAATGGCTGACGATAGACACTTGATCGCCAGTAAATCCGACAAATAATGAACGAATCTAATGGGGACAGCAAGTCAGGCATGAAGTCTGGTGGCAACCCTGGATCCAAGCCCCCGCACCTCTCGTCCGAGAAAAAGCGAGTCGCTGCTCCAGGGGATGAATCTGCTACAGTTCCGCCCACCTTTGCCATAACCCTGCAGCGAGTCTGGAAGTTTCGCAGGTACTGTCTTGGTTTTATTCTGCCCGCAATAGGAGTGCTCCTCATAGCCCTGATACAGGCGGATTTACTGCTGAGCGCCACGTCTACTTCCCAGGCACTGCTCGACCGTCTTGCCAGTGGGGGTGGGAATGTAGCTGCGCCCCCACCTCCTCCGGCGGTGGGAATCTCATCCCAAATTCTAGGGGCATTCTTTGGCGGAAATACGCCGACTCCCGGGACACTGGCCGTGTTGCTCATTCCATTGCTCCTCATCGCTGGCGCCACCAAAGTTCTGGGCGAACAGGCACGCACAGTGCTCAACAATCATCTACGTACCCGCATCCAAACCGACCTACTTGCGGGCTTCGAACGCCAGACAGGGGAAAACCGTTCGATCAACGATACAGCCTCCGCCCTATCAGCAATCTCCCAAGACGCGAGTTCGGTTGGAATGCTATTGGTATTCGGTGTCCTGCGCCTCGTCGAGACACTGGTGCAACTCGGAGTCTATTGCTATGGATTGGCGAAGATCCCCGGAGGAGTTTTTGTATTAGCACTCATCGTCCCCGCCGCCATTCTCTTCAACGGAATCCTTGCCCGGCTCTTTCTCCGTCGGGAGAATCTGGCGATACGGGCGTCTGAGGCAGCAAGACTGTACGGCCACAATGGCGCATTGGAACTTCTCGGGCTGCTGCCTAGGCTCGTCGCACTTTCGGGAGAACGTGAAGTTGGCGAGGACGTGCTGGAGAGATTCCGGGAAGCTGGGCGCACCAATGCTCGCTACCAGTGGATCAGCTCCATTCGATCAGAGCTGCTCGTTGCCCTTTCTACCCTTACGCTTCCTATCGTAGCTCTTGTACTCATCAGTAGTAGCGTTACTCCTGGTGTCATTATCCAGGCTCAAGGATTGGCCACTCTTATTCTCGGTGGCATTACCTCGCTTCTAACGTTTCCAGCAATGATCACCAGTTTCGGCCCAGCGATCGATCGGCTCGATACCATCCTCTCGACGCCAAAAGTATCACCTCCTCCCAAGAATCTGTCTCTACTCTCCACTAAAGCATCTCCCTTGCCTTTGCGGTTGAAGAACCTAGCTTTCTCGTATCCCGGCTCTGATCGTCCCGTCCTCCAGGAGATCAATCTCGATATACCACCTGGAGCCTGCATCGGCATCGTTGGCATGCCGGGATGCGGCAAGAGCACCCTGGCCCGACTCCTTACGGGTGAATGGCGACCGCAGTCCGGGAGTATTCTTTACGGCGATCTCGATCTCACACCACTCCATCCCTTCCACCGGCGGGATCTGATTGGCTTTCTTCCCGATGAGCCCGGCTTTCTCACGGGCACCCTCGCCGACAATATTCGGTTCGGTCGCGATCTCGACGATAACGCCATCCTGGCTGCCGCCGATGCCTCTGGTGCCTCCAGGGTCATCGAGGAAAAAGGAGGTCTCAACAGTCCTATTACTGGTCAGGATCCGGGGCTCTCCGGTGGGCAGCGCCGACTTCTCGGCATCGCGCGGCTCGTAGCAGGACACCAACCGGTACTCATCTTCGACGAGCCCGGCGCACAGCTCTCTGGCGAAGACATTCGCGCTGTTGCCGCATCTATCCGCCGGGCATGTGCTGGCCGCACATCAATCATCATCACCCATGATCCTGACGTCTTCCAGACAGACTTTAACGTCTTTGTTCAAAACGGAAAAATCGAAGCTAAGGGCACTCATCGTGAACTTTGCGACACCAATGCGCGCTATCGAGAACTCGTCGATCGAGAGCTACAGGAAGAACAAGAACTCAAAACAATGATCGAACCTCAAAAGCTGCAATGACGCCGTTGCATTGTCCATCCTTGCCCTGCACACCGGTTCCACTAAATAACTCTTCAGCATGAATCCGAATGATCCCATGGATGCACCTGAAACCTCAACAGAGCCATCCCAAGCAGGCCTGGCCGCTATTCCATGGAACCGCCTCCTGCGCGACATTCATAATCACCAGATTCTCCCCATAATCGGCCCAGACTTGATCACCGTTGAGGAGAATGGCAAGCAAGTCCCTTTCGTCAATTTTCTGGCCCCGAAGTTGGCAAGCCGGCTCGGGCTAGTTCCAGGTGATCACAGTACACTTAATCGTGTCGCCTGCGCGCACCTTGTTAACAGAGGCCGCCGTCGGGACATTTACGAAGAGTTGCGTGAGCTTGTTGAGGAAAACCTTCACCTTCCCGTACCAGCCGGCTTGTCCGATCTCGCAGCCATCAGAGACTTCGATCTCTTTATTACATCCACCTTCGACGACTTCCTCAACCGCGCCCTGCAACAGTCCCGACCAGGCTGGAAGCCAGACGATCGCGGCCTTGCCGCATTTCACCCAACACGTCCTGTCGATCTACCCGACGCCTTCTCGACTACGTTCCTCTATCATGTGCTCGGCTCCTTTAATACTTATCCCGATTTCGCCGTATAGGAAGAGGACTATATGGAGTTCCTCTGCGGACTGCTGGAAGCGCCCAAGGATACCCGCCGCAACCTCTTCCGCGAACTCCGCAACCGATCCCTCCTTCTCATCGGCTCTCCATATGACGACTGGATTGTCCGCTTCTTCCTCCGCGTCGCCAAACAGGAACGCCTCTCTGACCGCCGCGACTCCGCAGGTGACTACCTGGCAGATGTCCCTCAGTCACTCGGCGACCCCATGATTTTTTACTTCGACAAGGTCATCGGCTCACCCCAGATCATTCCAGCATCACCAGTCGACTTCACCGCTGAGCTGCGTCGGCGCTGGGTGGAAAAATTCGGAGCGGCGGGCTCGGGAGACATCCTGACATCGATTCCAGAAGATATTGAGCGCGGCTCAGTATTCATCAGTTACTCGCGAGACGACCTCCAGGCTGCCACTACACTTGCGGCCGGACTCCAGGAAGCTGGCATTCCTTTCTGGCTCGATCTGGTGCGCAACGATCCCGGCGGCGATTGGGAACGCAAAGTAAAGCGCGCCGTCAAGAGTCGCTCCAGCCTCTTTCTCAGCCTCATCTCCACCGCCACCGAATCGAATCCCGATCGTTTCGTCCATCGGGAACGCGAGTGGGCCGCAGAAGTCCATGTGCCCGGAGAAATCTTCTACATCCCAGTCACCATCGACAACACCGAGACTCCTGCGCGCGACCCCGTAGTTTTCGCGCACCTGCACCGCTACCACCTCCCGGGCGGCGTTCCTGAACCTGCCTTCATCGCAAAACTTCACCACTACCTGCGGCAATACAACGAACACGGGGAAGTACATGATGATTGATTCCGAAAACCCAGCACCTGCACTGAAACCAGATCCCGAGCCATCGGCCCCACTAGTCGACGCCCAACATCCCTGGCTCGGACTTCTGCCCTTTCGCGAGGAACACACACCCTTCTTCTTCGGCCGCGATGCCGAAACTGCAGAGATCGTTGACCGCATCCAGGAAAACTCCCTCACCGTCCTCTATGGGCAAAGCGGACTAGGCAAAACATCCCTGCTGCTTGCAGGCGTGCTGCCACAACTCCGGAAAACTGGCTTTAGCCCCGTACACTTACGACTCGATCATGGGAGTGCGGCGCCCTCACCTGTAGAACAGACCCGCACCGCCTTCCGCACCGCCCTCAAAAATGTCGTGGGATTCAAGTGGCCTGAGGACGCTGACGCTAAATCCATGGCCATGTGGAAGATGCTCGCCAACGCAGTCGATGTCGAATGGCCTGCTGGGGCCGATGGAGGATGTATCCCTTTATGGGAACTGTTTCATCGGTACCCGACTCTCCTTCCACTGACCTCGCCAGTTCCCGTCCTGATCTTCGACCAGTTTGAAGAAATCTTCTCACTCGGCCAACAAGATGAGGAAACTAAACGTCGTTCGGACGATTGGCTTACACAGATTGCCGATCTACTGCAAAATCGCCCGCCTAAGAGCTTGGAGGCACGCTTTACCTCGAATCGGAAACTAGCCCGCGACTATGACTTTGGCCGCGCTCCCCTGCGCATGGTGTTCGCCCTGCGGGAGGACTACCTATCCCACTTAGAAAGCTGGAAAGAAACCCTACCGCTGCTTACACAAAACAGGATGAGCCTATTCCTCTTCGACGGGCCGCAGGCGCTGGAGGCAGTTCTAGGTCCTGGCTCCATCGGTCGGAAACCACTTGTTTCCTCAGACGTTGCATCGACCATTATTCGCACGGTGGCCCGGGTGCCAGAAGACACGCCGCTCTCGCGCATCAAAGCCGTGCCCCCGCTACTCAGCCTCCTCTGTGAGCGACTCAACAATATGCGACTTGAGTCCGGGCAACCAAAGATTGGAGCTACCATGGTCTCCGGGAGCAGTGATGACATTCTTCAGGAGTTCTATGATGAAAGTTTCGATCACTTTCCAGAAGATCACCGGGAAACTGTCCGCAAGGTGGTTGAGGATAGGATGGTAACTGTGGGCGGGCACCGAAGCCCAATTGCGCGTGAAGATGCGGAGGCAGAGCTTACAGCTGGGGGCGTGCCAGAAAACCTCGCCCACAGCACGTTCGACTTCCTTGTGCAGCGGCGACTTCTCACCGCAGAAAACCATGGCAACATCCAGCGCCTCGAAATCACCCACGATGTGCTCGTCCCGCTCGCCTTACGCGCGCGCAAGGAGCGCCATGAACGAGGGCAGAAAGAGGAGGCACTGGCGCAGCTTCGCGAGGAGAAGGAAAAATCGCATCGGCGCAAAGTCCTTACCGCTACGATGGGTGCAACTTTAGCGCTGGTGCTGGGCTGCACGATTTACGGGGTTGCCTTCGCTCGTGAGATCGTGGCCCAGTCCCGCTACAACGAAGGCCTCGGCTGGATGCTTCGAGCAGAGGTGGCGGAAGAGCGGCATCAGTATCCAGAAGCCCTGCTTTACGCAGCGCAAGCCATAGGCTTTGAAGGCGTTGGCCGACCGTATAATGCTCGGGAAAACTTCACGCGATTTATTCGCAAAGAGCGCAACCCAGATTCATTTGAAGCCGCTCAGAATTGGATCGCGGAGCGCCCCGCCTACCTACCCATCTGGGCCAGCGCAAACCTGCAGAGCGCGGCCACAGGACTAAGCGTCAGCCCAGACGGACGCTGGCTTGCGCTAGGCTCTGCTGATGGCTCTGTATATTTGTGGGATTTTCGCAATGACGCAAAAACTGTCGTGGTTCCCCAATCAGGGCCCTTTCTGGTTCCGGTCAACGATGTAGCCTTTCACCCTTCAGGTAAAGTGCTCGCCATTGCCACGGAAAAAAGCATCCGGCTCTGGGACATCAAAAGAGCTACCTTCACCGAAGAATATGCTGGTTTCACCGCCCGGCTTGCGTGGAGCCCGGGGGGCTCTATCCTCACTGCGGCCTCAGCAGACGGCGGCATCAACCTCTGGCGGGAAGGTAAGCAGACCAGTATTTCTACAGACCAGAATAGCGCCGCATCCAGCCTGTCCTTCTCTGCCGACAATTCGGTGCTCGCCGCAGCCTTCCCTGGCGGCCTGCGGCTCGTCTTTCCCCACGTGGCGGAACTGGCGGGCGCGTGGAGCGAGAAAACTCCCATACCCGATGAAACCATGGAAAGGGAAAAGCGCGTCTCTTTGGCAGGGCAAGCCAATGCAGTCACCGCTGTTGCCATGGGTCCTGATGGGATAGTTCTCGCTGCTGGCGACGCGGATGGAGCTGTCAGTCTGTGGGATGTGGCGGAAGCGAAGCTCCTCGGCCAAGCCTCCGCAGAGCAGTGCCATCAGAATCGCGTTCTCAGCCTCTGCTTCCGCCATGACGGATTACAGATCGCCAGTGCTTCGTCGGATGGCACCATCCGGCTCTGGAAGATCTCGGGAGAAAAAGTGCCAGTGCTTACCGCGACGCTCACCGGCTATCTCGGAGAGGTAGTTACTGTGGAATATGCGCCTGGGGGAGACATTCTCGCCAGTGCCGGGGCCGATGGAAGTGCTAAACTTTGGAATGTGTCCGGTAAGAAAGTATCCGAGCTGTACTCCTACTCGAGCTACCCAGACCTATTCTCTTACATTGATCGGAATTGGTACTCATTTGATCCGATGCTCAAATCGAAGAACGGCACTGGCTTTGCCAATGTCCCAGCTGACACAGTTATCGGCCGCTGGGAAGCGGGAGGAGGATCTGTTTTCGACCTCCTTCTGGACTCGGAAGACTGGAACGGCGCAGCCATCGTGGCTGATCCAGCAAAACAATGGCCCGTCGCCAAGACTACACGCTGGGCCGTCCCGCTCTGGGCCGACGCGCTGGACGCGGCGAAACACCACCGCTGGCACCGCGTGGATCTGCGCCTGGGGCAGCTGCAAATTCTGGAAGCCAGCCCGGCCGCTTCAGCCTCGATAGCCGAGCTGCTGCGTCAGCGCAACGCCTTCGGCCAAGAGGGACAACCCTTCACGAATACTACCGGGCTCAGCCTGCTTTGGTGTACGGCAGGCACATTTACTAGAGGCGGCCCGAAGGGGCAACCCACGCTCTCCTCTGATAAAGAGCAACAGAAGGTGATTCTCAGCCACGGCTTTTGGCTCAGTCAGTATGAAGTAACTCAGGAACAGTGGGTCGACGTCATGGGCAACAATCCCAGTTCTTACAAATCTTCCGGAGACAAGGCACCAGTCGAGAGCATCACCTGGTTTGAGGCGATCGATTTCTGCCGCCGGCTTACGGACCGGGAGCGAGCACGGGGCAGTATCCCGAAGGGCTGGAAATACGCCTTACCCACAGAAGCGCAGCTGGAATACGCGTGCCGTGCCGGCACCAGTACCGCCTACAGTTTTGGGGATGATCCCATGGAGCTCTATCAACACGGGAACTACAGCGACATCTCAGGGGATTTATCGAACTTCGACAAGGAGCACAACGACGGCGTTCGGAACACTGCGCCTGTAGGCGCTTTCTTGCCGAATCCATGGGGATTCTATGACATGCATGGCAACGTATGGGAATGGTGCGTGGACTCCGTCAATTCGACGGGTCAAACCCGATCGGCGGCAGAGACCCAGGATCCAATTGGACTAGCAGGCCCAAGCCGGATCTACCGTGGCGGGGCCTTCCTCAATCCAGCATCTGAATGCCGCGCAGCCAGCAGCAAGTGGGATGAGCCGGCCTACCGCAGCAGCGGCCTCGGCCTCCGCCCAGCACTTATCTCGGTCAACACCACTTCCCCGAAACGTAGCCCCTGAGCAAGCACTGGCGGAATCCCAGCAGCAATTGGAGCCTTAATCGGATTCACACCACCTCGCTTCAAGATGCCAGAAGAGCTGCCTTTCTCAGATTAATTTTCAGCAAAGATCAGGCCGCAGTAAGAACCGTTGGCCGTACACTCCGGCAGCGAAACTTGCACCGTGTAGGTGCCGGAACGCCGCGCGGTGAAGCTCACGAACGGCGTTTCATCTCCATCAGTGTCCTGGCGCACAAGGCGACCACGGGAATCAAGCACTTTCAGATCCACGACCCTTGCGTCAGCATCTCCTATAGCATGAAATGCCACCTGATCCCCGGCATCAAGATGCACCATATAGAAGTGGCAAGCCCCCTCCCGGATGAAGTCAACTTCAAAGTCGTGCAAATACCAGCTGTGACTGGCCGAGTAGGTGGCGGCTGTGTGCACCATGCGAGCCTGAAGCTGATCAAGAGCGATAATATCCTCAATCGACTGCGCCTTTGCGGGAGCAACAATGGACACGGCGGAGGCGACCGGAGAAGTGGCAAGGCAGAATTTCGAAGCAAGATTGGTTTTCATCGTGGTGGTCTTTCTAGTCGTGTGTTTGGTGATTTTCAGTGGTAGTCGAAGCAACCATGTCGTTGCGTATCGATGAGACCAACGAGCGGGACAGACTTGCGAAGATTTGAAGAAAATGTTCCAAGCGATCAATCATCACTCCCAGGATGCAAAAAAACCGGCCGGGATAATCCCGACCGGCTCGCGTTTTCCATCCCTCATCGGCGCTAACCGGTGATTGGCTGACTGTCGTCAACCGCTACCACCGGGCGTATTCGAAGGCCATGTAGCTGTTGACGCCGTAGTAAGTATCAACCATCCGAACCTCGATCTTGTAGTATCCAGAGCAAGGAGCGCGGAAAGCTACCACCGGCTCGGCATCACTCAGGGTATCGGCGTCGATCACGCGGCCTGAAGGCGTCCGGGCGATCATGTCGATGTCCAGGGCGTCTTCATCACCCTCAGCGGCAGCCTCAAAATCGTCGCCTGCATTCAGCCAGATGGTGTAGGTCATGCTATCCCCTTCTCCAAGAAGTTCCACATCTGAACCGCGACCAGCAAAGGCTGCTCCAGCGAGAGTAACTAATGTAGCAGCAAGAACAGCAAGACGACGAAGTGGATTGATCGATGTTTTCATGAGTTTGTTTTGGTGGGTGTTTTTAATCTTCAGGTTTGTTTTGCAGTGAAGCACTGTGTCGGATGAATGAGTGACGCAGCGTCTCGTTACCTGAAAGACCACCGACCAAGTCGTTATTGCGCAGAAAGGGATTTTTTCCCGAACAGGGAATATTTTCTTGATCCTTTCGCAGCTCGTTCGTAGGCTTCGAAAACTGATGGCTGAGCAGGTAGTAACCCCCAAGACAATCAAGATTTTCATCAGTAGTCCTGGTGACGTAGTTGAGGAACGTGAGATGGTTGTTCGGGTGATTGAGAACCTTCGCTCCCGATATGAAGGGAAGCTGTTCTTGAAGGCTGTGCGCTGGGAGGACATGCCGTTGCAGGCCGACACCTCGTTCATGGAAGGAATTGATCCCGTGCTTGTTTCAAAAGAAGGCATCGACATTGCGGTGTTCATCTTGTGGTCGCGGATGGGGGCGCTGCAGGACGGAGGAAAGCACCGGAGCGGAACGGAACGTGAGCTGGATTTCATGCTCGCGGCACGGGAAAAATCGGATGACCAGCGACCTGCAATCCTCGTATATGTTCGTTCAGACGACGATGCCTTTGCCGAGCGACTGCGAGGAAAGAAGGTTGATGAGCAACGAGAACTGATCGATCAAAAGGCCCAGCTAGAGCAATTCATCGAGGAAACTTTTCAGGACAGTGCAACCGGACGCAACGTTCGCGCATTCCATAGCTTTGACCAGCCTGTGACTTTTGCAGGGCGATTGCAAAACCACTTAATCGAACTACTGGACGATATGGCGGATTGCCCGCTGACAGCTCCGCCTCCACCGGTTGTGGGCAAAGAGCTCTCCCATTCGCATTCGACTCCGAATCCTGCAAAGTCTCGAACACTGCTCGTGATTGCTGCACTGGTTCTCGTTGGATTAGTTGTGGGCGGAATCTACATATTTTCCCGTGACTCCATCGCTTTGGATACCACCAATGAGTTGAACAAGAAGCTGACTCTCGACCGAGATTTTCCTGTCGCAATAGCGGTAAATGCGCCGATCAATGGTGACGCCTACCGCTTGGGAGAGAAGCTGACCTTCAAGATCACCATGCCAGAGGAAGGCCATCTCCTCCTGGTTTCCCGCTCCGAGAATCAACCCGGGGAGGTGCTGCTTTTTCCTTCTGCCTTTCGCCAGGATGCCAGTGTGAAAAAAAATGAAACCTTGACCTTTCCCGATCCCGATTCAGGAACTGAATACGAACTGACATATCCTCCAGGCAAGGAAATCGTCTACGCAAGGGCCTTCACCAGCTATCCAGCTTTCGAACGAGCCCTCGGCGGCGAGAATCTAGTAGAGCTGCAGACGCTCCGCCGTGGCGATGGGCCGCAATTCGTGGAGATGTCTGGTGACCGTCGGGCGATTCGCATCGTGGATAAAAACGCGCGAACCGGCTTTGGTTTTGTGGAGTTTGAGTCGAAGGAATGAAACGGTGGCGTATTCTAGGGTGCGCTTGTGAGCTCTGCGATGCTCTTGCCTTCTCCACCATTCCAGATCTCTTCAATCTCTGCTGGCTGTAAAGCGCGCCCCCAGATTGCAACATCGTCAATGAGCCCGTTCCAGAAACGGCCGGGAGCATCGGGATTGTCCCCAATGAGCACTCTCATATCGTTGTCTTCCATCGCCGTGTTATCGGTTGTGGCCACCAACACGCCGTCAATCCAGAGCTCGGAGCCTTCACCATCGCGGGCCACTGCCACCAAGTGGTGCAGGGTTCCATCATTCACATCAACACCTGAATCAGGTGTATCGTTATTCCCCGGCCCGGCGGAGAAGGCCATACCACTGCCGTCGGATCGACGGTGGGTGCGCCAGTTACCGCCTTCGCCCTTGGCCACAAGGGCCTGCCAGTTTGTGTCGAAGGAGCCTACTTTGAACCAGGCAGACACCGACATGCTCTGACCTGCAAAGTCAAAATCAGATTCAGCGCCTCCTGTAATTTCTACGAACTGATCGACCCCATCAAGGACAATACCCGAGCCAAACCGGCCGTCAGCAAACGTGATGAGATCGCTGCCCCGCCCCGCCCCATGATGACCTCCAGCAGTATCAAGCAAGTTCTCATCGAAAGGCCAATAGCCAACCAAGCCCTCTTCGAGTTTTGGCGCTACGAGCTCTGCGATGCTCTTGCCCTCTCCACCATTCCAGATCTCTTCAATCTCCGCTGGCTGTAAAGCGCGCCCCCAGATTGCAACATCGTCAATGAGCCCGTTCCAGAAACGGCCGGGAGCATCGGGATTGTCCCCAATGAGCAC
>JBNMNB010000039.1:0-39423 GCA_051270635.1 Verrucomicrobiales bacterium | reverse complement strand
GCCGTTCGCGAGAAAGTAGCGCTCACACGCAAGTCCTGCGATCACCACATCGCAAATCGCCTTCTGCTTGAGACTACTGCGAATATCCAACGGCCCCATCGGGTAGATAGCCGATGCCAGACGATGGTAGGGATGCACGCTGTGATGAATAGGGTCGCCAAAATAGTATTCGTGTTGATCAATTTCTTTCTGCCATTCTTCCAGTTGATCGAAACGAAGCACTTTCCACTCGATGCCTTCGCTACTGTCAGTAAGCACATACTTCTGAAGTGGTCGCGCAATGGACAGGGCATTCTGAAATATCCATCCTTCGGGAACGAGATGGCGCAGGGAAGCCGTAAATCGATTGTTGGGTGGAAACCTTTGTTGCCGCCGATCTGCATCGAGAATCATGTCAAGATTCAGATTCCTGCGCAACCGTATGCTTTCGAGCAACTCAGCTTCCATCCTCCCCGACTGATCATGCAATAGTGATTGAATCTTCATCAACTGCCCCTCACTCCAACTGTGCCTCTGCGCGCACTCCCAGATCGATTGGAACGAGCCGACCACGATGCGATGTCCTGCACTGGAGTATTCGGATCCCATGCTACAATAATCTGTCAAACGTAGCATCAATTGCCACTGAGCGAGAGCCGCTTCAAAATCGCCCTCCTTGGCGAAGGCAGAGAAACGCATCTGACTATGAGAAGCCAGCATCCGTAAATAATTGATCACAACATTGAACTCGCGCCTCACACTGTCCAATGGCTCCTTGGAAACGAAAAATTCTCGACGTGATTCGTCTCGAATCTGCTCCCAATCATGAGCCCAATACCTATCCACGACATCAAGAATCGCTACAGCTGCCTCTGCCTCAGAAAGGCGGGGCTTCGCCCCTGCTAGCCGTCGCAATTCAGCCCGATAGAGTGGAACTCGAGCTGCCCCTCGCCAATCCCTCGGCAGGTCTCGATTCTTCCACGCGGCTACAGGAACCGCACGAAAGTGGACAGCATCAATCGACCCAACAAGGCCGTAGAGCCTTCCCTTGGAGGCATCGACGCTCCCATCAGGCGGCAAACGTTCCGACCATGGCCAATGGTTAAATTCATAACCATTGGAGTAATCCATCTTCAGCCGGAAGAACTCTTCGAACAACGGTATCTTGGCGAAATTCTCCTCGTCCGGCACTTCGATGGCTGACCTGTCCGGCAGATCAAACACTTCCCCTTCAGCCTCCCAGCGAGTTCTGAATTTCTCCCACGCCGACTTCCCCCGATAGTCTTCGACTAAGTAAGCGACGATGAGCAGTAAGGCCACTGCGCTACTCCAGAACAAGAATCGGCGAGAAAATTTCCTCAGCGCTCCTGATCTTTTGAGTTCTCGCAGCGCAAGCATCACATTGCACATCGTCTCGTATTTCTTGGCAATTAACCAGTGGAAAAGCCCTGCGGAGCCAGGAGAAAGTGCGCTAATTCGCGGGCTTCGTCCAGTGGCAGGTGGCGGATGGTGGGCATGCCGCCGGTGTGGGTCTGACCAGCGGCATCTACCAGCACGCTGGCGAGGCCGAGTCGGCGATCGAAGGGTGATTGCTGAACGGTGGCTGACTGGACGTGCTTGATGGGGAGCATGTGGGTCGTCCTATTCAGCCAGCCTCTGCGATAGGCAAGCAGGTGTGGGTCGCAGGAGAAACCAGTATAGCGGTAGGCCATTTTGTTGAGCAGATAAAACACTGGAACGAGAAAAAAGGCCCAGAGAAGTTGCCACCCCAGCGGCGACACCAAGAGTGGAGTGAATGCCAGCGTTACCAAGGTCGACTTGACGGTGCCTCTACGAATGGCATGTGGCGAAACCCGCCGCCACTGCAGTTCGCGATCCGATGGAACGAGTCCGCGAACGATGGGCGCAAGCGCTCTTGAATCGATAATCGGCAAAAGAATCCCTCTGCCTGTTTTATCTTCCTGAGATGCCTGCTGATCACTTGCGGTGTCCACTTTCACTGTGGCCAGCTTGCAGATTCTTCGCAGTAGTGGTTCTTCAATCTTCAGAAGTTGAAGACGATGACGGGGAAGGCTTCCTGTCCGGCGGGTGAATAATCCATATTCCCAGCTTAGCATTTCGCGGCTAGCGAACAGTCGATAGCCAAACCACAGAAATAGATAACCTAACAGTGCCACAATCAATCCTCCTAGCAGGAAAATCAGTGCCTTGAACACTTGCTTCTGCAAGATCGATTCAATAAAATCTGGAGGTGTCCATTGAAATTGATCGAACCCCCACTCTAAATACTTGAGAGGATCCGGCAGTTCTCCAAAAACATCGAACTGAGGAAAAATAAGCGGAACCAGTCCAAATACTCCCAGCAACATCGTCGCAAACTGAGAAGTAAGCCCGGCGACAATCAATTCTCTGAGGGTGACCGCCCGCAACAGCTGGCGACTCTCCAATTGCTCCGGTTCGGACTCTCGCCCTGATTCGTTCTGTTGATCCCGCCCAGCTCCACCGCGCTGTAATGCAAGTTGCTGAATCGCACGCGCTTCTTCAATTCCAACCACTGAGAGAATCGCTTCAGGCCCGCTACTTCCTGCTGTCTCAACCTGCACATGGGCCACTTTTAAAAGTCGACAGGGAAGATTCTGCTCCAGTCGAATGTTTTGAATGCGATGAAAAGGAATCGTCCGATTGGATTTTTCAAGTATGCCTTCCTGGATGAATAATTCGCCCTCGTTGATGCAATAAGTAAACGTTTGATAGCGAAGTATGCCGCTGATCGTCGAAATCACGGCAGCTACGGCCAATCCAAACACGAGCACCCATCCCACCGGCGAAATCATCACAATAATCAGCGGAATCACCGCGCCTGAGAATGCGGAAAGCAGCCCGATATAGAGCGTCGCGGAGTGCAGACGTTTCATCGGCCAGGAAGCAACATTTGTTTCTGGCGGAATCGAATCAGGCGTCACGGCGTCCGGCATCCAGTATCGAGTTCGTTGGCAATTTGATCTCGCAAGCGCATCGCTTCATCGTGGGCAAGTCCTGGAATCTCCTGCTGTGCAGACTTTGTGCCGGCCGTGAAAAAGATCACTCGTGCCAGTCCTAACTTTCGCTCAAGCGGACCACGTTCAAGATCCACATGCTGGACGCGGTCCATCGGAACATGGACTTCTTGTTGAAAAATGACACCACTCTGCAATTCAATCGCCTGCGGTGAAATGTGGAACTGCCAGCGGGCGTAGGCAGCGCGCGGATACCAGAAGATCCCCACTACAGCCATCACCGTGACGAACACAAGGGCCAGCAGCCACACCAGATTCGTAACGCCATCGTGTACTGCAATCGCGCAGCCCACGGTCAATGCGCTGGCAACAATCACAGTCGAGAACAATCGATGCCACCGCCACAGTGTCACCACGCGACGATCAAGGCCTCGGAATTCGTGCTCCATTTCCATCACTGACAACGTGCTCGATGCACGCGCAATTGCCATTACAAATCGCTAGCCCGTTCGTAGTCGATCTTGAATCAGAACGATTCCAGAAACTCCCTGTAGAAGCGCACACCTTCTTCCAGATCAGCGATGCCAATGTATTCGTCCTTAGTGTGTGCCTGAGCAATATTGCCCGGGCCAGCTGCCACTGCTGGAATACCAACGGCTGCCAGAAAGGCCGCATCACAAAACCACGGTGCGCCCACTAATTTGCGTTTTCCGGCCGCCAGCCTGGTGATGAACGCATTGTCCGGATCATTGTCCATGGGTGCGGATCCCATCAAGATATCAAGCGACACATCATCGGCCAGACCGGCTTCCGCCAGGGATTCGCGCAGCAACTTCTCAGCGCCATAGGCATGCAGCGCCGGAGTCAATCGCATATCAATCTGCAATTCACATTGATCAGGAACGATATTCGTTCGACTTCCTCCGCGGACAATACCGATGCTCGTCGTGCTGGTGCCCAGCACGGGATGGGCAAATTTCACATCTTCCACCTCCGGTCGAAATATGGAATCCAGCGCTTCGATGACACGCGCCATTTTCACAATCGCATTTTCTCCCATGTGCGGGGCTGAGCTATGCACAGCGACACCGGCGGTATGCAGATTGACCCACAAATTGCCTTTCGTGGTATAAACGATATCGCAATCAGTCGGCTCGCCAATGATGGCAAAATCGTAGTCGGCATGGTGCTGTGCAAAATGCCGGGAGCCCGGTTGTCCGGTTTCTTCGCCCATGAATCCCGCAAAGTGGATTTCCGCATTCAAGTGAGGAATTCGGTCACCAATTTCCTGCAGCGCTATCAGCATCGCCGCCATGGTTCCCTTCGTATCGCATGCGCCTCTCCCATAGACTCGCCCATCGCGCACGATCCCCCCGAACGGGTCGACCGTCATGCCATCGATTGTCACCGTATCAAGGTGAGGTGCTAGGAGGATCTTAGGCTTGCGTTGGCCACTGCTGGAATTCGTTGCAAACCTGCCGATGACATTCGGGCGATCTGGCAGCACTTCCTCCAACTGGGTTTCGGCTCCCATCGACTGAAGAAATTGGGCAACGCGCTCGGCCATCCGCTTCTCTCCCGTATAATCCGACGGCGGAGCGCCATCTGGATTCACGCTGGGGATCGAGACTAGCTCGCAAAGAAGATCAACAACTGGACTCATACGACTTGGCTTTGTAATGCCCTATACCACTCGACATACTTGCGCACGCCTTCGCGCAATGGCGTCTGCGGCTCGTACCCCAAATGCGCACGTGCCTTCGATACATCGGCCGAGGTAAGCGGCACATCCCCAGGCTGCTCTGGCAGCTCATTGATCTCCGCTTTGGTGCCCATGGCATCTTCCACAGCGGCGATCATCTCATTCAGCGTCACCGTATGTGACCCTCCTAGATTGAAAATATCAAACGACTGCCCATCATATGCCAACGCTCCCATGATCCCCTGAACAATGTCGTCGACATACGTGTAGTCGCGCCCAGTATTTCCTGAGCCGTAGCGATCGATCGGCTTCCCTTCATCAATCAATCGCACAAACTTGGAAATCGCTAAATCCGGTCGCTGGCGCGGGCCATACACAGTGAAAAATCGCAGGCACACGACATTCATATCATGCAAGTACGAGAAATTGGAGCAAATCTGCTCACCAGCAATTTTGGTAGCAGCGTAAGGGCTAATGGTGCGCAGGATTGGATCCGCCTCGGCAAATGGCACCTTCTTGTTCACGCCATACACGGATGAGCTGGAGGCAAATATCACCCGTTCGATTTCTGCATCACGCGCCGCTTCCAAAACGTTGAAACTGCCATCCACATTGGTCGAAAAATAGAGCCGCGGTTCCTCGATGGAAGGACGAACACCCGCACGCGCGGCCAGATGCACCACCACGTCGGCATCCTGCACCGCATCTCTCACCACACTCAACTCACGCAAATCGCCTTCCACGACACGCACAGGCCTCGCGAATGCCGCAACATTGGCACGCTTGATCGCCGGGTCGTAAAAATCGTTAAAGTCATCCAGGATCGTCACTTCGCCGCCCTCCGCAAGGAGGCGGTCAACTAAGTTGGAGCCTATGAAGCCGGCACCTCCGGTCACAAGATAACGCATAGGTTCCGACAATTGACGCCCTAAGCGCCACTCGCAAGGAAAAGTTCCCAGTCTCAGAAAATCGCAAACGGATCGGGAATAGGTTCAGCATCAATTCCTCACAACAAAATCCCGGGCTGATTCGCCCATTCAAGCGCCCGCCCCCGAGATCCCATCATTTCCGCCTGTGGCTCTGGAGCTTGCATCGGCAGTCCCAGCGGTTACTTTGGAATAATATTGGGCACATTGATGGTTCACTCCGTTCCCGAGTGGGAACTCATGGAAATCGAGCTTCTGACTCTATCCGATTCAGCCCAGCGGACTTCGAAGAACTCTGCTTTAAAAATCGTAACCTCCACGCGGAGCTCTCAAGTGAAGGCAATCTTTCCCTCCTCGCCCCAACAGGTAAAACATCAGGCTGGCGAAATTCGAAGCTGACTCATCAGCTTGAGACTTGGACGGAAACTCACCAGACGGATGGCATTCGACTAGTCCACCGTTTTTCGATTGCCTAACAGTGCCATGCGCGACCCCGATGCAGCGTTGGTATCCTCCGCACGCTGAGAGTCACTAACCGCCACCAAACAGGATAGTTTTCCACCACTTTGCCCGGACTTTGTCGTCGAATTGCGTTCCAAGAGCGACAGCTTAAACAAGCTTCAACTGAAAATGGAGGAATACATCGCCAATGGCGCGCTACTCGGATACCTGATCGATCCCAGCACAGAATCCGTCCATGTGTACTGTCCAGATCATGCGCCAGAGACCCTCATCAATCCAGATCGACTGCTTGGCGACCCAGAGATGCCAGGTCTGATGATCGATCTTACGAAAATCCTGAAGTAGCCGTCACTCTCCGAGTGATGATCCTCTATCGCTACAACAGAAGGGACTCTCCCGAAGAAAGACACGCCTTTGCAGGATTCTCGGCGATATACCTCTTAAGTCGCAGGAACTGTGCCTGGTGTCGCAACCCTCCTCCCAGCGAGTTGAGAAAAAATTGTGAAACTCGGCGATTTCCTCTGCTGATTTGGCGTAAAGCTGTCGATTCCAGTCATGAGCGAAATCCTCTATTCCGCGGCATCTCAACCATTGCCTGCGAACGTCGAGCTAACGCGCGACTGTTTCCTTAGGCATAAAATCGTTGGTCCGCCATGTAATAAAAATCGCTACGCCAGCCTGCTCCCAATGAGGAAGACGGCGCTGCGTGTGATTCTGACTGCATCACTTGGATCGTAGGATTTCATTGCCTGTTTAAACAAATTTCATCACCCGGAGGGTGATGACTACGTAGCCATCACGCTCCGAGTGATGAGCGGTGCCTCCGTAGAAGCACCGCTCTTTCCAAATCGTTCAATCAGACCTGGGCGAGTGCCTGATTGAGATCAGCTACGAGGTCGTCGATGTGCTCGATGCCGACCGAAAGACGGACAAGCTCTGGCTTGATGCCACCCGCTGCCTGCTGATCGGCGGTGAGCTGCGAATGGGTCGTGGTCGCTGGGTGAATAGCCAGACTCTTAGCATCGCCCACGTTCGCCACGTGGCTGAAGAGCTCCAGCGCATCGATAAATTTGGCACCTGCCTCGGCGCCACCTTTGACTCCAAAAACGACCATGGCGCCGCCTTTGCCCTTCAAATACTTTTGATTCAATTCAAACTGCGGATCGTCCTCAAGCCCGGGGAACCGCACCCATTCAACTGCGGCGTGCCCTTTAAGATGAATGGCGACAGCCTTTGCGTTTTCGCAGTGGCGCTCCATCCGCAGCGGTAACGTTTCAATTCCCTGCAGGAACATCCAGGCATTGTCCGGGGAGATGCAGGCACCTAGGTTACGCAAGGGCCCGGTGCGCATGCGCAGAATGTAAGCCAGCGGAGCGAGCGGCTCCGGCAGATCGTGCCCCCAGCGCATGCCGTGATAAGAATTGTCCGGATTGTCAAACAATGGGAAGTTGCCGTTCGCCCAGTTGAATTTTCCGGAGTCAACAACGATGCCACCGATGCCAGTTCCATGGCCACCAAACCACTTGGTCAACGAATGA
This sequence comes from Verrucomicrobiales bacterium, assembly GCA_051270635.1. GTDB lineage: Bacteria > Verrucomicrobiota > Verrucomicrobiia > Verrucomicrobiales > DEV007 > JAGROY01. The sequence goes on along the minus strand of JBNMNB010000039.1, from coordinate 31,820 downwards.
CAAACGATATCCGCACCGTGATCAATCGGACGAGTAAGATAGGGCGTGGAGAACGTGCTATCAACGATGAGGGGTAACCCTTTGGAGTGAGCCACGGCAGAAATGGCTTCAAGATCGGCGATGTCCAGGCTTGGATTGCCGACAGATTCGCAGAATATCGCCCGCGTCTTGTCGGTGATCGCATCTGCAAAATTTTGCGGATTGTTAGGATCTACGAATCTCACCTTGATTCCAAGCGCAGGCAGGATGTCGTTGAACTGGGTGAATGTCCCGCCGTACAAGTTGTTGGCAGACACGATTTCGTCTCCCGCTTGCGCCAGATTAATGATCGCATAGAAAATCGCACTTGTCCCGGAGGCAACCGCCAGTGCTGCGGCACCGCCCTCAAGAAGCGCGACTCGCTGCTCGAGCACATCGTGCGTGGGATTCATCAGACGTGTATAGATATTCCCCAATTCACGCAGACCGAACAAGTTCGCCGCATGCTCGGTGTTTTTAAAAACATACGCGCTGGTGCGATGGACAGGAACGCCGCGAGACAGAGTAGAAGGATCGGGCGTTTGACCGCCGTGCAGACAGATGGTTTCGAGATTCATTTAATCAGGTGGTTTAGTTGAGAATTCGGATTCCCCTAGACTGAAACCAGAGGGACGATTGTCCACTCAAAAAGGGCACGCAACTGCACTCAACCAATCGAGCGCTATTTTCCGCGTTTCGTCGCCGCCCTGCTCCAGCGGTCCAAAGCGGCGGAGACTCCCGGAAAAATGAAGAATATCAAGAGAATGTAGATATTAAAATCAAAGTCCAGGTTCATGATTTTACTGATCGAGGAATGGAACACGACGAAGACAACGCCGAAGAAAAATGCCCAAATCCGGCCCAGGAGAGCCAGAATAACAGCAATTTCCAACACCAGTCCGCTACCAATGATCACACGGCAAAGATTCGGCGAGGCAATCAGGAGTGCCTCTGCACGTGCTGGTAGATCAGCCAGAAACCCGCTGTCACTACCGTGTTCCTTCAGCTCATTGTAGTAGGCCATGCGGGTATTCTTTTTCAGTTGAATCGGAAACCGCGCCGCATTCACAAACCAGTCCAGTCCCGACTCTTTCAGCTTAGTCCATGCGCTGATTACGTAGGCAGCCACCACGGCCTGCTGAGTAACGTATACCACCCAAATCTCGCGATCGACCGGTTGCCCCAAACCTCCCGTGCGCCACTTCCTGCGCCTTATCAGCTCGTAGATTAAGTAGCCACTTTGCGCTACCAGCACCAGCGAAACGACCTGCAGGTGATGGGTGATGGCTCCCTGAGAATTGTTTAATGTCCCCGCCATCACCAGCACCAGCAGTAGCAGTGGTGTGGTAATGATTGCAGCGCTGCCGATCGCATAAATTACTAACACTACTACTACAGCCACCTTGAACCATTCGGCCTCGAACAGTGCGCCAAATCCCGTCACCCAATCGGGCGCAAACATCGCCAGCCCGATCGGCTTCGGCACTTGTTCGAATGGCATTGCAGAAGGAATCGCGTCCCAGATCACGAGCGCAAAAAGCATGCGCATCACAACCAATTCCCATAGCGAGAGCGGTGTTGGTTCGAAAAATGTCTTCATCGTCATGGCGCGACCTCCACTCATCCTCCTGAGAATTCCCCGACCATCTGCGGCACTGATTCAACAAGTGCACCGTCCTTTTCTGTAATGTAAACGCGGTAAAGTCGCAGCGGCATTCCGGCTGCAAATCCTGTCTGCGCAGCGGGAGCATTGTCGAACAACCACTTCAACGTGTAGTCGCCACCAGGTCTGCACTGATCTGCGGTCAGCAGGTCTTTCCTCTTTTCATATTGCTTCTGAATCCTTGAAAGCTCGGCATTGAAGATCTTCTTCAATTTGGTCGACCGCACCGCTGCCACCGTTTCCGTGGCAATCGGCTGGTCATCGCGATCCGTCACGTATACGTAGTAGTCCCGTTCATCAAAGTCGGAATACATCGGAAAATGGCTGAACGGGTAAAATTCGTAGCGCTCTCGGTCTGTCCCCCGGCTGACTTTAGGGATGAGACATGCGATCATGAGGAAGATGAAGGGCACGAGCATTCGCATCTCCCGCAGGAAACGCTTCCCTAATTGCCTTAACCGCATCTGGTTTCGCATGATCAATGATTCTTTCCGAAGCTTTGATGCTCGGGATCTGAATAGCAAGCAGCATGCAACCCCAAACTCAGCTCAAATTGTCTTTTTATAAACAATCCCTGTGACAGGTACCGCCTCAGCCGTTAATGAGACAACCGCAATGAACGACTCATCCGAAGCGCCCGCTGTCAAAATTGAGCACTTGACCAAGGTGTTCCGCATTCCCTCCTTGCGCAAACAAACGGTGCAGGCAGTCACAGACCTTTCGCTCACCGTCGGCCAGGGTGAAGTCTACGGCTTGATCGGACCCAACGGCTCCGGTAAATCGACGACGATGAAAGTGCTGCTCGGCCTGCTGCACGCCACATCCGGTAAGTGCTCGATTTTCGGCCGCGACAGCAGCCAGGTCGACAGTCGCAAAGATGTCGGATTTCTGCCCGAGAATCCCTACTTTTACAAACACCTTACGGCATCCGAAACGCTGGAATTTTACGGCCGTATCTGCGGCCTGACAAAGTCCGAGCGGCGCGACCAGAACGCCCGATTATTGAAACTGGTCGATCTGGAACACGCCAAGGATCGCCACCTCGCCGGGTATTCGAAAGGAATGCTGCAACGCATTGGCCTCGCTCAGGCATTGGTGCAAAACCCACGGCTGGTGGTTCTGGATGAACCCACTGCGGGCGTCGACCCGGCTGGATCACGGCAGATCCGCGACTTGATTCTTGAGCTCAAGGAGCAGGGCATTTCGATCATTCTTTCCTCGCATCTACTGGAGCAAGTCCAGGAAGTCTGCGACCGAATTGGTATTATTTACAAAGGTGACCTGGTGCGTGAAGGGAAGCTGGAAGAATTGATTTCCATCGAAGATCAGACGGAGATCATTCTCAAAGATGCCAGCCCGGAACTTCTGGATAAAGTGCGGGCACTGGTCGCCGAAGAAGCCACAGCAGAAGTGGTGACCGTCGGCCGCCCGCGCACAACCCTGGAGCGCCTGTTCCTGAAAGAGACCCAGTAAGCAGCACCTTCTTACCATCAGCATGACCGATCAAGAACCAGCACCGAAAGAAAAGGGCGGCTACACCGGCCCCACACTTTCCACTGCGGACAAAGCACACGCGCCATTTTCACCTTCGCGCGTTTGGGCGCTGACGATGCATACCTTCACACAAATGGTGCGCATGCGGGTGTTCTACTTCCTGCTGTTTTTCAGCGCTGCCATTATTCTCGTGGCCTTCATGTTTCTGCGCTTTACCCCGGAGCAGGAACTGAAACTGCTTAAAGATGTGTCACTGGGTGCGATGTCACTTTTTGCAGGAATCTTTGCGATCGCGGGCACCGCCCTGCTCATTCCGAAAGATCTGGAAGACCGCACACTTTACACCATTCTCTGCAAGCCGGTTCCCAGGTTTGAATATCTGCTGGGAAAATTGATGGGGATGTTAGTGCTCATTTTCGTCAGCATGCTCTTCATGGACGTGCTGTTTTGCAGTGTCGTCGCAGTCAGGCAGAACATTCTGGAAAAAGAGGTCGCGCAGGGATACGACGCCGAATTAAAAAAATTCCCTGAACGGGCGCAGAGTGAAGGCTGGAATGCACAACGCGAGGAGGCACTCGCCGCCGTCCGAGAATTTGGACTGCGCTGGGATCTCCAGGCTGCCGTATTCGCCATTTTCCTGAAAGCGTCAGTGATGACTGCAGTGACACTACTGGTGTCCACCTTTGCCACGACCACGCTTTTTACAATTATCAGTTCCATTGCCGTATTCATTATAGGACATGGCCAGCACCTGGGACGGAGTTATTTTTTAAGCGGCGCACCAGAAGGCGGATTCGAACGCGCACTGGCGGGAGCGATTGCCGTCATCTTCCCGGATTTTCACTTGTTCGACATTGTCGACGCGGTGGTTTCGGGTGAGCCGGTCGCAAGCATGCTCTTGCTGCAAATGACTGGAATGACCTGCCTCTACTTGCTCATTTATACTGCCGCCGCGTCCTTTGTATTCAGCAACAAGGAACTGTAACACTCTCACTCTTTCACTATTTCACCATTGATGTCCCGCCACGCCCGCAACGTGCTGATCGCTCTGACGATCCTGATTTCATTCGGCTATGCCAGAATGTATCTCGAAGAGCCCATGGCGAAAGACATGGTGGCCAAACACTACTGGCCGGAAACTATGGGTATGGAAACCCGGGACAAAGTCGGACAACTCGGCTTCACTGCGGCCCTCGGCGGCTTCCGTTCGCTGGTAGCCTCGATCATGGCGGTGCGAGCATTTACAGATTGGGATGAACAACGCTTTGATCAGGCCATCGCACAATACTGGGTCATCGTTCAGCTTCAACCTCGCAGTTTCTTCAACTGGTTCCAGGGGCTTCACTACAGCGCCTTTGATAAGGCGCATTCGCTTGAGTTTCCCGAAGATGAACAGCAACGCGCTGACTGGGTTCGCAAATTCAATGAAGCGGTATCAGAAGGTGAGAAATTTATGCTGGAAGGGGCGAAATTTCTTCCTGATGATTATCGAATTTACGGCCAACTCGGTTACCTGCACTCTCAAAAATTTCTACCAGCAGACTGGTGCAAGTCTGCCGAATATTACCAGATAGCAGCCAACTGCCCCAATACGAAACCCTACTACAAACGCTTCACTGGCTATGCCCTGGCAAAATGTCCGGACAAGGAACAACAGGCCTACGATATTCTCAAAGAGACCTACGATGATGATATTCGTTTTCCCAGTGTCCTTACCCACCTGAAGAAGCTTGAGATCGCACTGAACATTCCTCAGGCAGCTCGGATTCCCGAGACCAAGGATAAGAAGTAGGCAGGACTATGTGTCCCGATTTTTGCCGCACTGTCTGAAATCAGCAGAGAGAGCGTGCTATAATCGCCCATTGATGCGAAGAATGGCTGCCTAGAGAAATGTCGAACAACGACCACTAGAAAACATGAAACACTTCGCCTTCACTTCAGCCCTCGCTCTCACCCTGGCTTGCGCCACGTCAGTTTCTGCACAGGACACCCAGCCTCCTGCACTTTCCATTGGCGATCCAGCCCCTGCGCTTGCCATCGGCGAATGGGTCAAAGGGGAACCCCGTCACGGCCTTTGAGGCGGACAAAGTTTACGTCGTTGAATTCTGGTCCACATGGTGCGGCCCATGCATCGCAGGGATGCCCCACTTGAGCAAACTGCAGGAAGAATATACCGATCGTGGTGTTCGCTTCATCGGTGTGAACATCTGGGACGAACCGGACAAGGTGAAACCATTCCTGAAGAACGAAGTCAAGATGCACAAAAAGACTGGCGACGAGATCATGCGCTACAAACATCGCACCACACCAAATCAAGCTGACTGGGCACGTAGCTACTTTATGCCCGCTTACAAACAAGCGCTGCCTGGGTTGCGGAAAACGATCGCCCGCGACTTCCCCGACTCGATCCCCTTCGTTCAATCATGCATCAAAGAAACTGCTGAACGTTTCGATCCAGAAAATGGATACGATAACCTCTCCGCATACTCGACCGTCGATTCTCTGCTGACGGCAGCAGGCCAATCTTCCGAACGCATCAACGTCCTCTGCTGGGGCTCCGTAACCGAATCCGCCATTCTCGTTCAACATTGCCTGACAACCGGCAACGAAGACATCTTGAAGAAACTGCGCTTCATTGCCCACTGGACAAGTTCCTCATTTCATCAAGGCACCGTCGAGCATCCCGAGGACGTCGCCAATTGTCGCGAAGACGCCAGAGCCTGCGCCTTCCTCAAAGCAGCAGCTGACCGAGGCGACATCACCTACTACGAATGCGGCGCAATCGGTCAACACGGCATCGTCAGCGGCAGCCCTGAAGGCAACGCCTACTTCGATCAGTTTAAAGTCAGCCCGCTCGGCAAACTTTTCGCCGAAGGCAAATTTGCCCGCAACAGGGTCGACCACTCAGACTCCGCAACCTACTGGACACTACTTGGCACCTGGGGAGTCAGCCTTGAAGACATCTTGCCCAACGGCTCGAATCCCCCAGAAATCGAGAATACCAACGAAACAGCCTTCCGCAATGCCTCCCCACGAATTCATAAAGAGCTGCTGCGACGCGCCAAAGCAGCGAGCGCTGCAATGTCCAAATAGTTGGTTCTACCGTCCGCCGAATTTGGGAAAAGTTGAGCGCCTCGGCTGCCTCCCCCACGTATTCGCCAGCCTCCATGATTGAATAATCTCACTGCTACCGGAGTCAAAACACACATGAACAATCGTTTTCTTTCCCGCCTTTTCGCCGTTTTCGGTTTGCTTTGTGTCGCTGCACTCGGAAGCAGTTGCTCCACCTACTATGACTCCTACGGATACCCGCGCCAGACTGTTGATCCAGGCCTTGCAGTCGCAGGAGTAGTGGCAGCCGGTGCCCTCGGTTACGCACTTGCAGACTCACACGACAACCGCCGTCGACACTACCGCCGTCACGATGATCACAACTACCACCGAGGCCACAGCCGTCACCAGAAACGCTACTACAGACGCGGTTCTTACCGCTATTGAACCACTTTGCCAGCGATCTCTGCTCTGCTGGACAGGGTGAGGACGGTAACTTTGGGTAGCCGGCGATCGCTTACCTTTTCCCGGGGAGGAATGGCGAAGCGGCTCCAGCAGCGATTCGAGGTCGGGTGGCATCCCCTGGAGTTACCACGCCGAACGCTCGGCACGCTCCCAGACAAGTGACAATGCATTTGCCCGCAGCTACGACATGGGCTAGCGATTCGACCATGCCTGCAAGTTCTCTTCCCCAAGTCGCCATCTACACCGATGGCGCGTGCCGTGGCAATCCGGGCCGTGGTGGTTATGGGGTGGTTCTCGTGAGCAGCAAACGCACGAAAGAACTTTCTGCTGGCTTCCAGCGGACAACGAATAACCGCATGGAACTGCTGGCAGCGATCGCCGGACTGGAAGCATTGAAAGCGCCGTGCAAGGTCACCCTTTACTCCGATTCCAAGTATCTGGTGGATGCAATCAATAAGAACTGGATCGGAGGATGGCGAGCCAGGGGCTGGACGCGCGGGAAGGCGGGCATATTGAAAAATGTCGATCTATGGAAGCGACTGGATCCCCTGATACGTGAACGTGAAATCACCTGGCAATGGGTAAAAGGTCATGCGGGCCATGCGCAGAATGAGCGCTGCGATGAGCTGGCAACCGAGGCCGCCGATGGCACAGGACTTCTGCCAGACAATGGCTTCGAAGCCGCAGAAGCACTCGCCAACGAAGACGCCGACGGCTCACTACTTTAGGAAGGCGTTGCGTATAAAATGCGCTAGAAACCCAGCGAACTACGCAATGTCGCTCGCTCTCCGATTCCGACTACGCATCCATCCGATCAAGATGGCACCCGTGATCGTGAGGACGATGAGCGGCAGCAGGCCAGTTTTCAAGTTCTCGCCGATCCACGGCAGGTAGTCACCAGCTTTCACCTCGGCCTTGCCTGAGAAAACCCCACGGAACATAAAGACGCCGAAAACCCATCCAGCATGCAATCCGATCGGTAACCACAACGCCCCTGTGCGCCATCGTGCATAGCCCAGCAGTAGCCCCACCATCAGCAATGTGCCGAACTCTGCCAGCAGCATGGAAGCGTTTGCGAATGTCTTGAAAATGATTCCCACCAGCCAGAATCCTGTGCCAACGCCGACCGACTCGGGTGCAATTTCAAGACCGTGTGGTGGCTTCAGGAAGTGCAGCGCTGCGAAGAGAACAGCTACCGCGATCAGCGCCTTGCGGGCACTCAGCGAACGCAGCAGCAGCCCTGTCAGCACACCACGGAATAGCACTTCTTCCAACACTGCCACGCACCCGGCCGTGATCGCCGCCTGTTTAAATGCACCGCTAAGATCGAGGTTCCTGTTCGGCTGAAAAACCTCTGCAGTGGCAAGCCCAAGCCCCAACTGGAGCAGTAAACCCGCAGCCAGCATAAAACCAATGATCAGATGCTGCCCGGCAAAGGGATCCTTTTGCAGACCAAAATCCTTACGACTCATCTTCAGCGCACGCAGCAGTGGCCACAGACCAATGAGAGCAGCGATCAAAACTGCGCGATTGAAATAGCGCTGAAACCCGGACTCGCTGGCCACTTGGTGCAACCAGGCCAGCGGCTTGTGCTTCAGCAGCCGAAATTGCTCGATCATTTCAGCCACTGCCATCCCACCCTTGAACAAGAACGGAGCAAGAAGTGCCCCCAGCAACACCGTCACCATCAGGTAGACGAGGATGAGAACAAGTTCTTTGCTGGAATTCTGTAGTCGAGAATCGGTAGTCACATTCGAAGCGTTGCGCAACTTGTCGACTTACATGACGCTGTCAAATCCTGCACACCAGCCATTCGTTAGCTCATCCTGCTTCCGGATGACTTTACACAAGCAAGGCAATCGCTGCGCGGCACCTGCCGGAGAATTGCTTCCCCTCTCGCCAAGCTTCATCTACCTTAACATTCTGCTATCAGAGTATTAAAGAGTCAACGACTTGCATCCCTACTCAGGTAAAACCTCCATTTTTTCCGCCCCTCCCTCATTTCTCAAACGTGCTTCAAAGTCAGGTGCTCTGCGTTTGGTCAGCGGGCCGAAAATTTTTCAGCGCGCTGTCACTTTGACTCGCAAGTAGGCAGGCAACAATGCGACCCTGGCGCTAACCGTCACTTTTCTGATGCCACCACCTGCATCTTCATTGCTCAGGACTGTGGGCGCCTCCAGCCCTTGTGCCGATGTCCATACTTCAGTCCATTCACCTTCAAGATTGCTGGACAATTGCACTGCGTAGTCGAGGTCAGCAGCATCCGCACGATAGAAGAATGTGATCGATGGCACCTGTTGTTCCTCGAACGAACCTTGCCGCGCCGTTGAGACTCCTGCAGCTCCAGAGTCGTCAATCAAAGGAGAGCCGCCAAACGCATACTCCAGCAGATTCGTCAATGCATCGCCATCGGGATTCGCCGTCAACAACGCATCATCTCCCACTAGCCCAGCAGCATTCGCCCAGGAATCAAACGATCCCCCTACTGATACCGTAAATGAATGTGGAGTCGATGCACCATCGCGATCGGTCGCAACAACCGTCACCGTCGTCGCCCCAGCCGCAAGAAAATCAATCGTCAACTCACCCGCATCAGAAACCACCGCCGAAGCAACATCCGGCGAAGAATTCGAATCAACCGAATAAGTAAGCGGAGAAATCCGCGAAACACTCGTAATCGTCACCAAGTCGTCCGTGTCGAGCCCCTCTTCTCGAATACGAAGTAAGGGCCAGTCTTGCAGTCGTTGCGAAGCCTCTTCACACGTTTCATTGGGTGGCGTTCCTTCACATGAAACAATTGTTGCCGTGTACAGACTGGTCGACGGTAGTGCGGAAATAGTATCGATAACGCTCATCCCCGTCCCCATTACACGCCCGAAGGCACCATAGAATCGATCCAAGGCCAGGGAATTGTCGTCAAAGTTAAACAGCCACTGATTGGTTGAATCGTCTCCAGTCGGTTTTAGCATCGCGATGGTTCCACAAACATTGGATGCAGAAGCATCGAATTCGTTGGAAAGAGAAGGATCACGAGGTGATCGCTGAAGCTTGCCATCTTCTCGAGTGCGAAACTGCCCGCCCTGCAGAATGGAAAATGACTCTGAAACCACATTGTGAAAGAACGTTCCGTCCCATGTGCCACTATCGACATAGCTGAGGAAATTTGCGACAGTCACTGGTGCCAGCGTGTCTGCCAACGCAATGTCGAATTCCCCTGCGACTGTCTGCATTCTGACAACTGTGTTACTATCCAGATCTGAGAAGACTGCGTTTAGATCGAAGAGTCTATCCGATTGAGTGGGTTCGACAGTCATATCACCTATCGGCGAGTCGATCGCCGGGGGAGTCGTGATGATGACTTGGAGGTTGACGGTGCGCTGATGGTTTCCTGTGCGGCCCACGATTGCAAAATTGTAAACTCCACCAGTAATTTGACCAGTAATGCGGGCAGGCTCCACCTGCAGTCCCAGAGTATCAGGAACTCCACTCAAACTGATATCCTCTAATGTAAATCCCGTTAGCTCCAGCGGATAATTGAACTCACCCGGCGGTTCAATAACACACTTTTGATCCGAAATTTTGAGATCATCACGCAATGTAACCTCAATCGCTTCGGTATACTCAGAACTGTCTACTACGCGGTTATCGGCATCCAATTCGACAGATCGGATTCGGAAGCGAGCACCTGACTCAACTTGCGTCCATCGAAGCGTTGTGGTGCCCGATTTCGTCGATCCTAGTGTGTTCCACCGGTTTACCGTAAATTGCTGAAACTCCACTTGGGACTCCTGTTCGACGTTCGACCAACTAAAGATCACGGATGAATTGGAGTCACTGATCCAGTCAACGTCGGCGGGAGCAATCAATGCAGACATGGCGACCGGCATCGTCAAGAACAGCAGCGACGCAACTCCAGTATAGAGTCTCACGAGTTTTCTAAAATTCATATCTACCAGTTCAATATTTTGCCCAATTTCAATGGATGGCGTTGCCGAAAGCGTCAGATCCTAGCACAAGTTTTACAAATGCGCTTCTCCGTACCCCCCAGCCTGCCTCTACTACAGGGATTCTCCATTCTATTCTTCATTGTAAATTAATCGATGAGAACGACGGCCCCCATCTACGTTGCCGAACTTCCAGCAGGTTATTTAGGTTGCTAGATCGACTGAAAGAACATGCCAGCAATTGAGGCGGTGAGAAGACTAGCGAGAGTCCCCCCAATCATCGCTTTGAGCCCTAATTCGGCAAGTGCAGGTCGTTGTGTCGGTGCCAGGGTGCCGATTCCACCCAGTTGAATCCCAATTGATGAGAAATTTGCGAATCCACAAAGTGCGAAAGTGAGAAGGAACGCTGACTTCGCACTCAATGCTTTTGCTTCAATGAATAACCCCAAGTCGAGATACGCGACGAATTCGTTGATGATGATTTTTTTCCCCAGGAGGCTTCCCGCCAAGAGTAAATCTCCCGATTCCACACCGATCATGGCGGCAATAGGAGAGAATAGAAACCCACAAATCGCTTCGAGCGAGAACACCTTGAAAACCGCGTCATCTCCGCCTGAAATCTGTTGAACGAGCAGATTCATCCACCCTTTCTCGCGATCGAAGTGCACGCCACTTCCGTCGACGTAGAAGCCTCCGATGCCATCGGAGAGGAGAGCATTCAACAGCGCAATAAGGGCCACAAAAGCAACGATCATTGCGGCAACATTGAGCGCTAGTTTCAGCCCTTGGGATGTGCCGTTGGCGATCGCATCCAGCACATTGGATCCTACGCTGTCCTTCGGAACTATTAATCCTTCTTCGATCGAGTTTGTCTCTGGCACGAGGATCTTCGCCATCAACAGGGCCGCAGGGGCATTCATGAGAGACGCGCAAAGAAGGAATTTTGCAAACTCCTGCTGCTGCTGTTCGTCAGTACCTCCTAGAATTCCGATATAGGCTACCAGCACGCCCCCGGCAATCGTTGCCATGCCACCAGTCATCAGTGCCATAATCTCTGATCGCGTCATGCTTGGAATGTAAGGCTTTACAACCAATGGCGCTTCCGTCTGGCCTACAAATACGTTCGCTGCGGCAGCGAGGCTTTCTGCGCCAGATAATCGCATGAATCGCTTCATCACCCACGCCATGACATAGACGATTCGCTGGAGGGCTCCCAAATAGTAGAGCAGTGATGTGAGTGCTGAGAAAAAGATGATGGTTGGCAGCACCTGGAAGGCGAAAATGAATCCCCTGCCAATCCCAAGAACTTTTTCAGCTTCAGCAGGATTCGTGAGCACTGGTCCGAACAGAACCTCAGCCCCTAAGCCCGTGAAGTTGATGGTAGTAACGAACAGATTCGCGATGCCCTGAAAGAACGAACTTGCGCCAGCACCCAGAAAGAAAACAAACGCCAAGATGAGCTGCACAAGCAATCCACCTGCAACAATTCTCCACTTTATATGCCGTCTATGAGCCGAAAGGGCGTAGGCGATGGCGAGCAGGCAAAGCACCCCTAGCAGGCCACGAACAATGTCATTGAGAATTGGGATCACTGAGTTGAATGGGTCACAGGACAAAGTCGTTCCTCCTTAGATTAGAAAAGGTTATGAGGATTGCGAATCTGCCCTGGTAGTCTGTCAATATTGAGATGATAGATCAACAGCGAACAGTTGTTCATTTGTTCGAGAAATGCGAGCCCGAAGGGAAGGGCTCACTCATAGCAGCCTTGGGCAACGCCCAAGGTATCCTCGAGCCCTAAGTGCGGCGGCCCTGATCGGCTTCGTCTGATAGGCCTAGATTCGGGGTTACCTGCGGGAATTAGCGCCGCGCCCGATGAGTCTTTCATTTAGAATGTGAGCCGTTCCGAGGCCTTTGGCGTGGGCGCACAGGGCTTCAGCCCTGTGTGGCGATTTGTAGTCGCTGATCTTCGGTCGCCGGGGTAGCGTTATTTGTTCGCTCGAATCCGCTCAGCAATCTTACCGCCTGGGTGTTATAGAGGTCGAATGTGGCGGGAAACGTTCCCGCAATAATTAAGACAATCTTGTCGTGGATCGACGAAAAATGCTAACTGGCTGGATTCAACGCACGGTTAGGTTCATGGACGATGAATCAGCCATTCAGGCTGACCTGGCGGATGGCCAGCGCAACGGTGAAGTCAGCGGGACACGATCGCTGGTTTCGAATCTCCTCGTTGGAAAGGTGTACCGCCTCCCGGATACAAAGGCACAAATTGACATCGGGCGAGCAATTGCACGGTCTAAATTGTTGTCTATGAAGACCAATCGATATTTTGTTCCGAACTCTATTGTCGTTTCAATTGGGATTTTGTCGCTGAACTGCTGCAGGCAACGTCAGGCTCTCGGGATCGACAATCTCAATGCAGACCTGACCGAACTCCTTATGAAAAAGGGACGCCCCCTTACGATGTTGCACACGGTGCAGAATCCGAAAGGAAGCTATGGATTAGGGTGGCAAATTTCGAACGACCCAGCAGCAGGATTATTACTCTCGCACGGAGGAACAAACAGAAAATGGTATTCAAGAATCTGGCTGGCGCCTGACAAGAAATTCGCCGTTGTCGTTGCGTGTAATTCGGGATCAGGCAAGGCAGCTGCCTTGTGTAACGACGTGATCAATCGATTTGGCACGAAATACGAAATACTTCCGGAGAAAATTGCTCCTTAACCGAGTTTTGCTCGTCGAAAGAAACTGAAGCGATCGGCGATCTGGCGCAATTCCCCACCGTCAAGGAATGCAAGGTAGCCTGGAATCATCACTAGAGAAAACATCAGAAGGTTAGAGCTTGTAACCGCAATCATCAAGTGCATAGACAGTCCCATGTATATAGCAACCATGCGCGTTTTCCTTACAAAGAGCAGTACCGGCAAGATGAATTCAAGAAGCAGCGCACCATAGGTACAAGCAATGGATAGCCATTCCCAGTCAGCAAACAATGGAGATTTCCAACGTGAGTAGACTGACAGCATGTAATAGGTAAATGCTTCGCCGTTTCTCCAGTGCTCGCTGGCCAGCTTAACGATGGTCGTATCGACGTAGATCACCGCAAGCTGAATCCGCATCAGGACGATTCCGTAGCCGGGCACTTGCGCTGCCACCGAAGTAGATTTATTGAACAAGTCTCGTATTGTCCAGCAGGCTCCCAGTGGAGACACCATGATCAGAAATGCGAAAACCTGCATCACTAAGTCCGCTCCGTAGGTGACAAATCCCAGCTGGGCGCTGTATGAGATCTGCCAAACAAAAACACAAATTGCAGCGACGCGTGGTATAACCCCAAAAGTCAGCAAAAGAGCCATCACTCCCGAAAACAAGAAATAGCCAGTTACGGCTTCAGATGACCGCAGAAAATAGAACAAGGACAGGTGAATTCCATCTCCATCCAAATCGATCGGCACAATTCCCGATGCGGAAAACAAAGTCTCACGATAATCCCAAAGATCGCAAATATTAAGGAATGCGATACAGCCGAAAATAATACGAACGAGCGCGTAAACCCGTTCATCTCTGGGATCAAAGACGATTCGTGTCAGCAAGTTCGAACCTGTCATTTTGAGCCGATTAATAATGGTCCTACTTTCTCGCTCTGCGAAGGTGCCGACCTCAATTTACGTATTTCTGCTGGGGTTACAGTTTTTGTAACCACGAGTTCCAGCATGAAGTGAGTTGGAGGATTTTCCAGTTCCTCATTCCGTTGCAGTAGAGCCGCACTCAGCTGCTGATAGTATTGAGTTCTGTATGCCTGGTAGATATCTCGGGCAAGCATTTGCTGAAATAACTGGATGTAGCGAAGCTGTCGGCGCGAATTGAATTTCAGAAATCCTGGTAGAATTGGCCCAAGAGTTTCCGATAGCACCAGCCCGCCGCCACCGCCGGGTTCCATGTATCCCGTGTGAATCAAGACATTGAACTCTGATTGCTCGGGTACCGTGTGAAACACCCCCCAGCTTTGCGTAGTACGGGTGACCTTATGCACCAGTTTCAATGGGGTACGAAGCGGAGCAAGAGATGCGACCCGATCCAAAGATGTTGTCGCAATGGCCAGCGCATATGTCCAAAAGCATACAACCAAACCACCGGCGAGCATTTTACGCGCAAGCGCGTTACGGCTCAAAGAACTGATGCAGCGATCGATTGGATCTGTAGATTCCCAGGCCATTAGATCTGAGATCTCCAAATTCGTTGCGCAGAGTGAGTGATTTGCGATTCCATCAGCAAAACAGAAGGTATTCTAAAATTGCCGGGATAACTCCTGATGTACAAAAGAAACCACCGACCGCTAGCGGTCGGTGGTTCCCATAGATTTTCAATCTTGAAATCGACGATTAACGACGACGACGGAAGAAGACCATCGATCCAAGTCCGCTAAGCAGAAGCAAAGCTGTAGATGGCTCAGGAATAACTGGTCCACCTCCACCACCAGTTCCAGCGAGCTGAAGTGATCCTACAGTGTCACCACCGAGAACCGCCATGTTCACAGGACCACCAAGAGTTCCAACAAGGATTTGATCCGCTGTTGACATGTTCAGATTGGTGTTCGCTTCGAATACTGGATTGTCAGCAGCGAAAGTCGCTGCTGATTTTTGAACCAACCACTGAGTAGCGCCAGCAGGATCACCACCGAGAGTAGCAGTGTTACCGATTGCGACATAAATTGGCTTTCCTACAAATGCGTCTCCATCTGCAAGTGCAGCTGAAGCATCGTGTCCGACGATTCCTGCGAAAGCGGCAACGCCACTAGCAGTTCCAAATTGCGAGAAATCATTCAACAAAGCGCTCCAGTCATTAGCAGCACCTGCTGCTGTGATTTGAGCATCAGTCAGAGTGTTGAAAGTTCCTGCGGCTACGTAGCCAGTTTCGACTGCAAGCAGGGTACCGTCTGAATCTGTGACTGCAAGAGTGCCTGTCAGAGTAGCAAGATCGGAACTCTGAATTGAGACATTGCCTGCATTGGCGGCTGCCATGCCGACGAACAGAGCAAATCCACTAATTAATAGTTTCTTTAACATGTTTTGTTTCGTTAGTTAATTATTGAGTGTTGATTGAACAACCTGACTGGAACGCAATGTTCCAGCCAGGTCAAATTCTTTAGAGATTCGCGTAGAATTCAGGAACTCCGACGGTCGCGTTAGCCGCTTCGCCCTTGCGTTGAACGATAACTCCTGATGAGAGAGCGGTACCAGATGCATCAGCAACCGGACTGGAAAGCGAACGCCATCCGTCACCACCAAGACCACCGATCTTGCTGTAGTAGCGAGTGTAGCCACCTGCACCGTCTGGAACCCATACAAGGTCTGCATCAGCAGCACTTCCACCCTTGAGAGTAGGAAGCAAACCAGTCGTTCCGAGAGTCTGTCCGACTGGAGCAATGCGGCTAATGAAGTTAAATCCAGGAATCAACGCAACGGTCGCTGCACGTGTCTGGACGTGTCCAACAATTACGAGATCCTTATCAGCGGCTGCACGGCTCTGAACGAAGAACGCATCAGAAGAAACGATCGGTGCGCCAGACTCACTAGTCACAGGATTTGCAAGCGAACGCCATCCGTCTCCACCGAGACCACCAACCTTGTAGTAGTAGCGAGTGAATGTTCCGTCACCATTAGGCACCCAGATGACATCAGCAGCGTCACTGCTTCCTGATGTGAGGCCAGCTTCGTTAGCAGCACCAAAGAGATCAGCGAGAGTCTTGGCAGCGCGCACCTCGTAGGTGTCACCTGCTTCAAATCCACCAGCTGCGAGATCGTCAGCAGAAGTGAGCTGAGTGCCGCTTGTCACAGCAACTTCAGTCATCACACCGTCAAGAGCACCTGAAGTGATCTGAACGACGTAAGTCTTATCAGCATCTGCGAGAGTCGTAGTAAAGTCAGCAGCGTCGTCAGTAATGGCGCCAGCGGCTACTCCAGTGGATGTTCCAGCTGCAGAAACAGCCTCAGTCAGATCTGCACTCATCAGGTTGAATACACCTGCCTTGATCGTTTCCGTGCGGAAGCCGACTGGCTTTGTAGTGTTTTCCTGTGCAGATGCGGAAGAAATAGCTGCAAGAGCAACTCCAGCGATCAGTTTAAGATGGGTTTTCATGGTTTCTTTCAAGAGATAGTTTTCTATGGGCAGTTATAAGATTACGGAATTTGTCCAAACAGGGCAAGACTTTCTTCAGTTTTTTTCTGCAAAAGTTACTTTCAGGGAACGATTTTTTCTCATGGCTGATGATCATTACGTAGAAAGTTGATGCTTAATGCTTTACGAAAAAATGAATTGAGCTCACTCGGCACCAAAGACACCTTTGAGCCAGGATCCGAGGCTCTTTTTTCTAGTTTTTTTAGTGCTCTGGCGAGTCGAAACGCTTTTTTTCTGCGCGGCACCGTCGCCCTGAGCGGATTGAACGCCTGGTTTGCCTGCATCCTTCCATTTGATATCGCCCGTCTCAGTTGGAAGCATCATTCCCTGAGAATCGTAGGGAGGTTGGGCGAATTCCTCAACTTCATCAGAAATCACTGAGCGTCGCACCTGATCGGTATGCGCTGAGATGAGCGATGACGAGTTGGTAATGATGCGTGGCTGAACAAAGATGAGCAATTCGCTACGACTCAGATCTTTTGTCGAACTTCCCAGCAGGTTGCGCAAAAGCGGAATTTTCGTGATGAACGGCAAGCCAGAATTGGTCTTGGACTCTGACTTTGAGATGAGACCACCAATGACGACAACACCACCGTTGGGAATAGTTACTGTCGTTTCCAGATTCTGCGTACTGATGATGGGAATGTCATCGCCATTAATGTCGGCGCTGCCAGTGATGTTGTCATTGACCTGGACGATCGTCAGTGTCACCTCGTTCTCTGAACTGATCAGCGGCACCACCTGAAGCTCAAGGAGCACGTCCTCGAAATCAATGTTAGTGTTCAGCGATTGAGTATTACCAGTGGTAACGCTTGATTGCTGACTGGTGGGAACAGGCACCCGCTCACCGATCGAAATGACGGCCGCTTTATTGTTAGCGGTATAGATGAAAGGACGTGCCAAAACTTTGAACTCATTGAGTGATTCAAGAGCTCTGAGATAGCCGGTGAAGTAATCTCCCACTTGCGCGTAGGTGTTGAGTCCAGAAGCCAGGGTTCCGAAGTCAGCCACAGATGTCAGCGTTTTTGGATCCAGAATACCGGTGCCTCCTGAAATGTTGCGGTAGTAGCCAGCGGCATCCACGGTTTCACCACCGACTGTAAAATTCTCCACTGAACGGAGGATATCGGTGCCCCACTGCACATTGTTGCCGAGTGTGACCTGCGCCAGCACTGCTGAAATGAAAACCTGCATTGGCTGTACGTCCATTTTATCGATCAGTTCAGTGATGAAACTGAGATGTTCAGGCGGGCCAGAAACAATGATACTGTTAGAGCGCGGGTCTGCAATCAACAGTGTCTTATCGACGGTAATCGACTCAGGTAACAACTCCTGCGTTTGCAATCGACTGCCACCTCCTGCGCTACCGGCACCACCACCGCGCGCGGAAGATCTGGTACCGCCTTGGTTTCCAGCAAAATTCTGCTGCCCACCAGCTTGCGTCTGTGTCTGCCGTGTACTGCGGTTCTGAGATGCGCCTCCACCTGCGCCGGCTCC
Organism: Verrucomicrobiales bacterium; assembly: GCA_051270635.1. GTDB lineage: Bacteria > Verrucomicrobiota > Verrucomicrobiia > Verrucomicrobiales > DEV007 > JAGROY01. Next base: position 13,511 of record JBNMNB010000039.1, on the reverse strand, counting down.
ACCTGCGCCACCACCTGCACCACGCGATGAAAATCGTTCAAGACCTCCGGCTGCGACATCCAGAAAGTCGAGAACTGAGAAATAACGAAGCCGCTTGGTCAGGAGCGACTCCACTTCCGCAGGCTGGTCGAATTCCAGGGCGAGAGCTTCGATATAGTCGACATCCGAAATACGACCATTGAGGAGGAGCCTGTTAGTGCGCGCATCGGCCTGGACGATGACGCCGCTACCAGTGGAGAGAGTCACCTGATTGGTCGCGCTGGTGCCAGATCCATCGCTGCCCTGAAGCGGCACTGGAACATTGTTAGGATTCGATGCATTGTTCTGCAGTCGTTGTGCCGCAGAGCGCGCGCCAACGCGCCCATTCTGGGATCGCAGTTGTTCCTGAGCGCTGATCAATTCAGTGATCTTTCCGGAAACCTCTTCGGCATCTGCCAGGCGTAGCTGGATAAAACGATTCTCGCGTGCCTGCTCCCTGACATCGATCTGCTCCTTTAGAGCAATCAACATGCGCACCACTGGAATGGTCTCGGAAACGATCACCGTGCCAGCACTTGGAACCGCGGTGTAGCGACCGGTCTGGGGCGGCATCAATGTTGTAAACTGCTGCGCGGCTTCCTCTGCTCCCACATACTGCAACCGCATCGCGTAGTTGATGAATCCACTTCCCTCCGGGATCTCGGATGGATCGGTATAGAGCAATTTTTGAAATCCCGGTTCTGGCGAAGGATAATCGTAAGCGGTTCCGCCCGCCCACGGCACTACCTTTTCAACACCAGGTCGCTCAGGAAGAATGGCGATTCCGTGAAAGAACAAGCCCGATCGAATGAACTCGATCGCCTGCTCCCTGGTCATCGCAATATCTGGATTCTGCACGATGGTCACTGTCGCCTCCGTCCCCGGTGTGCGGATCAGGTGATTCCCGGTCAGTGACGCATACTCTACCAGCACGTCCTCAAGGTCAGCGCCTGGGAAAACGATATTCGTGATCGTCCCCGCATCCTGACTGAATGCTGGTTGGGCTCCCGCCAGAAAGAGGCAGAAAGCCGCAGCTGAAGCCAGCATGTTGCATCTGGGATGAGTGGGAATGGAGAGTGTTGATAGCATGGAATTCGTCTTCCTGGTGATTCGTTGACTGATTGAAAAAGTGAGGCGGGTCATGGACGGCATTGGCCTAGCGCGAAGGTGGCAAAATCACACGGCGGCGCGGCTGACGTTTTGAAGTGCTTTGCGTCGTCGCGTTGCTGTCGGTTTTTCCGCTAGAGCGATTCTGCAGCATGGCTCGGATTTGCGCAGCAGCGTCAGTCTTCTTTGCAGTGGCCTTGTTGTTCGCAGCGGGTTGCCCGGGCTTTCCTTTAGCAGTTTGATTCGTCTGTCCCGTTTTCGTCGTGGCCTTCTTTGGTGGCGTGCCCCGAGCCGGACTTCCCTTAGCGAAGGAGGATGGCTTGAGTTGCTTATCGTTGAATCCAATTTTTCCGGACTTGCCACCTCGACGCACCACGATTTCCGATTTTTTGTAGTTCCTGTCTGGCTCAAAGTTGAGCAATTCGAAACCTTCTTTGCTGACGCTTCCAGTCTCAAGGTAGTGCTTCTCCTTTGGATCCTTGACACTTACCACCGTAACGCGCCACACGTTGCCGCGCTTGGAGTATCCAGCCAGCGAATAATCCTCAAACGGCGGATCCTCATCGATCACTTCCGGCTCTTCATCGACGATGATCTCAAAAGGAGAACGCTCCGTCCAGATCGACTTGTAACGATCGACTTTGTAGCGCTTGGGCGTTAAGTCCACGAGTCCGTCTGTTGACGCTTCCGCTTCGTTCTGAGCAGCCACATTCTGGATTGGCAAAAGCGCACCGCACAGGGCTACGGCAGCCGTCCAGGCAGGGAGTTTGCAAAGTAAGTTGTTCATCTTCATCATACTGATTCCTCTCTTCATTGCGGGTTATCTTGATCTCCAGATTCGTTCAGCACGGGAAGCTGAGAGTCAGGGCCACCGGGTGCCGGCGGCGTATTCTGCTGTGGCGTCGGCAGCACTACTGGAGACTTAACTCCACCTGAAGGCGCACCACCTGAAGGCGCACCACCTGCATCGATTGCACCCTCTACTCCACCACCACCGCCTGCTGGCATTTCTAATGGCACAGCCTCGCCATTGGCGGTCAGCTCAGGGCTATCCGGGTTCCACCATTGTTCAATGGTGAATTCTGCAAAAAGCGTCAGGGGATCCTTCGGCTTGGCCTTCAGATCAAATGATGTGATCGATCGAAATTCCTCAGGATCCTGCAGCGAATACACAAACTCCATGATCGGCTCAATGGCTCCGGACACCTTGATTTCGAGAATCGAACGCATGTAGCCGTCCATCAACTCAGGCTCACGAGGCTGCGGCTCCGTTGTCAGTCCGTACGAGCTCGCCCGCTGCTCTACAAATTTGAGCAGAAATGTCTTCATGATATCCTGCGATCCAAACACGGGCACACGAGCACGCAACCACGCCTCCTTCTGCAAAGAATCCGTTTCCTCACGAGCGTAAGCATCAGCGGTGCGCAACTTTCCGATCAACTGCACTTCCTGCAGCTTGAGTGCATTGTGCCGAGTGGTCAGTTGCTTGTATCCGTATGCATTCAGCAGCAGAAATGCCACGATGCCGAACATCAGGAGTAATCGAAATTCACTGGGTTTCAGTTTTGCCATTACGTTTATTGCATCCTTTCTCCGTTAAGCTGAAAACGCACGCGCCCCGTTCTCCGGTCTGGTGAGGGCGATGGAATCTTCCACTCGAAATCTTTTAGAGCTGGACTGTCCTTCACCCGCTGCTGGTATTGAATCGCCATCGCCGAATCCTTCGCCATGCCAGTGACCTGCACCTTGTCCGAGGTAATATTAAAGGTATCCAGGTTCACCTGTTCGAACATTTTCAATGGATCCACAATCCGCTTGAAGATCTCGATCGGGTAGCGCTCCACGTCCATCGTCTCCTGCGCCACGCCCCACATTGCCTGCACCCGCGGCACCAGATCAAAGTAGCGCTGCTTGCTGGCCGCCAGCATCTTCAGCTTGTTCACTTCCTTCAGATCGATCAGGTATTTCACTACGAAAAATGCTGCAACTGCGCAGTAAACCAACCCTGCAATCATCAGCACGTTCTTAATCTTCTGCCGCTTTTTCGCTTCGATCCTATCCAGCGCTACCTCAGTCGGCAACAGCGTCGAATGCTCTAATGGTAAAACTGGCGCAGGGCGTTGAGCGCGCTGCACACGACACTCAAAAGTTTCTGACAGCAGCGCCTCCATACCGTCATCGACTGCATCAGTCCACAGTGTGATGCCATCGATTTGCTCGACCACTCTCTGCATCCCCAGCTGCATCATGAGACAGTTCAACTCGTGCACAACACCTGCATCGATGCGCGAAGCAGTGAGTCCCTGGAAGTAAATCAGCATGTCACGGCGCGTGATCGCCACCACCAGCTTGCCCAGCTCCTTCCAGATGACCAGCTGGTTTTCTGGAAGGTAGAACAACGCGGGCGATGCCTCGAAATCACGTGCGCCGGCTTTCGGCAGCTCGTGCTTAAACGATCCGTCCAGCACGGTCGCAAGTGTCAGCGTCTGCGCTTCCTCGCGATCCACCACCGTGTAGTCGACCAGCTTGCCGGCGATCGACTCTGGCCGCATGCCCAGCTTTTCCAGCTGCATGTCCACCACACTGGCCAGCAGATTTTCGTCAGCAGTCGAGGCCCAGATCGGAATGGCAAACGCAGCGGTGACCGGAAAACCGTAAACTTGAATTTCTTTAAACGAAGCTGGCGAGCCACCATCAGCGACGGCCACTTTCTCGGACAACTGATAGCCACCACTGGACGGCTTCCAGTGCTCCCATCCATCATCACCGGGGAGACAAATGGTAGCTTCCGTTTTATTTTTGGAACTGGCTGGGCGGTTACTCATCTAATCAAAAAGGGGAACTTCCTCGCGGCTTAAAATCTGTGGAGTGCGGCCTTGGGTGCGAATGACCAACTCAATCCTCTTCCTGAAATCTCCCACTGTGCCGATACTTTCGATACGTTTGGTGTTGTCGTTGAGAGTGAGGCGGTTTTGCAACATTGGATCTTCCAACACTCCTAAAATGGCAAAGACTTCGGCGAGATTATTAAATTTGTAGTCGTCCTCAGTATCTTCAATGTCATCCGCGCCCCAGCGCATCTGCACCACTTCCTGAGCTGACTCAATATCCGCTCCCGTCGCCAGGGCGATGGCCTCGGCCTCGGCTTCGTTCATATCGAGTTTCCCGCCGCTGTAGATGGTGAAAAAGTCGCGCCAATTGCGCTTGGAGGCGACAATTTGATCCATTCCACGCACCAGCAGCATCTCATCCAGGGAGTAAAACGGGCGATTGAAAGGATAATTCTCGTAGCCGAGCTCGAAATAAAAATCGTTCTCTGCACCATTGAGACCGGACAAATCATCCGGGTCGACCCAGTCTTTCAGCGCATCGACCACTTCATTGGCGATTTCGCGAAACTCTCGCTCGGCAAAGGCCTCGTCTGTGCCAGAGAGCCACTGAGCGAAAATGTCCTCGAGCAAGGTGTCGCCCTCGTCAGCCTGCTGCAAAATCGTATTGATGTTAAATTTGCCGCCTTCGCCGCGGATTTTCACTTGATAGGATTCATCAGAATTGATCCGCCGAGAGAGCAGCAGGTAGTCCGTCTCCTTGGTGTTTGGATTCGCCCCAACGGCCAGTCCCATTTCTGCTAACTGCCTGGCTCTGAACGCCTTTTTCTGACTAATCGTCAATCGCACGTCATTGCGCAGGACGCGAACCGTAGTAAAAATCAACAGGCTCAAGATCGCAATCAGCCAGAAGACCGTAATCAAAGCGGCTGCGCGCTCAGAGCGGACTCTCTTTTTAAGCTGATTACTATAAATCATAAAATTCTAAGAATGGTTAGATACTATGCAGTTGGCGAATAGTGCCAGTGAAAAACTCTCGGAAGCAAAATTCATCGCCCCCCGCCTCCTGGAATGCCACCCGGTGGGCGTTGACCGCTGCCACCACCGCCACCTTGACCGCCGCGTCCGCCACCACCCTGACCGCGACCACCACCCTGACCGCGACCACCACCTTGTCCACGGCCACCACCTTGTCCACGGCCACCATCGGCACCGCCGCCGCCGCCAGCGCCGGGTTGACCGCCTCGACCGCCCGGAGCCGCGCCACCAGCGCCGTCGGCACCGCCCGCACCGCCAGTGTTCGCTGTTGCTGCTCGGGCGATTTCCTCTGGATTCACCACTGTGGGAATCCAAAACACAACAGCAACGGGATTAGAACCATCGAGAAACTGCACGTTCAACTCCACAAGCGAGGGGCGTGCGGTGTTCTCATCCCACTCCGTCACCCATTCTTCATTGCGCTGATCATAGACGCGCCATTGCATCATCTTCATCTGATCCATCAGCAACAGATGCGGCGCAGCCTCGTCGAGTTGCTGGCTATTGACGTATTCGTCGGCTTGCTCCTCGTTCAAATAGTAAACTTTCGATTCCAGCCAGCCATTGGCGCTATTCGTCGTTCTCACGACGATCGCTTCCGACCCAGCAGGCACTCCTGACCAGGCAAACGCGAGTGGATACTCGAGAAAGGCGACATCCGACTCATTCCCTCTCGCATCCAGCGGCCTCAGCAACACTTTTCCGTTGCCGGGAGTTTCTTCGCAGGTGCGTCGAAGCAGCTCAAGGAAGCTGTAAATCTTCATCGAATACTGCTGATTCTCCGTTACCTCGCTGGCAACTTTCAAAGCACCCCGCGCTACAGCGAACACTCCACCGACCAACAACGCCATCAGCGCCAGGCCAAGCACAACCTCAATCAGGGTAAATCCCCTGGGTCGGCGCTTGCTTCGGCTGTGCGTGGTAGTGTGCATGTTAGGAATCGTAAATTCTTACTGTGAGTAGAGCGGACCGTAGCGCCAGGTCTGCGCCTCCATTTCACCCGTCTGTCCGTTGCGCTCCCAGAAGGCTTTCACCGTGATCAGCCACATGTCCTGCAGCTCCTGGCCTTCTTCATTCATAAGAAAGTCTTCCGGCATTTCCTCAACGGTGGTCATCACCTGCACGCCGAGTTCATCAGGATCCGAGACAACTTCATATTCTTCCATCTGCTGCGCCTTGCTTGCCAGTGTCAATGCCGACTGCAGGCGCATCATCATGCGAATATCTAACTGACTTTCAACCGCCGCTTTGGCACTGAAATTCAGTGCCTTCACCATGCCGATGCCCGCAATCCCAAACAACGCAATGGCTAACAGCACCTCCAGAAGAATGAATCCCTCTGCCTTCACCTTTGCTGGCTGTCTTTGAAATCGTCGTTGTTTCGTGATCATCACAGTGCGCCTCAGTTGAATTGTCCGTTTTCAGTTTCTACATTCGCCGTCAGGGCATTGAATGTAAGTTCCAGATAAGACCCGTCCGTCACCCGTTCGAAACGAATGCTGAGTGGCTCGCAAATTCCCGTGTGCTCGAACACCCAGCTGTCGACCTTAATGGGACGAAAGTCGACGTCCCGCCAGCGGCGAATCGACATGGTAATATCGTCGTCTAAGTCGTAACGTTTGATTGAAGGAATATTCTCATTCAATTCACCCTTCGAATTGATATAGTTATCGTTTAACACCTGACCGGATGACTGAAGTCGAATTGACCTGGGCGTTACCAGAACCTGATGCGGACGTTGCTCAACAATGGCGAACATTCTGGCCTGCTTTCCAAAGTCTTTGAATGCTTCCGCCGGCCCGCGCAGTTGGCGCTCGCTGGAAACGGAAGTGATCGTCAGTGCCGTCATGCCGAGCAGAAGTCCGAGGATCGACAACACAATGACGATCTCGATTAATGTAAAACCTGCTGGAGGTCGCTGGCGGCAATGAGTTTTCATTCGGCGGAAAGCAGAAGCTTATTCCTCTGTCCAGTTTCCCAGATCGTCTGGCGTATCAAAGATCCCGTCAGCGCCCGCCGAAATGAGATCAAACTTGCCAGGCCGCTTAGTACCTGGAGACCGATAGCCGTATTCAAGTCCCCAGGGATCAAGTGGCACCATGTCCATTTGCCTTCCCCAGTTACGAGGAATAGGAGCAACTGTAGGTTTGTCAACGAGCGCCTTCAATCCCTGCGCCGTTGTTGGGCGGCGCAGCGACTTGCTTTCGTAAACCTGGATGGCGGACTCAATAGCTGAGAAGTCTCCCTTCACCCGGAGTTCCTTAGCATGATCCTGCACTCCGCCCAGCAATCCAATCGCACCACCAACAAGGAGGGCAATGATCGCGAGAACGAGCACCATTTCAATAAGTGTAAAGCCAGCCTGCGGCTTCCTGCGTTTGTTTGTTGTTACAGTCAGTTTCATCTTCTTTGTAGTCTGGTTTCTGTATAGTTAAAGCGGCTTGCCAGTGGCGTTCCGTTTGCAGGTAACGATTCTGTAAAGCTTCTGTAAGTAAGGTTATTTCATTCCTGCGATGGATCCCAGGATTACACTGATCATCATGTAGGCCATCGAACCAACGATCACTGCCATGATGACGATAATAAGCGGCTGGATCAGAGCCATGACTTTATCGATTTTCTTCTGCAATTCCTTGTCATAACGCGAAGCTGCGCGATCCAATGCCAGCGGCAAATCACCGGTCTGCTCACCAACGATGATCATATCAGTGAGCAATGGCGGGAAAAATCCCACACGTTTCAAAGTTCGCGACAACGAAGCACCTTCACGGACATACTCGATGGACTCAGAGACTAGTTCTTTGAGATGCAAGTTCACTGTGGCGTCACGCGTAAGCTCCAGTGCCCGGAGCAGCGGCAGACCATTGCCAATCAAGTTCGACAGCGTCTCAAGGAATTGCACAAAGAAGCGCTGCGTGAAGACAGGGCCAGCCATCGGCAGGGTCAATTTGATGCGATCCCACTTTTTATCATACGGCGGCGATGTGGTAACTTTCTGGAAAATCCATACGACAAAGGCGATCACAATAATGACTAACCACCAGTAAGCGGCGACGAAGTCTCCCATACCCTGCATGATCTTAGCGGCCATGGGCAATTCCTTACCCATCTGCTTCAGCATGTCAGTCAGCTGAGGAATCAAAAACGCAACAAATAAAACGCACACTGCAAGTCCAGAGAAAACAAGAAAAGCAGGATAGATCAGAGCAAACGCTACCTTTGACTGTAGCTCTGCAACAGTTATCAAGTACTGCGCCTGGCGTCGTAAAATAGTCGGAAGCGCGCCACTGATCTCACCCGCTGCGGCCATGCTGCAGTACAGGTCGCCAAAACTCGGAGAAGAATTGCGGAGTGATTGCGAAAAACTGGTGCCGTCCCGCACTTGTTGACGCAGCATCTGTGTGACGATTTTCAAATTGGAAAGCTCATCGCGGCTCTCCATGATCTTCAGTGCGGGCTCAAGTTGCACACCTGCGCCAAGCAAGTCACTCAGCTCCTCGGTGAACATCACAACCTGTCCGCGCTTAAGTCGCACAGGACCGTTGGCCATTGCATCGCCTTTTTCTTTTTTGCTGGTATCCTTAGTCGGCTCGGCAGCGGCCTCACGCTTGTCTGCCTTGCGGGCGCGCTCAGATTTTGCAGCCTTGGCGGCGATTTTTTCTTTTACATCGCTCGAGCCGTTCTTGCCTCCCTTGGCCGGCTTCGCCGATGCGTCACCTTTCAAATTGAGTGCAATCGGCTGCAATCCCTGGCGATCGAGTTTGCGGAATGCCGTCGACCGATCGGGAGCATCGACTTCGCCAGTAGCGGTCGATCCGTCTGCCTTCAGTGCTTGGTAAGAAAATAATGCCACGTTACTTTTATCCTTTCAGTCGAACCTCAATTAGTCAGTCTTCCATTGTGAACTCGGTGGTGGTCGCGCTGATCACCTCATCCAGTGTCGTCTCCCCTTCCATCACTTTCCAGAAGCCGTAGTGACGCATGTCGATAAAGCCTTCGGAAATCGCCTGCTTTAAAATATCTGAAGCGGCCGCCCGCTTGACGATGAGATCCTGAATTTCTTTGCTCAGCACACAAATCTCATAGATCGCCAGTCGGCCATTAAATCCTGAGTGGTGACAACGCTCACAGCCAACTGGCTTGTGCGTATATGCCTGCCCAGGCAAATCCTGAGGAAATCCAATCGGCTCCCGTTGCGCACGACTGATCTCCGCTTCCACTCGGCAGTGTTTGCAAAGTCGACGCACAAGTCGTTGTGCCAGAAATGCCCGAACGGACGCAGAAACGAGGAATGGCTCGACGCCCATGTCAACCAGTCGACTGATTCCACCAATCGAATCGTTAGTGTGCAACGTACTGAACACCAGGTGACCCGTCAGCGATGCCCGCACCGCAATTTCCGCAGTTTCAAGGTCACGCATCTCACCAATCATCACAATGTTAGGGTCACCACGCAGAATGCTGCGTAACCCACGTGCAAAGGTGAGATCGATCTCTGGCTTCACCGCGATCTGCATCACGCCTTCCAACTTGTTCTCCACTGGATCCTCCACCGTCACGATGCGCGTGTCAGTTGTATTCAGAACCGTCAGGAAAGTGTAGAGGCTGGTCGATTTACCACTACCAGTAGGGCCAGTGATCAAAATGATGCCGTTCGACATCTTCAACAGCGAATCGATCGTCTTGCGGATCTTCGGGATCATTCCCAGCTTATCCAGCGTGAATTTCTGCTGGTTCAGGAGACGCAGACTGACGCTTTCGCCTTCCACCGTGGGAATCGTCGCAACACGCACGTCGATTGGATTGCCATCCATTTCCAGAGAAATACGTCCATCCTGCGGCAATCGGCGCTCGGCAATGTCGAGACGCGACATGATTTTGAGACGAGCGATCACCATCGACTGCAGCGCCTTAATGTTTTCTGGCAATGGCACATCCTGCAGCAATCCATCGATGCGATAACGCACACGCAGAGTATTCTCGAGCGGCTCGACGTGAATATCAGTGGCGCGCTGATCCAGAGCCTGGCGAATCAGCTGATTCACAAAATTCACCACAGAGGCTTCTTCATCGTCTTCGTCGAGGTCCGTCTTATCCTCTTTCTCATCGGCCCATTCATCGGCATCACCTCGGCCTGCTAAAATTGCGTCAAATGTATTAGCACCAACACCATACAGCTTTTGAATACTGTTGATAATCCGCGTGCGGGAAGCCATTTTCCATTCGATCGGCAAATCGATGCCCTGACTGGCGGCCTGGCGTGCAATGAGATTAAAAGGGTCGTAGGTCGCGATGCAGAGTCGCTCCGGTCCTTTATCCACAACTTCTTCACTCTCAGCAGCATCCTCACGAACTCCGCTATCGGAATCTTCCGCAGCCACGCCGTCCAGACCTTCGTCGTCATCTTCCAGCGGTGCCTCGGTGCCCGCCCAGAGTGGTAACATACAGTGCTTGATCGCGACCTTTCCCGGGCAAACTTGCTTCAAGCGACGGCCATTCTTTGGATTCAATTCCGCCCCCCATTCCATGCCCATTTCCCGACTCAGCTGTTCCAGGAAGATTTCCTCGTTCACAAGCTGAGAATCGAGCAAGTCATCCACAATGGAGCGCTGGCCCTTCGCCGCCTCTACTACGATATGCTCAACTTTCTCAGTATCAGAGGCTCCAGCGATTTCCGCGGCCTTTACAAAGAGTTCGGACATCTTCCGACTGGATGCAGCTATTGACATAAATTATTAGAATTTCTAAACAAAGTTACAGTCTGGCACAGGGCTTTCGCTTCTGCACGCGCAAATCTAGCGTCACCAGTGGAGGCACTTCATCTTTTCGGCCAGGTGCCGAAGTAGAAGCCGAAGTAGAATTGATCTCCCCGATGACATGCACAAACTTGAACAGGAGCTGAACAAAACCCGGTTCCTCAGGATTACGTTTCTGTTATCTGGAACCGAACGCCCCCCCCACGATGATTCTCTTAGATCCCAGTCCCAATCGCCACAACTTGGACAAAACCGAAGTGCCTCAGCCAAGCCAGCCAGTGCGTTCCGCTCTGGAGCGCGATGGTCTCGACAGCACTTTTTGAACTCATCACGCGTTCAATTCACAAAAAGCTCCGTTAAGCCGGAGCGCTCCAAAGGAAACGCGCTCTTTGCGGCTGGTGCGCGAGGACGGAGTCATAGACCATTCTCGGCCCACTGATTGAGATCGCTCGCTGCGGTTTCTAAGAATTGTGCGGCTTGCTTTAATCGCACGCGATCATGGTGCGCGGAGACGCTCAACTCGTTAAGTATCGAGTCGAGTTCCTTGAGTTGAAATCGTACGACTGCGGTCTTCAGCTTGTGCTGGATTTGATGCAAAGTATCTTTCCAACCACTTAAATCTGAATCCTGCAGGGACACCAGCGCGTTTGCTGCGGAGCGAAATTCTCTGGCCATGGTTGTCGCGAGCGCACGAGAACGAGCGGTGTCATCGCCGTGCAGTGCGCGTAGTTCCCGGGCAAAGCTCTGCCGCGTGCTTTTCGAGATGGCACTGAACAAGGCCTCGGCCGAGAACGGTTTTAGAACGACGGCATCCATCCCTGCGTCGAGGCATTGCCGTCTTGTTTTGTCAGATGCCTGTGCGGTCACTGCGATCAACGGAATTCGATGATTCGATGTGCGCAGCGCGACTGCCAGTTCGTATCCATTCATGTCGGGGAGCTGAAGATCCATCAGCACCAAGTCAAAGGAATGTGCCGCAACAAGTTTCAATGCATCAGCTCCATTGTCTGCGCAGACCAATTCGTGGCCTCTTCCCTCAAGTGTCAATGCCATCACTTGCTGGTTGGACGCAACGTCTTCAACGTAGAGAATCCTCAACGCCTGGCTCTCAAAAGGACGCAGCTCTGCTTCTAATGCAGGCTCTGTCGTTGCTTCCGTGCCAAGTGGATAGGGAAGCTGCAGAGCAAAGGACGCGCCGCCTTCGACTGGGCTGATCAGGGTAAGGCTCCCGTTTTGTTGGTCGACAAGTTGTTTCGACACTGCCAAGCCCAATCCTGAACCAGGTTCGGTTAGTATTGCACCCAACTGCAGCGATACGAAGGGCTTGAAAACATTCTCTTGTTCGTCCTGCGGAATTCCCGGGCCGGAATCGGTGACGGTGCAGCGGAGATTTCCTCCGGCATGCTCAAGTAGCACCTGCACGAATCCGTGTGGCGTAAACTTCACCGCATTGCTTACCAGATTGTTGACGATCTGGCGAAAACGCACCGCATCACCCAGCACCGTGAGAGCCGCTGGCGCCTGCACCTCTATTTCAAACTGCTTCGCCATCGCGTAAGGCCGGAATGACTGGCTGACTTCTTTCACGACTTGCGCCGCAGCAAAGCTCTCGACGCTGTAGTCGATCGCACCTTCCCGCAATCGCGTGTAGTCCAGCGCGGTGTTTAACAGTGTCATCAGGTTTGTCGAAGACGCGCGCAGTGACGAGAGAATAGGCAACTTGCTGAGATCCTGGGAGATGCACACACAAGCTGCGACATCACCCTGCAGCTGCCCACTTTCACCGAAGTAGCGGAAATGGCAGGCATCTCGCGGGTCATGGGCGGCTACCACATCCAGGCAGACAACACAGCAGGCCTGAAACTAGGGCGAGACGTGGCAGGACACCTGTGGCCTAAAGTGCAGGGCTACGTCGACGGAACCAGCGAGATGTCCGCCACTGACTAGCGACTAAAGCAGAGCAATGCGCATCTTTAACGACACAAGGAGCGCTCCAGATCCAGTTACGGAATGCGGTAGGCACCGTGATGGCTCTTGAGTTGATCGAGCTGAAAGGTTTGTGTTTCCAATGGGCCTTGCAGGCGGATGTGTTTTACTTGCTCGATCGCGCTGTTGCCCATGCTGAAAAAGACCAGGGCTGGCGACTGTGAGAGGTAGCCGCCTCCTGCGTAGTGTTCGGCGATTCGGCTGGTGCCATTTTTCAGTTCAATGCTTACGCGGGTTCCGGGAAGGATGTCTGCGGGCAGGCGAACGCATAGGGTGCTGTTGTTTATTGGCTGGCTGGATTTCTGGAACATGGCTTGTGGGCCGGAATTAACGCCGAAAAACAGATCGGGGGCGCCGTCATGGTTCCAATCGGCGACAGTAAGCGAGGTTGCATCTGAGCCGACCACGATTCCACTTTGATCTGGCCAGACTGGCGTGAATTCGCCCGCTCCATCCCCTACTAACAGTAGACTAACGCCTCCGGCCATGCGTCCGGTTTCCCTTTGAGGCCCATCGAAATTCTGTGCAATGATGAGATCTGGGTGACCATCACCGTTGACCTCAGAGAACGCGATTCCGAACACGGGGGCAATCTGCGCAAGGCGTGGTAGCGGCTCGAATTCGAATGCGGGAAGCTGTCCTGCGATGGTCACATTGATGAGTATACCCGATTCCAGGGTGGTAGCTGCAAGTTGGTGCGCCCGCTCCAAGGTACTGGGACTGTAGACTTCCTCCAAAGTAGCAGCAGCAAATGACCTAAAAGTTTTAAAACGATCAG
>JBNMNB010000038.1:0-40084 GCA_051270635.1 Verrucomicrobiales bacterium | reverse complement strand
CTACAACAAAGACTGGGAGAAGGCGCGCACCTGGCCTCGATGGCAATCCCCGTCCCTGCCACTCTGGTCGCTGCTGTGGTTAGCTCAACCGGCAAGGCAAGCGCATCCGCATCCGCAACGGCGACTGGCGCAGCGGGAGCGTTGGCTACCACCTTCGGAATGATTACTATGAACACACTCGCAAAAACAACGATCGGAACCATCGCTGGAGCAGGGTTAGCCTGGTTTGGCGTCAGCAATTACACAGCTCGCAAGGACTTGAAGAATGAACTCAAGAATGTGCGTGCATCCTACACCACGGTCAGCCTGAAGGACAAAGCGGCATCGGCTGCGGCAAACGATTACGATACGGAAATTCTCAACCTGAAGGGACAATTGTCCGACACGACCGCAGAGCGGGACGAACTCAGAAGTCAACTGGCGTCGCTGAACGAAGCGGTCGGGGATCTGAGCCAGGACGTGGTGGTGAATCTTGGACGCATTCAAGACCTTGGCGGCAACTACGCCAAGCTCATGGTCGATGCCCAGGGACTGGTTGCCCGATTCTCAAACAGTGACGAATCCATTTCTCCACAAGAGCGGCAGAAAATGATGAAAGAATTCCTGGAAGGTGCCTCGGATATCACCGCTGCTGTCCCGGAGATCATTGGCTTTGAAGAACGCCCGAAGGACATGTCCCGCTTCCTTCAGTCACTGTTTCAGGAACTCGCCGGCATAGACGAAACCAAAGCAGCAACACTCAACCCATTGCTCGAAAAAATCTATACCGAAGCCATCGAAAACGAGTTCACCATGAAACACGCGCCACAACTGGATGCCGATCAATTTGACGCCTGGAAAGCAGAAAGAGATGCCTTCTTCGCCATCGGTCGAGCAGAAATACTCGAATCATTACCAGTTGGAAATCGCGAACTCTTTGAAGAACGCATCGACGACGATTCCCTCTGGCCACGCGACCTCAATGTCGGCCGACTCCCCGTCGTCTTCAACCCCGCTGGCGACACCGCAGCCAAGGTCTACAGACAGATGGAGAAACTGACGCGAGCGAGAGAAGTGGCACCTCAAGAGTAGACATACGGCGCATTCGGCAAATTCATCGCTCATTTGGTGGACGATCGGGCGACAAATATGCTACAGATGACGCGCTATGCGTCGAACCGGGCTTGTATTTTTCTTCCATGTTATGCTCTCACTGTTTTGCGAGGTGGGAAGCAATGTCGCTGCTGGCCAGGAGATTTCGGAGCAGGAACGCGCGCGGTTATTGGTGCAATCAGAAGAATTGCTTGGTCAATTGCGGCCAGCCATGCATCAGCTGGATTCCAGTGCCATGCGGTTGAAGATTCCCGGCGCTGTCCCCGTGGGAATGTTCAGCGATGAGGTCGAGGTGATCGACATCTCCAGAGAACCCACTCCCGAAGAGGAGACATTTTCGATCCCTGGGATCATTGCCGAAACCTGGCCACCGCAACATGAGTCAAACGTTGTCAACAGCGCTGAACTCAAGCTTTGGGAAATGTTCTTCTCGAAAATCGACACGCTCGAGCGGGCGCATTTTTATGCGATTGATGCTGATTTTCCCAATCCCGAATCTCTCGATTCACTGCGTAACGTAGTCGGTTTTGAAGGTGTCGCGAAGTTGAAGGATGGACGATGGTGTTCGATCGTCGCGCTGCAGGAACTACGCTGGGAGAAATCCGGCGATGACTGGAGAATCGCTGCATGGCTTCAACGGGAGTTCTCTACCAAAATCTCACCTGCCCGGTTGTTTCGGGAGGTACTGGAAGAAGCACTGCCGAAGCCAGAAGACTATCAACGCGCGCGTTTCTCCTACCATGAACAGAACATTATCAGGCTTTTCACTGACGGACAGGTGACGCTGCCCAAGCCACTGCACGTTAAGTATCCTAACATTGATTCATTGTTTCAACATCCAGCCCTCTCGGTCGTAGACATTGACAGGGATGGATTCGACGACATCTATCTGATGGGACGCTGGGGAAGGAATATGCTGCTGCGGAATATGGGAGATGCAACGTTCGAAGACATCGCACCAGAGATAGGACTCGACATTGAAGGCATGTGCAACAGTGCCCTGTTCGCTGACTATGACAATGATGGCGACAGTGATCTGTTTCTTGGTCGCAGCCTGGAGCGCACGCTCTACCTTGAAAATATCAACGGCGTCTTCAAGGATTCTTCAAAAAAGGTGGCCGCCCGCCTGCCTTACCTGGTCTCGACGATCTCGGCTGCCGATTTCAACAACGATGGTCTGCTCGACGTTTTCCTCGGCCTCTATGGACCGACAAGCCCGAACAATCCGATTGAAGTCTGGGCCCGCGATTTTTTCCCGAAGGCATTTGCAGACGTAATCATTGCTAAATCGAAGAACTCTCACCGCTACCTCGAACACACAGGCCCGCCCAATCTCCTATTGGTGAATCGAGGCGACGGCCAGTTCGGCGTCGCTCCTGAAACAGAACAACTGGCGGAGTGGCTCCACACGTTTCAGGGAGCATGGGCCGACTATGATGACGATGGCGATCAGGACATTTACATCTGCAATGACTTTGGTGGCGATCACTTATTTCGCAATGAGTTGCAACCATCCGGAAAGGTATCATTCACCAATGTGACAAGCGAAGTAACAGGCGAAATCATGGGCTTTGGCATGGGTGCCTCATGGGGCGACTACGACCGCGATGGTGATCTCGATCTCTACGTTTCGAACATGTTCTCTAAAGCCGGCCGTCGAATCACCTCGCGATTTAAAGATCTCGACCCGCGAATCTACTTTGCTGCCGAGGGGAATCATTTGTTCAAAAACGAAGACGGCGCAAGATTTTCGCAAGTGGCCGGACTGAATGAACCAGCCATGCGAGTTGCGAAAGTGGGATGGGCATTTGGCGGTCAGTTCTTTGACGCCGACAATGACGCGTGGCCAGACATCTACTGTCCCAGTGGATTTTACACGGCCCCAAAGGAAATCGCCAGCGACGCTGATTTGTGAAGCATTCACTGGCGCACGGTCGTGCGTTCTGATCCAAAAAGAGGCGAACAGATTCGCGGCTACAAAGAATTCGAATCAAGCTTTCGCGATGCCGCCCGTTCCTTCTGGAGTTCGGGATTCGGCAGAGATTCGCTCAGCGGTAAAGAGGCTAATCGGTTCTTCCTGAATCGTAAAGGTGAGCAATTTGCAGATCTCAGTGGACTATCTGGACTGGGTCATCTCGGCGATGGCCGCGCGCTGGGATTGCTCGACTACGACCACGACGGCTGGCAGGACCTTGCGGTTGTCAATGCCAACGCGCCCAAACTAACACTTTATCACAACGAGATTGGCCAGCTGCTGCCCGATCGAAGGTCGGTTGCCATCCGACTTGTTGGAGGAAATCACACAGCTCTACCGTCCTCAGAATGGTCCAACCGGGAAGGGATCGGTTCCCGCCTTCATGCAGAAGTGGCAGGTCAGACGGTGCTGAGGCATGTCCAGGCTGGCGAAGGCTTTTCCGCTCAGAACAGCAACACTCTTCTCATTGCGGTGGGAAAGGAGCCCGGAATCGCCAAACTTGAAGTTCGCTGGCCATCAGGAAAGAATCAAGTGGTCGGTAATCTCAAAGCTGGCACGCGTGTCACGATCTTCGAAGACCGTGTTCATGCAGGAAAGTCCGGTGGCAATTCTGATACCGGAACTGTTCAAGTGCCCTACAGCACTTCCCGACGTTCAGCAGGTGATCGCTGAAAAAACGTCGTAATCCCCCATACCCCTCAGGGGAGGCTCCTCAAGGTGCATCTTACCTCGGATAATGATCAGATCATGAAAGCAAGGCAGATACTCGCTTTTACGTGCGTTTGCCATTGTCCCCGTCTGCGTTTGGGGTATTTAAAGAGATAGTCCCTGAATATCCCTATTTCCAATGAAAGCCTCCCCATTGCTAATTTCTGCGCTATTGATCGCATCAGCGTCAATTTCCTCCGCTCAACTAGAGGAACTATGGAGGATTGGAGAAGACGATAGTAGTCAGGCAGATTTCGTCGTTGAGGGCGAAGGTGACGATTTTTTCTATCTCGAAGATGGCGACTACACCGGTCTCGATCCTGCGGGGGAAGTCTGGACTGATGGCCCAGAAGAATGGAGCACCTTCGAACGGGCGTTCAATGCGAATGACAATGACATCAACATCTACTTTCAGCTGGATCCTGAACAGGCTGACCCCAGTTCCACCTTCCAGTTTGATATCGAATTCATTCAGGCAGAGGCGGGCAGCATTCACGACATGGAGATGAGAATGAACGGCACGACATTCCGGACTGAACTGGGCGTGATCGCAGACGGGGCAAATGAAGTTCTGGTAACTGAAACTTTTCTCGGCATCGAAGTGGGTGCGCAAGAAGGCCCGAACGTGCTGACCATCGAACGCACGGGGGGATCCGGCGCATGGATCCAGATGGACTACCTGACATTGCAAGTCGATGCCTCGACCGGAGGCTGCGAAGATGCGATCTGCAATTTTATTGTTTCCGCTGATACCACTGCCCCAGGGGGAACCGTTGAACTTAGATGGATCGTCAACCCGGATGCCACATTGTCAATCGAGCCTGGAATCGGCAACGTCGATGCCGATACCTCGTCAGGCATTGGCTTCAAGGAAATCGCCCCTGTTGCGAACACCACTTACACGCTGACTTCGATGCTCGATGGCGAAACTGTGACAACCGACGTGACAGTCAACGTAACAAATATTACGAGTTTCCAGGCAAATCCGAATCAAGTGCTTCCGAACGCCGTGTCAGTCTTGTCCTGGTCGGTAGATCCCACGGCAAGCGTCTCCATTGATCAGGGAATTGGAAGCGTTGACGCGCAGACGACTGACGGAGTGGGATCGATTGATGTGAATCCGGCTGAGACCACTACTTACATTATTACTTCAACGCGAGGTGAAGACGTTGAGACTGCGCTGGTCAACGTCGTCGTAAACAATTTCACCCGGCTCTGGTTGATTGGTAATGACAATGGTAATGCGAGTGAATTTGAACATGAGAATGACGGTGACGAATTCTTCTATATCGATAACGGGGACTACACTGGACTCGATCCAGAGGGATCGATATGGGACTCTGGCCCGGAACCCTGGAGCGTTATTGGAGATCCCGCACTCGGATTCCCACGTGCATTGAATGATGCAAATCCAGAACTAAGTTTCTATTTCCAGCTCGATGCGGGACAGGCAAATCCTGGCACTACCTTTTTGTTTAATGCTGAATTCATAGATGCTGAGAGTGGATCCAACCACGATCTGGCGTTCAGGATGAATGGGAACGAGTTTCATAGCGAAACGGAAGTGGTCGCCGATGGTGCGATTGAATTCCTGGTTTCGCCGACGTTTACAGGTGACGATGTAGGTGCAGTTACCGGATCTAATGTCCTTACCATCGAGCGAACATCCGGCGTCGGAGCATGGATCCAAATGGATTACGTCGAGTTAAAAGCTGATTTGAGCACCGCGAGTTGTGATGACCCGATCTGTTCATTTGCCGGTAGCCCGGCTGCTATTAATCCAAGTGGAAGTTCTGATCTCGTCTGGGCGGTGGATCCAACTGCAACCGTCTCGATCGACAATGGAATCGGCAATGTCGACAACAAGACAACAAATGGAGTAGGCACCATCCGCGTAGCCCCAACTCAGAATACAACCTATACGATCACATCTACGGTGGGCGAAAGTGTGGATACGCAGGAAATATTGGTTGTGGTCAAAAATATCGTTTCGTTCAGCGCTGTTCCATTGATTTCGAGACCAAACACACCGGTAACTTTGTCATGGCAGGTAGATCCGTCTGCCAGTGTTTCTATCGACCAGGGGGTCGGCAATGTTGATGCCGCCACTGTGGATGGCATCGGTAGCATTGCGGTCTCACCCACTCAAAATACCGTTTACTCCCTCACTTCAACACGTGGAGCTGACGTTGAGACGACGACTTTCACAGTGGAGTATCTTCCCATTACACAACTTTGGCAGATCGGAAATGATGACGGAGGCCAGAGCGAGTTCGATCACGAAGCGGAGGCGGATGCGTTCTTCTACGTCGAGGATGGAGACTACTCCGAGACGTCTCCTGACGATGGAGTGCGATTTGGTGAATTGTGGGACAGAGGCCCTGAGCTTTGGAGAGATGGAACTGCAGAAGACGGAATCGGATTCAGACGCGCACTGAATGATAGCGCATTCGATATCAATATCTTTTTCCAACTGGATGCGGCAGAGGCAAATCCTGCATCGATATTTACTTTCTCCGTGGAGTTTCGGGCACCCGAAGCGACATCGACGCACGACATCGACTTGAGCATGAATGGTGTTTTGTTCCACTCCGAAGCTGAAGTCGATTCCGCTGCCGAAGATGTCTTGATCAAGGATACTTTTACTGGTGAGGACGTTGGCGCCAAAGAAGGACCAAACGTTCTCACCGTCGCCCGCACAGCAGGAACAGGTGCCTGGATTCAGATGGATTACGTCCGACTTGAAGTGGAACCCCTCGTAGGCACGCAGTTTTCAATTTCCAATGTGGAACTGGTCGAAGGTGGTGTCACACTCACTTGGCCGTCGAAAGAAGGGGAAACTTACAAAATCGAATACGCTCCAGACCTGAACAATTGGGAAGAGGCCGAAGATGGTCTGGAGTCCGGCGGAACAACCACCAGCTACACCGCAACTGTCCCAGCAGGCACCCAAATCCGCTATTTCAGAGTCTCCGAAGAAGGGTAATCCCAACGTCCGCCACGCTTGGTATGATCAAGGAAAGGCGACATTCCTGTCGCTTGTGGAGGCATTGTTCTTGATTCTTTACTCCCTTAATTACCGATGCTTGCCGCCAAATCCCTCATCCTCTTCGCAGCCCTTTCTCTGGTTCCATTCAATTGGAGCCAGGCACAAGAACGCCCAAATTTCGTCGTCATCATGGCCGATGATCTGGGCTACGGAGACATCGGTTGCTACGGGCACCCTTCTATTCGCACCCCGCATCTGGATCGAATGGCTAAAGAAGGCATGCGCTTCACCGACTTCCACTCGAACGGTGCGGTGTGCAGCCCCACCCGGGCAGCACTCATGACCGGACGCTACCAGCAACGCACCGGAGTCCAGGGAGTCATTACTGCGGCGAATCACCGAGAAACTGGTATGCCGCTGGAAGAACTCACATTTGCCGAAGCACTGCAGACTGTCGGCTATAAGACCGGCATGTATGGCAAATGGCACCTCGGCTATCCCGCTACGTTTAACCCAACACATCAAGGATTCGACGATTTTAGTGGCTTCGTTAGTGGCAACATCGACTACCATTCACACGTTGACCAGGCGATGCATCTGGACTGGTGGCAGCAGGCAAAAATAGACGACGAGCCTGGCTACCTGACAGACCTTGTCAGCGACAAAGGAGTGGACTTCATCAATCGTCACAAAGAATCGCCTTTTTGCCTCTACCTTGCGCACGGCGCACCGCACTATCCTTATCAAGGGCGCAAGGATCCTGCATTCCGCACCGCAAATGGCAAGCGATCGAAGGAAAATGTCGGTGATTTCGACCGTCGCTACAAAGAGATGATCGAAGTCATGGATGAGGGAATTGGGAGAATTCTTACAACGTTAGAGCAAGCAGGGATCGATGATCGCACGCTGGTCATTTTCATGTCGGACAATGGTGCGTCGGCAAAAGCTATCAAAGGCATTGGTTCCGTGGGAAACTTGCGTGGGACAAAAGGTAGTTTGTGGGAAGGCGGCACGCGTGTCCCTTGTATCGTTCGATGGCCTGGGAAAATTCCCTCAGGAACCACCAGCGATGAACTTTGCCTCAGCATGGATTGGTTTCCCACGCTCATGGAATTGGGGCAGATTGAATTTGATGCTTCTCCACGCATCGACGGTGTCAGCCTGGTGCCCGTTCTTACCGGCAAAAAAGCGCTGGATCCCCGCACCGTCTTCTGGCAGACCTCAAAGGCAGCCGCCGTTCGCAAAGGATCCCTGAAATGGATAGTTAACGGTCAGAAAAAACAACTATTCGATCTTGTGGACGATCTCAGTGAGCAATCCGACATCGCCGCACAGAATTCCGCCGCAGTAATGGAAATGGAACGTGCATTAGAAACATGGCGAAAGGACGTCAGAACGGGCGTGGACATGATATCGCAGTAGAATAGCTCAATCTACATCAGAAGACGCTGAAGATCTTACTCAGGGATTTCTTGCGCATGCGTTGTCGAGCGCTCTTTTCGAAAGTGCCGAGCCACTCAAAGGGAGATTGAGAACGTTTCTTCTGCGTCCCTTTAAGAACTATTCGAGCAACATTTTTGTAACACGGACGGCATTCCCAAGATAACCGATCTCCCGGCTTCGAGCTGATCGCCTCCATCGTAGCAGAGAACCAGAGCTTGTTCGGGGCTGACATCTATGACGCTTCGCCACCGCAGGCGACGTGACCCACCAGCTCCGACAGCTACGTCGGTGATCTCAATGGCTGGACGCGCATCGCAGAAAGGTAGCGTCAACTTCCTGTTGATGATTTCTCGGGCCCCGCAGGTATCTACAGAAATGTAGATACTACAAAAAGCGAGAAACTTACCAACGGATTCCAATTTTTACCAGAGTGCTGTAAAATAAATTGCCTGCCTGTTTGCCCCCTCAGTTCTGATATTTTTCCTTCTTTCCGATCACTGGCCGGGATGGGGCGGCGGGTGGTTGGACGCCTGCTGCGAGCATGATCTCTGACAGGGCGGCGATGGTCTCGTCGGAGGGTTTGAAGTTTCCGTTGCGGAAGCCCTGGGCGATGAGAAGTGGAGTCCAGCCTCGGCTGTTCTTTCGGTTCCAGATATTGATGTCGGCTCCATTTTCTGCAAGGAAGCGCACGAGTTTTGGAGACTGCTTGTAGGTGGCGGCGTGCATGACAGTGTCGCCTTCTTTATCTACAATGCTAATGTCTGCTCCCAATTTGAGCAGGTAATCTGCTGCGAGAACGGCTTCGTCATGTGTGGCTGCTTCGTCCGCTTCTGGCCCTAACACAACGCCTGTCGCAGCAAGCAATGGAGTGCGGCCCTGTTTGTTGGGAAGGCGAAAGTCTGCTCCGTGTTCGATCAGCAATTTCATAAACGGCATATCTGCTGTTCTGGCGGCGAGTAAAAAAGGTGTCGAGCCGGGGCGAGCCAGCTGATTGCTACTTGAGGAGCCGCGAGTGAGTTGGGCATCCACCTTTGCACCATGCTTAATCAGCTCATCTACAAATTGCAAACTGGTCACCGTTCCTGATCCGGCCGGGGGCGGTGCGCCATCGATTCCGTCGCCGCGCACGGGTTTGCGCACCCACGTCAGGACGTGCAGCGGAGTGTAGCCTGAACGCATGTCGTTCGGGTCGGCACCTGCATTCAGCAGGTGCGCTGCCAGTTCAAAGTGTCCGTTTTCGATGGCAAGGATGAGCCCACTGGTGCCATCCCGTGGAGATCGTCCGCCGCCGCCATCTTCAATCACTGCATTTACATCTGCTCCGTCTTTTAACAAGACATCAATGACGTCGGAGTGTCCTTGCCGTGCGGCAAAAAACCAGGCATTGAATCCCGATTTAAGAAGGGCCTCGCGATCTGCTCCGGCGGCCAACAGCACCTTCACCGCCTCTGCGTGGCCCTCGACAGCCGCCCACATCAGCGATGTCTGCCTCTTCTTATCTTTCGCGTTCACTTTGGCACCCGCAGTGATCAGAAGCTCGATTGGCTTCGGTCGACCGGTGCGAGATGCCGTCATCAGCGGAGTATGGCCGCCTTGTTCTGAATGTGCTGAAAGTTCCGCATCTGCGCCGACCTCTAACAGTGCAGCGACAAGAGCGGCATTTCCATTCTTGCAGGCCACCTCCAGCGGCAGCACGCCATAGCGGTTGGCCAGACTGGGATCGGCTCCCAGTTGCAGAAGAGCTATTGCATCCTCGGTCCGGTCTTGGTGAATCGCTGTGATCAACGTATCGCTCGTGTCTTTTGCCAATGCAGGCGGCAGACAAAGGCAGGCGATTGCCAGCAGACTAAATCGGCTAAATTGCCAGTTCTTCAACAAGCCCATTGCTATCAGCGAATTTCTCAAGATGCACTCCGACACGGTCCAGCAGAGTAAGGTGTAAGTTTGCAAGCGGCGTGACCTTATCGAAGCGAATGTGGCGATTGCCCTTAATTCCAGCAGCGCCACCGCCAGCGACGAGGATTGGCAAATTCGTGTGATCGTGCTTGTTCGGATTGCCCATGCCGCTGCCATAGAGGATCAATGAATGGTCGAGCAAGGTGCCTTCGCCATCAGGCGTGGCGTCGAGTTTCTGCAGGTAGTCTGAAAACAAGGAAACGTGGAAAGCATTAATCTTCGCCATGCGCGCGATTTTGTCCGGATCGTTACCATGATGACTCAGCGGATGGTGCGGATCGGAGACGCCAATCTCAGGATAAGTGCGATTGCTGGTCTCACGAGCAAGTTGGAATGTTGCCACTCGCGTCACGTCTCCCTGCATCGCCAGCACTTGCAGGTCGAACATCAACCGCGCATGATCAGCGTAGGCAGCCGGAACTCCAACCGGGCGGTCGAGATCAGGCAGCGGATTATCTTTCACATCGGCTTCCGCTTTCTCGATCCGGCGTTCGACTTCGCGAATGGTGTCGAGGTATCCATCGACCTTTGCTCGATCGGAAGGATCGAGCCCTCGCTTCAGCCTCGTCATGTCATCGCGCACAAAATCGAGAACGCTGGCCCGCCGCCGCAATGCAGCCTGACGATCAGCTTTGGTGCCTCCGGCTCCAAACAGGGTTTCAAACACCAGCCGTGGATGCGCTTCTGCTGGCAGTGGCGTCGTCGGTGTCGACCACGAAAGATTGTTCTGATAAACGCAGGCATAACCGTTGTCGCATTGCCCGACCGTTTCCATCATGTCCATCGCCAGTTCGAGCGATGGCAATTGAGTCGCCTGGCCAATCTCTTTGGCAGCGATCTGGTCAACGGTTGTTCCTAGATAGTAATCGGAACTTTCGGTAAGCTTTGCACGCGCGGCGCTTAGGAAGGCAGCGTTCGATGTCGCGTGCGATCCAGGATAAGCATTGCGCAGTTCCAGATTCGAGAACGCGTTCACTTTGTGCTTCACCGGAGCGAGTGACTCGAGGATCGGCGAGAGCTTGTCCAAGGTCTCCCCCTCAGGTGTCCATCGGCTGATGTCCGCGCCCATTGGCATGAACACAAATCCCAGGCGGCGAACCGGCTTGGAGGGAGCGGCGGTCGCGGCGGGGATCATCGCGTCGAGCAATGGCAGGGCCATGGTCGCACCGATTCCACGCAATACGGTGCGCCGTGGTAGTGCCTTTTTGGTGATGAATGAAGTCATAACTTACTGGGGATTTTCTGGATTGGGCATCCGCATGGTAAACGGATCACTGGAAACAAGCTGCAATATAATAGCAGAAAATTTGAATTCGTCTTCCTGCGATGCCCGCACAATGCGCCTAACCGCCGGAGCATCAGAGGATTCCACTCCGCGCCCGAGTGCAAAAGTGAGCAGTTTTTCAACTAATGTGCGAACGAAAAGCTTCGGCTGCTCGAGCAAACCTCTCTCCAGACCGGAGATGTCGTCGAAGGTCGTTCCATTGGGCAGACTCCCGCGCGAATCAACAGGAACGCCAGCTTCATGCGTTCGCCAGCGGCCGAGCGCGTCGAAGTTTTCAAAGGCAAAGCCGATCGGATCCATGACATTGTGGCAACTCGCGCAGGCAGGGTTTTCCCGGTGAGCGGCGAGCCGCTGCCGCACAGGAAATGTGGCATCGATCGGGTTATCATCGAGCGCTGGCACATCCGCTGGTGGTGGTGGTGGCGGCGTCCCTAACAGATTCTCAAGAACCCAGTGACCACGGAGGACTGGCGATGTGCGGGTGGCATACGAAGTCACCGTCAGAATGCTACTGTGACGCAATATTCCGCCGCGACCGCTATCAGGTTCCAGAGTCACTCGGCGATAGCGATCGCCATAGACATGCGGAATCCCGTAGTGTTTTGCCAGTCGCTCATTCAGATAGGTGAAGTCAGAACTTATGAGATCGACCACACTGCGATCTTCCCGGAGCACGTTCTCGAATAGCAGCTCCGTTTCTCGGCGCATGGCCTGGCGTAGATTGTCATCAAAGTCGGGGAACAATCGACCATCTGGTGTGACCGATTCGAGATTGCGCAGATACAACCATTGTTCCGCAAAGTTTTCGACCAATGAACTCGACCGTCCGTCTGCTAACATTCGACGCACCTGCCTGGCCAGGCCATCCGGTTTCGTCAGGTCTCCGGCGATCGCAGCATCGAGCAATGCTTCGTCAGGAATGCTGCTCCAGAGAAAAAACGACAACCGCGATGCCAGCTCAAGATCATTTAACGCATAAGGCCCACCCGGCGTAGCTCCTTCACGGTCGCGCTCCACTCGAAACAAAAACTTGGGACTCACCAGGATCGCCGAAAGCGCGGACTCGATCCCAGTTTCGAAACTACCGGTTTCACTCCCCTCACGATAGAACTCCATGGCTTTGGCAAGGTCACCGTCATCTGCATTGCCGCGATAGGCCAGTCGCAGCAATGACTGCAGCACTTGATGCGCGCCGTCCTCGTCCGTCTTTGTGACATTGCCAAAAACCCGCTGTCGGCTGGAAGTTTGTCCCGCATCCCCCGCATCGAACGGGCCAGTGATCGATACCTGGTAAACGGCCGGCGAACGCCGCGGGTGTCTGTGTGTATTGAAAGCAGACTCATAGGGCATGCGTAGATACTCGATCAAATCAGGTGACTGCTCGACAAAAGTAACGCCAAGCTCCCTTGCTCCAGCAGTGGCCTGAATCCGCGCCGATAGATGCGCATCCACTTTGGTGTGGTCACCACGATTCTTCGGCGGCCTGACTTTAAATGAAGTCGCCACATCGCCATCGAGTAGAACTTGCAACTCATGAACTCCACGCAGGCCCTCAATCTGTTCGTTGCGATCGCGCATCAAGTGGATGCGAATGTCATACTCGCCATCGCGTGGAAACGTGTGGCGAATCAGGGTGCCTCCCCGGGTTCCAAGCGGAAGCCCCTCAACATGCCCCTCCTGGGTAACGTCCGGCCGGATCCTCACCGTCCTGCCATCAGGTGAGCCAGTGCTAATGCCAAGAGCAAGCCGACTGATCATTTGTCCGGCACTAATATACCTATCGAGCAGTGCTGGCGACAGGTTACCCACCGTGATGTTGTCAAAGCCATGGCTCGACTGATCGGGTGGCAAGAGCTTCTTCGCATCAATCTCCACTGCCAGTAAGTCGCGAATCACATGTTGATACTCGGTGCGATTGAGGCGCCGCAGTGATTCCGTGCGGCCAGGATTCGGGTGCAATGTTGCCTGTGCATCCAGTGCACTCTCCAGCTTGGAAACCAGCGTTGAATACTCAGCATTTGAAGGGCGATCCTTCTCAATTGGTGGCATGACACGCATCGAAAGTTGCCGTGCTACCTGCTCCCAGAGATCCGACTTATCAGCGAGTGGCGATTCCAATGCAGCTTCCAAATCAACGTCGGCTTTCGCGCTGTCAGAATCATGACAGTCAAAGCAGTATTGAGAAAGCAAAGGCTCCCACTCCACTGGATTGGCGACAGCACGAAGCTGCAATGCCAGGATGCACAGCACAACACTCAAACACCACGCCGGGACGCGATGGAATTGGCTGGCCGATGAGCGACTTGAAGGGAGTTTCATGTTCGATCTGCGGCAATGAGAACCGATCAGTAGCTCAATGTCACGCGTTTGTTCAAGTAGCTACTTCAACGACAACCGCTTCAAAAATTCTTTTTCTCTCACTAAGAGGGTATCCTGCAGCAATACCGGCGCTGTCCAGGTCGCGTAGTCAAATTTTTCGGCCACCCGATAGGACTGCACCTTTTCATGACGATCACCGGTAGCATTGAGGATCTGCAACTCACCATCGTTGACAAGCGCCATCACATAGCCCGGCACCGAAAGGAACGCGACGTTCTCTCCAGCTCTCCCATTGCCTTTCCAGAGCACCTTGCCAGTCTCGGTATCGAGGCAGAAGAATTGGCCACTTCTGTAGTGGGAAAAACCGAAGAATCTATCGCCGTTAATCACACCCGTGCTCATGTCGAGCGCTACCTCTTCTTGTCGCCAATTCTCCTTCACCGTCCAGACTCCCTCTTTTAACTGCGGTTCCACGCTGCGTATGCCGCGGTTCTCTCCGCCGAGAATGAGCCGCCCATTGTGCAGCAAAGGCGTCGTCGTGTTTTGATTATTCCCTACCTGAGGAAATGAATACTTCCACAAAAGACGCCCTGTTCCGCTTTCCACGGATACAAGGCCGGGCTGATTCCAAAGTACAATCTGACGAATTCCTTCAATCATCACGACGATGGGAGAAGAGTAAGAAGTCGCAGCCTTTCCGTGGCTCCACACTTCGTCTCCAGTTGTGACATCCAGGGCGAGCAAGGAGCCTACTTTATCGTTACCAATCTGAAGAACAACCTGCCCTGCATCCACGACAGGTGAAGTGGACACGCCCCAATAAGGATGATTTTCGCTAAAACGTTTCTTGAAGTCGTTTCGCCACAAAAGGTCACCCGATTTCCCGTCCCATGCCGAGAGCACTCCGGTAATGCTCAATGTGAAGAGTCTGCCATCAGCAAATACTGGAGAAGATTTTGGCCCTCTCCCATGCCTTGTCCCCCCTTGCCCCGGAGTGAAGTAAACTTCATAAGTCTTGCGCCAGAGAGATTTCCCGGTTTCTAGATCGAGACACAAGACGACGTCCTCGTCTCCCTGGCGAGCGTGCTGGTAGATGCGTCCACTGGCAACGATTGGTGTGCTGTAGCCGGTACCCACTTCGGCAGTCCAGACCTTCTTAAGTTTTTCAGGCCACTCGGTTGGGACATTAAAGTGATCAACTCTGCCGTCCCGTTTCGGCCCAAGCCATCCTGGCCACGATACCTCA
This sequence comes from Verrucomicrobiales bacterium, assembly GCA_051270635.1. Taxonomy (GTDB): domain Bacteria; phylum Verrucomicrobiota; class Verrucomicrobiia; order Verrucomicrobiales; family DEV007; genus JAGROY01. Next base: position 25,071 of record JBNMNB010000038.1, on the reverse strand, counting down.
TCCTCTCCGGTTGCAGGAGTCAAATGGGCGGTTGCCAGAAGGGCCGTCAAAGTGAGGAGATGGATACGCTTATTCATTGGATCGGTTCTTCCATTAACAATACGTCGTTTGATGATCGAGAGTCTCGAAAATTTTGCGTAGTTTTTACCAGATTATTCAGTTCGAAAGGTGTTTGGAACAATCGCGATCGGTTTGCATCGGTCGTCGGATACATTACAATGTTTTTTGCGAATGGTTACAGGTGAGATCATTTTTCCGGTGCGACTTGCCGTCCCAAATATCATCTGGCCATTGGATCAGCCAGGCAATAGCCAGAAGCAGAACCGTGGACAGGATCAATATAACCTTGAGCGATGTCGACCAAGTCGCGCCGCAAAGGTATGTTTCACCAGTCAAAGTTGATTAAGGGGAGGCCTGGAGTGGCTTCGCTGCGATTACGTTAGATACCGTACTGAGCAATGAATCCTTGCCTTTGACATCTTGAGAGAGTTCCCAAATCATCACGCCTCCACCTTTCTCCATGCCCAGCCGCGTCTTTTTCTGCATGGTGGCGATGCCATTGTAACGGATCTCTCCGATGACATCTTTCGTCGAAGCCTTTGGATCCTCTTCAACCAGATTGCGGTAAGATTTGTACGGACTGCGACCATAGAAAGGAAGGCCAAGAATGAGCTTATCCTTCGGACACCCACGTTCACTCCAGTATTTGATCGACGCCTCGGCTTGCGAATACAGACCATGATCTTTGCCGTCGTAGGCCATGATGTTGAGCATATCGATCAGCGGAAAAACTTCTTCTTTGATCCCCTCCCCTGTGCGTCCGAGGGAAACAACCGCAGTCGACAAGTACTTCTTCTCACGGCGAAGCTCGACGGACAACTCGCGCATCAATGATAAGAAGTTCTCGCTCGATGTTCCTGCATCCGGGTATTCCCAGTCCATATCCACTCCGTCAAGATCGTAGGCCTTGACCAGTTTCATGGTCTCGCTCACAAACGTTCTCCGCGTTTCCTGTGACGCCGCCAATTCTTCGAACGCACGATCATTGCCACCATTCCAACCGCCGATAGCGATGCCCACTTTCACGTTCTTTACGTGCGCAAGTTTCACGAGTTTCGCTAGCATTGCCGGATTGGGCATGTCCTTGAATGTCCCATCTGCTTTGGGAAAAATGAAGCTGTAGTTGATATGGGTCAGTTTATCATACTGGATCCCGTCGACATCGCCACCCCATGACGGTTGGTAGCCGATGACTTTGAAAGCTTCGTCCCGGCCTGGTGACTTTGCTCGAAACGTCTCCAGCCAGGAAGCGGTGATCGCCTCACCAATCGATGGGTTGTCTTTCTCCCTCAGTTCCTTCGCGGTCTTCCCCCAGTAGAAACTGATCCAGCCATCCGTGTGCTCGGCAGATCGATCTACGAACTCCATCAGCTCCTCTTCACTACACTTCAGTGGAAACATCTCCTCAATGACCAGCGGCTTCCCGACCTCGTACGCTTTCAGTGCTTTGAGCGCCTTTTCGATTTCTCCTTTCTCGGGATAGAAGTGTACCGCGACAAAGTCGAGCTGCTTGCCGACTTGAGGGCCATGGAACAAGGGCTTGCCTCCACCAAAAGCGAACACCCAGGGAATCACACCAACAGTGATCAACTGGCGCTGATCCTGTTTGCGAATGGCCGCCACCATCTTGTTCACCCACGCTTCAGCAACTTCCTCGCGCGCGCGTCCATTGAGGTCGAGGGAGATCCGTTGCACGAAAAATTTGCCGCCAAGTTCACCTGCCAGCCAATCTTTGGTGGGCTCTTTTCCCGGAAGGATCGGCTCATTCATCAGGTCGTAGCAGAAGATAGCCGGGCTTCCTGCGCAGACTTCTGCTACCGCTTCCCAGAAGACGGCTTGGGCCGCCCAGCGCTCCTGTTCGCCTAACGGATCATACCACTCGGGAATGTTCTGCTTGTGATAGCAGGCAAGACCAGTCACATCGAGGTAGAGTCGAGTTTCTTCAGCGAGCTTGACCAGTTTGGCCAAGCGAGCGAGCGCCGTAGAATTTGGCTTGTCGGGAGCCTCCATGAACTGGCCTAACTGAAGATGGATCCTGACGCAGTTCGCGCCGAGTTCTTTCATCTCACGAAAGTCGGCGACGACCGTTTCCCAATCGTCTTCCCAGTATTCATCAAGAAGCCTCCCCTCCCCAATGCTGTCGTGATCGTAGTTAACGCCCCACACGATGAACTTTTCGTCAGAAGTACCACGAACGAATTGTTTACCATCATCGCTCACTCGAACCTGTTGCAGCGGTTTCCCATTGTCCCCCGTGGCTGCCACTTTCGATGCGGCTTCAGATGCAATCTCGATTTCTTCCCGCAGAATATCGAGATACAGCGAACCGTAATCCACGTATCGATCACCTTCAGTGTAAAAGTTACCGGTGTCTGAGTCATCCTTCGACGTAGTCAGCCCGCCACCCCTGGTCGCCTCGATCTGAGTGTCTTCGTACCATTCGTTGAACGAGGTGATCATGATCGTGCGATTAGCATTAGGATCAGCTAACGGAATCGCCACGTCCCTTATCATTGAGCGAAAGACGTCGCCCTCCTTCGAATCTTCCTTGTCGGTGAAAGTGCGTGCCCGGCCCGTGTGTCCCTCACGCACCGCCCGGTCGTTGTATCCCGGGGCAATGCCTGGAATAAACCCCGTACCTACTCCGTTCGCCACTTTCTTCGCATTCTGGTAGTTGCCAAGCAAGCGATCCATCGCTGCCTGCGTCGCTCCATCGCGCTGCATCGATTGCCCATAGATATCATACGCCGTGACGGCATCCCACAAGCGGGCATGCCGTTCATCATAGCGCTCACCAAAAACGTCATCACCGATGAGATAAAGGTCAGGAAATTTTCCCCGTAGCTGCGCCAGAGGTTCCAGCCCACGATCTCTAAAGTAGACACGAGTGAGATAAATAAAGACAACGGGCTTGCCATCGATCTTCAAATACGCCGGATGATCGAATACCGTTTCTTTCATATAAGCGAAATCATCTATCAGATTCTCGTAGTGAGGCTCCAGCATCGATCCCAGGCGGCCAGTCGATTCATAAAGAATCGCGTATTTGAGTTTGCCAGCATCCGGATGAGTGAGGATGTGGTCACGCAACGTCCGATCATCCCGCTTGCCTGGCCCCCACCAACTGACTGCCCAAAAATCCAATCCTGCCTGAACACTCTGAGCAATGTGATCACCGATCACCTTTGGATCACGGCTGCCATACACGCCCAGCTTGGGAAGCTGCTGCGGCTCCAGTCGGCCGCGCAACGCCCGCGACATCCACCCAGTCTCGCCCGCCTCAGCGGCTCGATACCACGGGTAATAGTAGGCACCCACCGACAGCTCATCCGATTGACGATCAGAACCTTGCTCCTGCCCGAAAACCGGGAGACTAAAGCCAAATGCAATCAAGAGGAGACGACGAAACCAGACGATTCGAATAATCATTGGTGGACTATCCTCAGAAGCCCACTGGATTCGCAAGGAAGGATTCGCAAGACGTAAGCACGTTCTGATGATTGGAAATGTCCACAGCGACCAGGCGTGCAATGCGCGTTCTCGTCATCTTCAACTCCTATACCAACGTAAGGTATGCGACTTCCACCCCAGCACAATCGTGGACAAAGAGATCACTTTGACACAGAAAGCGCATAGCCATGGCCTCTTCCTGGAAATTAGTGCTTTGATGGTCGCGGACTTTCCCTCCTAATCACGCATGAGAACATCATGGATACCCCTTCCCGATACACCGCCTGGCAGATCTGCTTACTGATCGTTCTCGGTATTTGCCTTTCTCACCCTCTGGCAGCTCAAGCACAAGAACCTGCGCCAGCCGACGAAGTCGCCAAGGCGAAACCTGTCATTTTCACCACAAAGGAAGATCACGCCAACATGATGGCGCAGCTCGGGATCACGAAACTGCGTCGTGGCCGAAGTGGCAATGCGGAATCGCCGAATGCTGCGAATTACGACGAGGCCAAGGCGAATCCCTACCCGGAGTTGCCAGAGGCTCTGACCACAGCGAACAGTGAGAAGGTAGAGACCGCTGAACACTGGTGGCAAACCCGCCGTCCTGAAATCGTGGCCTTGTTAGAAAAGGAGGTCTACGGGCGCATTCCTGACAATGTACCTACTGTGAAATGGGAAGTCAGGCAAACGCGCGAGGTTGAGGCAGGCGGCAAAGCGGCGATCCAGAAGGAGTTGGTGGGGGTGGTCGACAACTCGACCTGCCCAGAGATCGAGGTCAACATCTCGCTGTCATTGACCTTGCCCAAGGACGCCAAAGATGCCGTTCCCGTCCTCATGAGCTTTGGCTGGACACCGTTTGACATGGAACGATCAAACTTTCGCAGTCGTGGGGGAGACGGCCCGCGTCCGCCCTCCAAACGGGACTTGCTCATCGCTGCTGGCTGGGGATGCGCGACGCTGAATCCATCGACCATTCAGGATGACTCTGGCGGCTGGCAGCCACGGCGTTTCGGCCCGGGTGCCGATCCTGATGCCAAGCCCACGGGTGCCGGGCTCACGCGCGGGATCATTGGCCTGACTAATCTCGGCCAACCACGCACACCAGATCAGTGGGGAGCATTGCGAGCGTGGGGTTGGGGCGCATCGCGTGCGCTCGACTATCTTGAGACGGTGCCCAAAGTGGATGCCAATCGCGTGGGCATCGCGGGCGTTTCGCGCTATGGCAAAGCAGCGCTGGTGGCGATGGCCTTTGATCAGCGCATTGGCATGGGCTTGATCGCGTCCTCGGGCGCTGGCGGCACTGCGCTCCACCGGCGCAACTTTGGGGAGAGCCCAGAAAATCTTGCGGGCTCAGGGGAGTACCATTGGATGGCGGGTAACTACCTGAAGTATTCGACGGAAGAGTCTTCGTTTGGAAGCCGCACGGCTGATGACTTGTCGGTCGATTCGCACATGGCGATCGCACTTTGCGCACCGCGCCTCACCTTCATTAGCCACGGCATTCCGGAGAAAGGCGATGCCAATTGGTTAGATCATCAGGGTAGCTTCATGGCGTCGATTGCGGCGCAACCCGTCTTCCGCCTGCTCGGAGCGCGCGATCTTGGCCGTAGCGATGACTACCTGAATGAGAGGATGCCCGCCATGAATGTAGACATGCTAGACGGCGCTCTTGCCTGGCGGCAGCATGATGGTGGACACACGGATAGCCCCAATGTCGAACACTTCATCCGCTGGGCGGAAGCGCAGTGGGTGAGCAAGAAAGAGAAGCCTGGAAATGCAGCGGGCAGCCAGCGGCAGCGGGAGGGCCGGGGCAGATTTGGCGGCCCCATCGTTCTGGGCCCGGACGACAAGCAGGTGTTTGCAGATCCGCCCGCCGCAATCACTGAGAAACGAGAGGACATCCCACAGGGCAAGCTGGAGATGATTGAGTATGAATCGAAGACCGTCGGCACCACTCGTAAGATGAACGTTTACACGCCGCCCGGATACACCGCCGAGAAGAAATATCCCGTGCTCTATCTCTTGCACGGCATCGGTGGCAATGAAACGGAGTGGCAGCGGTATGCGACGCCTGACAATCTACTAGACAACCTCATTGCCGACGGCAAGGCCACGCCGATGATCATTGTGATGCCCAACGGCCGGGCGCAGAAGAATGACCGGGCGGTGGGCGACGTGTTTGCCGCCGCACCAGCGTTCGCGACGTTCGAGCAGGACTTGTTAGACGACGTGATACCTACGATTGAATCACGTTACCACACTCACACCGACCGGGAGAACCGGGCCCTGGCGGGACTCTCGATGGGAGGCGGCCAGTCGTTGAACTTCGGGCTGACGCATCTCGAAAAATTTGCGTGGATCGGCGGCTTCTCGTCAGCTCCAAACACCAACCCGCCTGCGGAGCTTGTTCCGGAACCTACGGCGACGAAAGCTCAACTGAAGTTGCTCTATCTGTCCTGCGGCAATAAGGACGGATTGATCAATATCAGCCAGGAAATGCATGCCTACTTGAAGGAACGTGAGGTACCTCATGTTTGGAACGTCGATGAAAATGGCCACGACCCCAAACACTGGCGCAACAATCTCTATCATTTCTCTCAAAAAATCTTTCAGTGATGATTATTACCTTGATTGCCGTTCTCCGTGCTGCCCGAACAGCCAGAGACAAACTGTGACTAAGGGCTTGTTAGGAAATTAACTGTGCGAAGATGCGCAGGATTTTTTGTCAGCACCAAGGCGGATTTCAGCGATGATAGCGAGCTATCTGAGTTGAAATCTAACGCGGGTGATGTCCAAAAAGGCAAGCAGATTTGTGCAGTTAATTTCCGAACAGGCCCTAAATACGCAGGAATATCTTGCGCCGGTACATCCACCAAACGATCAACCAGAGAATGACCAGCACGGAGCCGCGCTCCATCAGGGGTATCCATTTTTCGCCAAAAGAAGCAAAGAATTCCTGACCAAAGTGTGTTCGAAGCTGATTGCGGATGAACCCGCCGCACAGCTGCCAGAGACAGTAAAGTGTGATTGGATTGAGCCCCACGACCACTAACGGATAGGCCCAACGCTTCCAGCCGCGCCAGTCAATGAGGGCGACGAAGCCCGCCAGCATTAATGTTACCCATCCGGCGCTGAAGATGGCCCAGCTTGGCGTCCAGATGCGTTTAACGATCGGACAAAGCCCAACGGATGCGATGGCCTGACCAAGAATGATCGCGGCGACTCCGGCTATGAGGAGTCGCTTGAGCTTGTCGGGCATCGAGTAGTCGCTGCGCAACAAGCGGCCGGCGAGCAGTCCAAAGATCATGGTGACGAGTGAGGGGATGAAATTGAGTGTTTGATAGCCTCCCGCGTTGTGGGTGAATGGCTCGGCGCGAGGGAAGAGATTTAACAACCAGACATCGACTCGAGCAGCAAAATTGGTGTTCTTGTCCCAGTGAGCTGCGAATCCGCCAGGGTGCTGCCAATCAGCCTGGACACCAACGGTTGCCCAATCAAAGTCAGCGGCAGGCAGAGGGTAGAGAGCAAAGGCGAGCCAATAAATCAACAACAGGGCACTGGCCAAGATCCATTGCGTTCGTGCTCGGGTGAACGCGATTAGAAAGAGAAACGGATACCCAAGTCCAATCTGTGCTAGGACGTTAGGAAATACCCAGTTCGTCTGTTGGCTCCATGCTGAAGAGAGAAACACCGCAAGCAGAACGAGTAACACGCCACGCCAACTTGCATGGACTAGCATAGGCCCGAAGGTCTGCCCGCGTGCCTGCCTGTTCGCCACTGAGTATGGTAGGGCAACGCCGACCATGAACATGAATGCGGGTTGGATAAGATCCCACAGCGAGCAACCGATCCAAGCGACGTGTTCGCACTGATGACCTACGAAGCGCCAGATGACACTGTCAGGATAGTGTGGGGCTATCTTCGCCAGCCCAAGGCCCGCCGACGCCATGAGCACCATGATCGCTCCACGAAATGCATCAAGGGAGACGAGGCGAATCGATGTGGGGGATGCGGACGGATCGATTTTCATGGTGCTGGCTCTCAAATCCCTGCCAGGCGTGCCTGTTTGGAATGGCGGGACAGGGTCATTTGAGGACTGTCCGCTTCTTCGTCTGGTTTGTCGACTCGGGAATCCTTAAGCGTGGATCGGGGACGATTTCAGAGGGAAGATGGCCGCTCTATGTTGTCTTGTAAGCGACGCCCTGACCAACGATGATTGTTCGTTACTCCCTCTACTCCTCGGAACGAATCACCCAATGAGTCGTGAAAGCAGGTTTCCCTGTCAAATCCACAGACGCGGATACCCGTCTTCTTCAAGAGGGCCTACTTCCTGGGAACCGCAACCGGATTGTTGGATATGAGATGTCCTGGAATCCGGAATTAGCTTGCCGAGCTAGACGTGCACGGACAACTTCGGCGTGACTATTTTTTTAGTCATCAGGCCGATCCTGGATGTGATCAGCAGCCAGCCACCTCAAAATTACCTCAGGCTATGGAACGCCTTTAAATCCACAATACCCCCTTCGACATGAGAACCCGCAACTTGGATCGCCGCCAGTTCCTTCGTAACTCTAGCGCCGCACTCGCTGCAGCCACATTCCCAATCGGCTACTCCCATGCCGACGACGAAGGGCCGCGTTTTCGGCTTTCGCTCGGTCAGTGGACGTTTCACCGCGCGTTTCGAGGAGCGCCCGGCGTCGCGAAACGCGATCCACTTGAGTTCCCAACCATGGCTGGAGAACTGGGTTTTGCAGGCGTTGACTACAGCGGAATTCTGCTTGGGGACGATCACGCCAATCCAAAGAAGATCGCCGAACTGAATCGCCGAGCCAAAGATGCAGGCGTGCACAACTTGCTCATTCTCGTCGACCTTCATGATGCCCTCGGCGCCAAAGATGCTGTGAAGCGCACGGCCAATGTCCAGAAGTACATCCCCTGGCTGGAATCCGCTGCGGCGCTGGGTTGCACGGGTGTTCGCGTCAACCCGATCAGCGATGCAGGCTCATCAGCCGACGAGCAAGCCCGGTTACTGGCCGACGGGACATCCCAACTTCTCGAGCACGCTGATCGGCTTAAACTCGATATCATGTTCGAAAACCACGGCGAAGGTCTCCGCACCGACGGCGCGTGGATCGCCTCGGCCGTCAAACGCGTGGATCATCCGCGCTGCGGGACCTTGCCTGATTTCGGCAATTTCCAGAAGAATCGCGCGAAAGGCGAGTTCCACGACCGCTATGCCGGCGTCGCGGCAATGCTGCCTTTTGCCAAAGGAATCTGCGCCAAGTCGCACGATTTCGACGCGGACGGCGAAGAGTGCTATTCTGACTACGGTCGCCTGCTCAAAATGGTTGTGGACTCCGGTTACCGAGGCTGGATCGAGGTGGAATACGAGGGCCCGTCACTGGGTTCTGGCGGCCCAACCCGCGAGCGCGTTCCTGCCGATCCCCTCGGTGAAAAGGAAGGCGCTCTCGCCACCAAAAAGCTGCTTCAGAAACACCTCGGAGCTGATCTAAAGGGATAACCTGGCGGTTTACTGGATGAAGTGCCGCCTTCGCCCAGGGGGATCTCACTTGGGACGGGAAAGTCTGACGATGATGTTCTGGGTGATGCGCTCGACGACCGGGTCGCCGCCGAGGAGGCCGTGCGCCCAGTCGGTGGTGCCGGTGGTGACGACGGTGCCGCCCCGTTCGTAGATTCCAACGACCGCGTTCCCCTCGCGCCCTTTCTCCCATTTCTCGTACCATTCCGAATCGTCGGGGTGCCAGCGAGCGGGCGCGGTGGCGAGGATCTCGAAGCTCTTCGGCGTGCCATCGCGGTGGGTAGGCGAAGGAAGTCCGTCGCGCCACTCGATCTCGCAGCCGTCGCACTCGTAGCCGACGACGGTGTGCTTGCCTCCGAAGGCTTCGCCGCGTTTCAGGCCGGTGCCCTCGAAGATCCAATGGTCGGTGCGGTGGGCGGTGAAGGCGCCACTGCCATCCATGTATTGACCGTGGCTCTTGTGGTAACCGCCCCAGAGGAAGCCGACTCCGGTGAGGGTGTTTTCGGGACGGCCGATGAGGTAGTGGCTCCAGAGAGTGGAAAGCAGGGCGTGACCCTCTCCGGCCTCGAACACGGGGTCGGATTTGTAGCTCTGTTTCCAGCAGGTGAGTGCGTTTCCGCCCTGCTCGCTCCGCACTTGCCAGCAGCAGGTGTTGCCGCTGAAAAAGGCGACATTGCCCCCATCGCCGATGAAGGCTTCGAGGTGATCGCGCATGGGGGCAGACCAGTATTCGTCGTGGCCGACGCTAAGGACGAGGCGGCGGTTTTTGAGAATGTCAGGGTGGAATTCGAGATCGCCGTTGGCCGCGAAGGCGAGCCGGATCCCGTTCTTCTCCGCCCAGTCGACGAAGGGCTGTTCCCATTTCCCAAACAGGCTCCCGGGTGGGCGGTGAAAGGAGACGCGGCTGCCCTGGATCTTGTCGCGGCCGTTGTAAGCGTAGAGGCTGAACCCGCCCCAGTTGTTGTAAGCGTTGTAGGTGTTGGTGGCGAGTTGCAGGAGAACGGGTGCGGGATCTTTGGCGTCGGGCGATTCGCGCAGGACGAAGTGGCAGGAGCCGGTCGCATCCGCAGCGCGGAGGGTGACGTGGTAGTAGCCGCTTTTCCAATCGACGGGGATGGGGACGGTGATCGCAGTGGGCCAGCCACAGCCATGGGAGGAGGCATTGTCGGGGACGGGATGGTCTTTGCCGGGGATGCTTTCGTTTTTCCAAACGGTGACGCTTCCGGCGCCGAGACGTGCGATCTCGGCGGAGAAGGTGGGTGCGTTGGTGGAGACATGGAGGGTCAGCACTTCGCCGGGCGCGTGACTGACCTGGCCGGTGTAGCCGGCGACGGTGGGTGGGGCTTGGGCATGGAGCGAAACGCTAGCGACGAGGAGGAGAAGGAATGGGAGAGCTTTCATTGTGGGAATTCAAAATTGAGAGGCACTTTACTCGCCGCCCTGAAGTGGATGCGGGTAGGTGAACGGTTGCAAGATCGGGCCGACAGAATCTGAGCTGTCACTTCGCGACGGTGGGTGATGTGTACTAAAGGGAAACTACCGTGGGCACGTTGACGTCTGACCCAGCAATAGATAGTCCCAATTTTCGGCCAAAGAAAAGCAATCAACGCGAGGCGGAGGCTCGAGCATGGCTTTGACTGGTCATAATGAGATCTCACTTGTCTGCAGGGTTCCACTGGAGCCTTCTGTTTGTATTGCTCCTGTGTCCCGGGAAGCGATGTTTGGCTGAATTGCAGTTTACCTTGATGATCGGCGACGATTTAGGAGGCGCGCGCGCCGACCGAATTCGCCTCACGTTCACCGGATTGTCACCGGGAGAAACGGTGACATTCGTCGCCGATGTCGATGCGGACAATGTTAACTCGACGGAGGACTACCGGCGCGTGCTTTTTAACAACGGGGACGCGCCAAATGCGGTGGCCACGGCATTTGCGAAAACGGCGAGTTGTTCGGCCTCTCTTCCGGATGCTGCTGACGCATCGTCCTATCGCCTGGCGTGTGTCGGTGGGGGCAGCGGCAACGGTGCCTTGGGATTCACGTTCGACGTTTTCAATGATGCCAACACGCCGACGCTGCGGGTGACCAACACCTCTTCGGGAATGCTGCAGCTGACAGAATTCGAGGTGACCATTGGTGACACGGCCTTCAACTTCGATTCGGTCACGGACATCGTCGCGCCAGCCGGAACGGGCGTGACGCTGGAATCTCCCGATGACAATGACAGCGGCGGTGTGCGCGCCGACCTGGTTCGACTCGCGTTTACTGCATTCGACCCGGGAGAGTCGGTGACGTTTGTAGTGGATATCGATCGCGATGACAGCAACACGCTGGAGAGCTTCCGGCGCGTGCTGTTTAACAACGGCGACGCGCCGAATGCCGTGGCGACCGCGTTCTCGGGAGATGAGAGTTGTTCGGTGACACTTGGGGACGCTGACGACTCGCCTACTTATCGCTTTGAGTGCGGCTCCCTTTGTCCGGGCATCGAAGTGGGCCTGGTCGCCTACTATCCGCTGGACGGCAACGCGATTGATGCGACCGGGAACGGGTGGGATGGCACGCTCTTTGGAGCAACTCCCACAGTCGATCGCGATGGCAATGCGAACGGTGCGATCGCCTTCGACGGCGTCGGCAACTATATTGAGATTCCCTATGCCTCGGCGTTGCAGCCGACGACGGTGACGCTTGGCCTTTGGGCACAGCGCGACGACTGGGCAGCAGCGAGCTTCGACAGCGACGCGGCCATTGCCGGCAATACCGACACGGGAGGATACGAGTTCTTTGTCGACCGCTCCGCAGGGGAGATCCAGGCCTATGTGCGCAGCAAGTCCGGAAGCTACGTCGTTCCTTCCGTGCCGCTCTCAACCCTTGCGCCGGGTTGGCACCATTTCACCCTCACGAGTGATGGTGTGAACACGATCTTTTATGTCGACGGGAAGGCGGCAGCCAGCGATTCCACAGGAACCGGCATCGTCCGCTACGCGAGGAACAACAGTTTTATCATCGGCGAAGAAGCATCTGCCGGAACCGTTCCCGACGGCGACAACTTTGCGGGCCGGATCGACGATGTGCGGATCTACCGCCGGGCGCTCTGTGCCGAGGAGGTTCGCGAATTGGCTATTGCCCGCGGAACTGCTGGGGTGCGCATCACCCGCATTGCCCGCGACCGCGCCACGCACGCGATCATCCTGAACTGGGAACCCGGCGTGGACAGTGGCGTCGTTGAGCGCAGCGCCAACTTGAAAAACTGGGAAACACTGGTCAACTCCGTTTCCGGCACCACTTGGACGGGAGTGATCCCAGGCAATCCCAGGGAAACCTACCTCCGCGTGCGAGTACCATGACCGAGTTGACTGGTAGGAACTTTGATTTCCAGGGGTGGGCGGCCCCTGGGATGGAAGGCCTTCATGGTATCGTTTTTTGCACAGCAATTCGCAACTACCGGGCAGCTGTGGTTGGAGTGACGCGCTATGGTGGCTTTTAAAGACGGGAGTTCGGTGCGGGCTCCTTCTTCCACCATTACGCGCCACAGGAAAATCTCGAACCGTTACCAGCCATGAGACGATACATCACGCTTCTCACATTTACTCCGCAGGGTGCCAGCACTATCCAGGACAGTCCCAACCGGGCTGACGCTTTCACCAGGACTGCCACCGCTGTGGGAGCCAAAATCAATGCTCTTTACTGGACGACCGGCGGATTCGACGGAGTTCTCTCCTTTGATGCACCGGACGATGAGACTGCTGCTGCCCTCATGGTGAAACTCACCTCCGCAGGCAATGTCCAGACCCAAACTCTCCAGGCCTTTCCGCGCGAAGGTATCGAACGCATTCTGGGGAAGGTTTCTGGCATGTAAGGCATCTCAGTGGATTGATGAGTGATGAATAGAGATTGTTGAAGTGAAAAACGGGGCCTGCATTACAAGTTCAATTCAGAAATCAACAATCAAAACTACTCGGCACTCATCGTTCGAATTCGTCGCCCTGACCTGTTGAACTGATGAATCGGTGAGCGAGACCATCCGGTCTCTTCTCTACTCTACTCTACTCTTTGTCGAAGTAGTAGATCTTGACGGAATTCATCTTCCGCTGCTTGTCAAAGCCACGAACGAACAGTTGTTCCGACTGGTCGACTAACAATGTCACCATTGCCCATCGCCACCTTGAACATTCCGAGAACGTCCTCCGGTGCCTGGCTTAGATCGATGACTCCGTCTACCGAGTAGCGACGATCCCATTTGTACAAGTGTGTCCCAACGCCGCCTGGGCTCAGGAGGTCACCCCGAATGAACGCTGGATCGGGCCCACACGTCGTCGCATGCCCAGCAGGAAACCCGCGCCAAGTAAGACCAACATTCCAGTCGTTGGCTCAGGCACAGTGCCGGCGCCGAACACACCAATTTGATAGTCGAGAGCATCTCCTGCGATTTCAAGCTGGAAGGACGTCAATCTGTCAAAATCCATCGTACCCGTTTGGGTGAAATCAGTGAACGCCACCGCTAGAGTCTCGGGGCCGGTGATTGCCGACTGTGTGAACGCATAAGTGGCTGAATCGCCATCCCCATCCGTCACGTCCAACACCCAGTTGCCACTCTGATCATGTATTTGCAGATCAAACAAGAAGTGAGTAGCCCCTAAGTTTGTCAGATCAACCTCAGTGCCTCCGATATTGTCGTAAAGCATCCTGGAAGTACTCGCAACCGCCGTCTGAAGGGACAGAAAATTGGGAAACAGAGACGAATTGACATCAAGCGATTGCGTCACATGCCCAACGTCCGTTTGTAAATAAAGCGTTCGATCGGCACCTACCCCATCAAACAGGCTTCCTACAGCGAGAGGTGGGCTGGTGTAGGGATTAACGGTGCCAGTATCGGCGTGTTGAAACGTCGAAAAGCCGTCGATGTTCACCGTGTACGTAACCTGGCCAAGTGCAGCCGGGACGTTAGCGAGCCAGCATCCGAGCACAAGCGGCAGGGAAAACACCCAGAAAAAAATGGAAATGGATTTCATATTGATAGGGAGAAACTCAATAAATCATAATTATTAGAATAAATCAAGTTTTTTATGATTGACAGCGATAAGCAAAATTTTACTTCTGATTTCGCGTGTCAAAGAAAATCGACTGCCACGCAGGTTTTCGTTGTCGAGCGGGTTCTGGCATCGAATTCGCACCATCCAGGTCACTGGCCTGCCAACGTTGACGATCAGGCGCAGCGGACAACGCGGCGCAGTGCTCAGCTGGATAGAGACCGGAACTCAGGTCGTCCTTGAACAATCGCCAGGTGGAGAGCCTGGAAGTTGGGAGGACTCCGCCAGTGCCGTGGTGACAACAGAGGGGCGAAGCGAAGTCGCCTTTTCAGATGTCAGCGGTTCAAGATTCTTCAGGCTTCGCATCGGGCCGTAGATCCATACACACTGGCGAGAAGTGATTAACCAAGGTTTCGCATATTCCGCCTCTAAAAAGATCCTATAACAATTCCTCAAATATAACTCCCGGAGAGTTACATTTGTTCTATTTGTTTCGATCTAGTAATAGTTAATTTAACGGTGATTTCAATAATTATTGAAATCATAATTTCGCATGTTAGCTTTCTGATCGAGAGAGAACTTTTATTCGATCCGAATCCTGGCAAAAAATAAGATGAAACATGCAAAATTAGTAGCCCTCGGGTTTTTGATATTCTGTGCGTCAGCGTGTGTGAGATCCGCAGACCCTGGCGCATCTACCCCGGCATCGTCCGGAGAGGTTCACGTGCTGACCTGGGAGGAATACCTTCCGGAATCAACCGTTGAAAAATTCGAGCGCGCGACCGGTTTCAAACTGGTTCAGCATTACTTTGAAAACAGCGATGATCAGATTGGACTGATGACCGCCCACCCGCATCACTACGATGTCGCCGTGATTAGCCACTCCGACTTGCCGAACTTTACGTCGGGTTCACTCATCCGCAGGCTGGATCCCCATCAATTGATCGGCCAGGAGAAGGTTGGCAAGAGGTTCCGCAGCATGCCGAACGACCCGGGGAATGTATACGCCCTTCCCTATCTTTGGGGAGGTTTAGCGGTTGCCTATCGTAAAGATCTGATCACCAATCCCGAACTTTCGCTGGGATTGTTCTTCAATGATGCCACTCCAGGAAAGCGCTTGCTGGTTGACGAAGCAGCGGACTTGATCGCGATGGTGAACATTTTCATGGGTAAGGCGATCGACGACTACAGTTCTGCGACGCTCGCACTCGCCGCCCGGACGATCTCCAACGTGGCGGGGAGTAGCGAGATAGAACTCCAGCCCTCTTCGACGATGATCGAAAGTCTTTCCAATGGAGAGTTCGTCGTTGCCGTAACTTACTCAGGAGATATTGCCCAGGCTGCCGAGAAGAACCCAAACATCGGATACTTTCTTCCGAAGGAGGGTACACCGCTTTGGCTCGACATGCTTACGGTGTCCCGGGATTCGAAAAATCCAGCCGGTGCCTACGCGTTTCTGAACTTCCTGCTTCAGCCCGAAAATATTGCCGAAGTGTCGAACGAGTTGTGGTATCCCAACGGCATCCCGGAATCGTATTCGATGATCAGCGAAGAACTCCGCGCCGACCATGCGTTATTCCCACCGGACGATTTCGTCGCGCGCTCAGAGTGGTGCACTATCCCCGATAGCCAGGAGCACACCCGACTGGCGAAGCTTTTGAGAAAACTTCAAAAAAGCAAGAAGCTTGCCACACCCGTCCAAACGGCGGCAAGCGATCCTCGATAGCAGGTGATGAGGCGTCCCAGGATTCAGACCACTACGACGATCGGCCTGCTCGGCGCGGGACTTTTGCCGCTGCTCGTCGTTCTAGGGCTGTTTGGATTCTCGACTCTATCGGAACTGAAAGAGGCCGCCCTGAAAGATCGGAGCTCGCTGACACGGCGTCTAGCGGTTGAGGTTGAGGGACTGCTGGAAAACGTAGTACTCGATGTCGACCTAATAAGAACCAACCCGCTTCTCGTGGGGCGTGCCACAGATCCTGACTCCCGTGCCGCCGAACTGTCCCGAATGAGTCTCGATACGCGGTTCACTGAAATTTCGCTGCTCGACGAAAACGGCTACGTGGTGGCCACATCAGACGATGTCTCCGTTACCCAGGATCGTTCACCGTGGTTTGAGCGGTGCGTGGAACAATCTTGCACAGTCGTCAGCGACCCGATCCGCAAGTCGGAAGACGAACTGTCGGTTCTTGTCTATGAAAAAGTTCCGGACGAACTGGAATCCGATATTCATGTGGTGCGCGCGCGAATGGGGTTCGGGTCGGTCTGGTCGATCCTCGACGGCATTGGCGAGAGCGGCTCCGGACAGATGTTCCTCATCGATGCCAGTGGTAACATTCTTTACAGTTCTGACAGGACTCAAATTTTTCGAAAATCCGAGGAAATATTTGGCGACATTCCAATCACGGCGCTGCGTGGCAACGGGCTCAACTATGAAAACGACTTGGCCGTCTATATTGGACACTTAGTCAGGCCGAATCTACAACTGGAATCCGAAAGGGAATGGGGACTAGTTTGGACCGATTCCAAGGCAAATTTGTTCAGCGTCCTGTATGCGACTTACCATCACCTCTTTCTTGGAGCGAGTGTTGGGATACTGTCGGCTGTGTTGCTTGGTCTTACCATCGAGCGGCAACTGTCGCGACCAATTCTTTCTATGTGCGGCATAGCGAACCGGGCGGCAAAAGGGGAGCTGGGCGTACGCATGTCAGAAAGCGGAAGTCGCGAACTGTATTCTTTGAGTGCCACATTCAATGAGATGATGGACCGCCTTGTGGAGAACCAGGCTGAGCTTGAGGAACAAGTCCAGGAACGCACTGCCGAACTGCAAGAAACGATCTCGCAGCTAAGGCAATCTCAGAAAATGGAAGCGGTCGGCTTGATGGCAGGAGGTATAGCTCACGATTTCAACAATCTGCTCACCGCAATCAATGGAAACGTCAGTCTGGCGATCAGCGCCAACCGGGATAATCTCAAATATCCCGAAACTACTGAGCACCTGCGTCAGGCCAGCACCGCCGGTGAAAGGGCAGCGGGCGTAGTGCGGCAGTTGCTGGCGTTTTCGCGGAAGGAAGAGCTACAGCTGAAACACGAGGATATTAATTCACTGGTGACAGAGATCCATGGAATCGTTGAGCACACCTTCGGGCCGCGAATTGACATAGTGCCTCGGCTGTTTGAGAATCAGCTGGGGATCAAAGCTGACAGCAACCAGATCCAGCAGGTATTGATGAACCTCTGTATCAATGCCAAGGACGCGATGAACGAGCAGGGTGGTGTCATTACTCTCACTACCGGAGTCCGTACCGTTTCGGCGAAAGAGGATCTTGAACGCACTCCTGGTGATTATGTCTATGTCAGGGTGACCGACACAGGAGAGGGTATCTCAAAGGAACACCTGGATCGCATTTTCGTGCCGTTCTTCACCACCAAAGCGCCGAACAAAGGATCGGGCCTGGGACTGGCGATGTGCTATGGCATCGTCTCTCAACATGGTGGCTGGATTGAATGTGAATCGGAGTGCGGCCGCGGCACGACTTTCACCATCAATCTTCCCCTGCATGAAGCCAATGAAATGCAGGAAAACGCGAAAGATGCGCAGGCGGGCAAGGGGACGAAGTCAGCACGACCCGACATCAAAGGAGTAACCGTCCTGGTGGCCGATGACGAGCCAGCAGTGCGTGCGATTGCAGTCGCAGTGCTTACCCGCCAAGGCTGCAATGTGATCACTGCGGACAACGGGCAGGAGGCTCTCGCGCTGTGTGCCGACCGTAGTAACAACATATCCGTAGTAATGCTGGACGGTGCGATGCCTATCCTGTCAGGACAAGAGGCCTTTGCCGTGATCGCCCGCGACTACCCTGACCTCCCGGTGATCATCTGTAGTGGCAACATCAGTGATGACGAAAGTTATCGCTCTCCCGAGGGCCGAATTCCGGATGCGTTCATTCTAAAGCCCTATCACTTCGACCAGCTGGTTGGGGAGGTTGAGACGCTGGTGGATGCCCGCGTGGCGTCTTAGTCAGGGCTTGTGCGGAAATGAACTGTGCGAATAAGGATTTGAGGACGATCGCGCTTGCATGATTCCCAGCGAGGCTACGGCGCAGCCAGTCCTTTCTCGACCATCTGGGCTTTCGATAGCCTTGGTCTTACTCGCGCCGGTGTTGGCAGACCAGTCGTACGATCAAACTCATCAGCTGTGCGCAGTATGGGGACGTAATCCTTAGTGTCCTTCACCCATTGATCGAGTGCAGAGCCCAGCTCGTCGCGAATACTGTCATACTGAGAATTGCCCGCGAGGTCCTGTAATTCGTGTGGATCAACGGCACAGTCATAGAGCTCTTCTTTAGGTCGCGGCAATGTGAAGTAGACTGATTGCGCCGCCGACAACTTCCCTTGCGTGCGCAGCTTCGTCATCGTTTGATACATTGGCGAACGCACTCCATCCGCCGACGGGGTGAGCGGGAGATCAGTGTAAGCCGTGCGGATCAATTTGAACCGCTTGCCGCGCACGGCCCTGGCATGAGCCTCGTAGTCGTGCCAGTTCTGCTCGGCAAATGCGAACTTACGAACGTTTGCACTCGGATCCTTCAACACTGCGCGAAAGCTCTTCCCTTGAAAAGGCTCACCGCTCGCAAGGCCAGCCACGTCGAGAAATGTCGGCGCGATATCGATTGTGCTGACAAGACTGGCACACATGCTTCCAGGCTTCACGTGCCCGGGCCAACGCACGATGAATGGAGTCTTAATGCCCGAATCATAGATAGTAGTCTTATCCCGAGGAAACGGTCGGCCATTGTCGGACATGAACATTACCAGTGTATTGCCTTCAATTTTCTGCCGCTTCAGTTCCTCCATGACAAGGCCAACATACTTATCGAGGCGTTTGATCTCGTCCTGGTAGAGAGCGTAATCCTTTCGAACTTCAGGCGTATCGAGGTGGTAGGGAGGAAGTCTTACAGTCGCAGGGTCGGTGGGATCTTCTACGATGTTCTCATGGTACGGGCGATGAGGATCGAGCGCGGCAAGCCAGAGAAAGAACGGCTTCTCTTTCGGGCGAACATTGAGCAGAGGCACCCATTCGGTACAGCCGGACTGCGCTTCTCCTTCCATCGTCTCAATAAACTTGCCAGCCTTGCCCGCTTCGCCAGTTGGCAACTGAAAACCAGAAGTGTCGGTTTCCCTGACGACATCAAATCGCTCACGAACCGCATCACCGAGATGCCACTTTCCCGCCGCCGCTGACCAGTAGCCAGCGTTACGCAGTTTTTCAACGAACGTGGTCTGTTCTGCAGGCAGTGGCCAATGCAATTCCTCTGCCCCAGTATTGTGAGGATAGCGACCGGTGATGATCGAATAGCGCGATGGCGAACAAGATGACGCGGTAAGAAAAGCGTTCGTAAATCGCATTCCCTCGCTCGCAAGACGATCAAGATTCGGCGTCGAAACGTTAGGATTCCCCGAGAAACCCGCATCGTCCCATGCCATGTCATCAGCGATGATGAGAACAATATTGGGCTGCTGCGCAGACAATAGCGGAGCCAGCCCGCAAAAAAAGCAAAGAAATGCGACTACTGCGAACTGCACAACCTGTACCAGTCGCTGCCGTTCGCTCTCGATCTGTGACCATCTTTGATTATCCATTCTACATCCGTGTTAAATCTTCAGGCCATAAGACAAGAAACCAGCTCGCTGCACAAGCTTGTGAGGAAATTTCAAAAGTTATGGAGACCGAGGCCGAGTCAGGATCATTGGCAATGCTGGGCGTCGGGAGTCTACGCGACGCCGCAATCGAAGAGGTTGAATCAATTCAGGAAAAGTTACCTGGCCCATACGGGTGCCTGGTCTGGATCATCGCTCATCCATGCACGAGCGATTCCAGCGAACGCCATCGGTTGAAATTTTCTGGCAACTTAAGTGCTCGCTGTAGCGCTGTTTCATGGTTCCACGATAGGGCCGTCCGGAGAATTAGAAGTCCAGATCCACCCAAAACGGTTAACGTTGCTGGAATTGGATGTGACTGAATGTGGTGGGCGGTGTTGGAGGATTTGCGCTCGCAAAAAATGGTTCGGTGAGAGCAGTACCGGACAAGCTGCTGGTTGATGGGCAGCTTCAGGAGCGCGGCGTGGCTTCGAGGGAATCGACTTTGGAGGCCGAGGTCGCAAAGGACTCCTCGAACATTGCGACCTTGATTGATAGCGCCGCTCTCGGCGAACAGTGGGAGTCGTTTGGGGATGACGCGCGTGGTTTCACCGGTCGGCAAAGACTGCTCGCTCGGTGGGCGGAAGTTGATCCAGAAGGTGGTTATGAATATTTCGTGGATGATAGGAATACCTGGATATCGTTTCTTGCAGAGTGGGCGCTGATCGATCCACAGGCGGCTACCGCTCGATTGATTTCTGAGAAGAAAATAGGGGCAATCGCGAGTATTCCCCAAGCAGTCGTATTGCGGTCTCCTAAACGTTGCCTTGAGTTGGTGGCGATCTGGGAAGACACTGGAAGAACGTATAATTGGGCAGATGGTATTGTGACCATCGCATTCGCAAAGCTGTTCGCCAACGACACGGCGAAGGCTCTGGAAATGGCAGATGCGTTGTCACCTAAAGCGAGAGCTGAGGCGATGGCTGGCATTGCGACGGCGATGGCGCGAGGAATTACTGGGACTGGATCTGCAAGGAAGTGGGCAGAAGCGCTTGCCGATCCGCAGGAGCGTGAGGCAGCGATTGGCGCGGTAGCGGTGGAACTTGGGAAGTCGAATCCAGATGCTGCGGCTTCGCTGCTGGCGGAATTGGACGATCCGTTCGACTGGGGGAAGCCGGGCGCGTTGATTCTTGAGGAAATGATCAAAACGGATCCCAACGCAGCGATCGATTGGGCGGTTCGCCATTTCGACACGCAGGTGCACGATTCCGAGTGGTCGAGAAGTTTTCTTTCTAAGGCGTTTCAGTATGCGGGCGAAGAAGCAACGATTCTCGCCATTGCCAGAACGGCAGACAAAACGCTGCAGGCGAAATTGATTCGCAGCCTCACTCGTGGTGCCCTGCCTTACCAAACAGGTGAGATTTTTGCCACGGTTGATGGCCTCAGTTCGCTTGCGGTTAAGACACAAATGCGGCAGGCGCTCTTGGGAAGCCTGGCTGGTGCCGATGTCCCGTCTGCCATTGGCTATATCGAGTCTTTGGCAGATGATGATGCACGCGGCCATGCTGCAAGTTCCATTGCGAACAATGTTCCGGAGGAATCTGTGCCCGAGACTTTTGAATGGCTTCAGTCGCTTGGTCTCACAGAAGACTACATGTAAAGATTAGAAAGTGCCAGACACTTTCTAATCTTCCTGCAGGTGATAAATATCCGGGTTTGGCAAGCGGCCCTCCCCCACCCCGTCAAGCTCTTCCACCAGCGGTTTGACGTTGGTCCAACACCGCGAGTGCCCCTTCTATCCTTAAGGCCTCAAGGTCGAGGGTCGCACATGATCCCTGCGACTGATACTATTGCAAGAATCCGCGCACCCCCTCGTCCGCAGCGCGGCCTGCGCCTCGTCATTCAATTACTCACGATCATGAAAGCCTCAATACTACGAATACTTCCCATTCTCTCAAAGGCCATTGCTACTGTTTTCGCGATTGCCTGCTTCGCTGCGCCGGTTCAAGCTGAGCCGACGGTGCCGCGAAAGAGGATCGCGCTTATCGGCACGGAAGTCCGCAAACACTCGCACGCGCAGCACTTCATTGACCGGCTGCTGGTGGGCAAGGCCTGGAACGGCACCTGGCAGGCTCCGCCCGTCGATCTGGTTGCACTTTATGTCGATCAGTTTCCGGAAGGCGACCTGGCGAAGGCAACAGCAGATCGGCACGGCGTCCCGATCTACGACAGCATCGAAAAGGCGCTTACTTTGGGTGGCGATACACTGGCTGTGGATGGCGTTGTCATCATTGCAGAACACGGGAAGTATCCCAAGAACGAGAAAGGCCAGACGCGCTACCCGCGTTACAAGTTCTTCAAAGAAATCGTGCAGGTGTTCGAAAAGAGCGGACGCTCGGTGCCTGTCTTCAACGACAAACACCTGTCGACCGACTGGAAGGAATGCGTCGAGATGGTGGAAGATTCCAAGCGGCTCGGGTTTCCGTTTTTTGCCGGATCGTCGCTGCCCGTCACCTGGCGCCTGCCATCGATTGACGTGCCACCGGGCGCACCACTGACGGAGAGCGTCTGTGTCGGATACGGCGGCGTCGACAGCTACGATTTCCATGGTCTCGAAACCGCGCAATGCATGTCAGAGCGGCGCAAAGGCGGCGAATCCGGAATCCAGCGCATCACGGCACTGCGTGACGCAGCGATGTGGGAGAAGGCAGGCGGAAGTGAGACCACTCAGAGGCTCATCGTCTCGGCGATCAGTCGCAGCCACACACTTCCGGTTACCGATGGCTACTTCAAGGAGCCGGTCACCTTCGACTGGGCGCGCACCACTTTTCCAAATGGCTACGGCTATTTCATCGAACACCGCGATGGCTTCCGCACCACCTTGCTGATGCTGCCGATCCAGGACTTCAACTACGCCGGACTCAACGCTGAGACTGGCGAAGTCTACTCCTGCCAGATGTATCTGCCCATGCCAGGCCACAGCGCCACCACCGCCGATTTTTTCAATCCGCTGGTGGAGCACATCGAGCAAATGATCGTCACCGGCAAAGCCCCCTACCCGGTCGAGCGCACATTGCTTACCAGCGGAATGACACTGGGAGGAGTCGAATCCCTCTTTCGCGGCGAACCGGTCGATACACCGGAGATGGGCATTCGCTATCAGGCACCCGAGCGGTCCACATTTTGGAGCAACTGATCAGCCTTCCCAGGATTTCCCGTCCCAGGCGATCACCCGGTCGAGGAAGCTGCTCACCTCTGACGCAAACCTGCTGAACAGCACTTCGCCTTTCTCCGCAGTTGCAGCCTGTGGCACTCCGATGTGCCCGGGCGCAGTGCGATCACGCGTAATCCATCCGCGCGACGCCGGCAGAAATGCATTGCCTGGCGCGACGGCATCCGCACTTTGATAGTCGCCAACCAGATCAGCATTCAGGGCCAGCATCATCGATGTCTCCCACTCGCAGGCGTGACCCATTTCAGTCTGAACAAAAGTGACGGCACTTGTGCCGGCCGGGGCCACACCGAGGCCCCAATAGGTCGACATCAACAACAACAGATCCGCGCGATCACGATGCTCCTGTCGCAGCTCGAACACCGCCTGCTTCCCTGGCACATCGTTACCGCCGTGACCGTTGATAAACACGATTCGTTTGAAGCCGTGACGCAGCCAGTTTTCGCCAAGATCGCGCAACAGATCCAGGTATGTCCTGGGCCGCGCTGACACCGTCCCCGCAAAGTCCATGTGATGATCAGAATTACCCAGCCATTGCAGCGGACAAAAGAGCGCCGTCGCTTCGTGCAAAAGCGCGGCCCGCCGCACGATCTCGCCCAACAGGTAGCTATCCGTATAGAGCGGCAAGTGATGCCCGTGCTGCTCCACTGCAGCGATCGGGATCACCACCGGCTTGTTACGGGAGAGCGCGTCCACTTTTGGCCATGTCATTTCAGCAAGTTGCATGGCGGCAGGATAGAAGGTGGTGGGTCCCAGGCAAAGCTTGAAAAAAAGGAATTACTGAACGGGCATGGGAGCCGATGGCCCGGACACACTGAGCTTTGGCGCGATGGAACCCCTGGTGCGCTTCATGCAGGAGACACCGGTGACGAAGCTCCAGCCAGCTCTGTTCGAGAAGTTAAAGAGTGGAGTGCCGCTGAAGCAGTTGTTGGGAGCAGGCGCACTCGCCAACGCTCGGAGCTTTGGCGGCGAAGACTACGTGGGGTTTCACACCCTGATCGCACTGACTCCTGCTTTGCACATGGCGGAGTTGATGCCTCGTGAGCAGGCCGCACTGCCGGTAATGAAGGTGCTCTATCGGAACACGAATCGCATTCAAGAACACGGCGGACGCAGCGCGGAAAGACTGCACCACGTCCCCGCTGAAGACGACGTGTCTTCCTGATCGCCAGAGCAGCTTCGTGCTGTAGTGCGCACCAAGGACGTCGCCGCCGCGGAAAGGATGTTTGCCGGCATGGTGCAACAAGACAGCTCCGCAGCATTTGACGCATTGTTAGAAGTGGTGCAAGAGAACACCGAAGTCCATCGAACCGTGTTGCCCTATCGGGCGTGGACTCTGCTTGATGTCGTCGGGCTCGAACATGCCTCGACACTCTTGCGGCAATCGTTGCGCTACTGCCTGGATTCCGAGAAATACCGGAAAGCGGATTGGGACGAGCATGGCAAGGTGCTACGTGTTCGCTTCCGAGACCTACGATCACAAGCTCGCCGACATCTTCGACGCCCGCTTCATCCCGGTGGATCGCGCGCGCAAGATCAGCGGGACCTCGATCCGCGAGAACCCGCTGGAGAACTGGGATCTAATTCCTCCCTGCGTCCGCGCCCACTACGCCGTTCGTGTGTGTATTTTCGGACCGGAGTCGACGGGAAAATCGGCCCTCACACAGAATCTGGCGAAAGTGGACTACTGTGTTTTTTCAGAATCGAAAGAGGCTCAGTCGTAGAAGAATTCTGTGAATTCATCATGAGCCGGGGTTGGAACCGTTTCAGCCAAGGGGCGGGCTTCCCCCATGATGGCGCGTGAGTCACTTTCCAGTCGTCGACCGTGCCATCCCCGATAACGAAACCACTAATATTTTCGGAGGTGCCATACGCTCCAGGGACGGTCGGTCTCACCCCGCCACCGCATTTCAAAATGATCAGCCGCAACGTGGCCGGCGGCGAGGCAAGCAATGGAATCTCCAACTACCCGCCCTGATCGCGGCTGCACTCACTGCGGTGTATCACCGGATATCTCTATCTGTTCTGTTTCAAATCTCGCAACGCCGTCACATTCCCCCATTCCGCACCGGTCATCGTTCGTGCACCCGACTCTCGCTTCTCTCCAAAACGTGATCGCTCTCGCT